>CAZCDQ010000026.1:0-28031 GCA_964497605.1 uncultured bacterium
CCGATGGACTTGGAATCACGTTCGAAATGGCTCGAGTACTCCAAAGCGAAAGACGAGATGTTTAAACACACCGACATCAAACAGGCGCCGTGGTATGTCGTCGAGGCAGACAACAAAAAGAGAGCGCGGCTGAACTGCATTCATCATCTTCTGAGCATAATACCATATAATGACCTCACACCGGAACCGATCAAGCTTCCGCCGCGTCAGGACGATAAGGGGTATGTCCGGCCGCCGATTACCGATCAGACGTTTGTTCCGGAAGTATATTAAATATACAGAACGGAACATCTTTCAAACCGAATCGTGTAATGTTGAAAGAGAGCTTTTAACAGAATTCACCGATTTGCTTTTCACTTGAGACGCGGTCGGTATATATTTATAAATCAATGGATAGCGATTGAGAGGATATTGTGATGGCTAAGCTCAAAAAAAACCTCTGTAAATGGAAGAAGAAAGACTTTACAGATAATTTTGACGATCTGAAGAAAATCGTACAGAATCCCAATTATATCTGCTCTAAATGCGGGAGAGCCGCCAGTGCAAAAAAATATCTCTGCGATCCCGAGTCTTTTCGCTGAATTATCACAGTTCGGGTTCACGGTATCCAACCATTCAATAATATCACACTGATATCAGCAATTTGTTGCCTACCCCGTTTAGTTCTTTTCTCCGCTTACATCGATTCATGTATTAATTTCATTAGAACATCGTAAACGCTTGTGACGCCGCGTTGAGCAGGATTACGCCTTTGTCGAACGTGAAGTCCTCATACAAATGATATAAATTTTTTTCATATCCCCAAGGATAGCCTGTTGATGGCGTAAGAGTTTCTCAATCAGGCGTTTTATCCATGCCATTCAAAAAACACTTGTTGAACGGGGATAAACAATGTATAATCATAGTATCGCACATCTTTATAGTCAAAGTTGTTATTGTACATAACGCAATAAACCCGAAATACCGGATTGTCAATTAACAATATTAAGGACTGAATATTCATGGCAGATCTATATTCCGATGGGCAAAAGCAGAAGCTCATGTCTGTTTTCAAGATTGCAAAACGCAATTTGAAGAAACAGAGCAGACCGATATTTTTGGAGGAAATAATCGGCTATGGAGGATTTGCACTTGTCGCGAAAGCATATACTGATATTCTACTCGACGGAATCAAGATCGAGCATAAACAATGCTCGGTAAAAATCGTCTATCCTCACCGCGTTTACGGTATTAATCCCGATTCAAATGTTTTGAACAGAACACGGTTCATTAATGAAGCCTTCGCAACGCGTCAGGTCTATATAAGCCTAAGGAAGATCGGTTCGGGTTTGGAAAAGCATATCGTTCGGTTTTACCGGTACGGAGAATTCGACGAAATCTATAAGAAAAAAGGCGGTAAACGCACTATTATCCCGTTTCTCCCCAAAATATATTCAAAGAAAGTCATAAGCTGGCGGTATATTGTATCGGAATACATCGACGCGAAAAACCTTGAAGAATATAAGTCTACGCTTAGTATAAAGGATATTGTCCATATTGGCAGAATCATTGCCAGGGTATTAGAGGTTACACACGATCTCAATCTCATTCACCGCGATATAAAACCTGAAAATATTCTCATTCCAGACGGCGACATTGAGGAATTGAAACTCTGCGATTTCGGGCTGGCGAAACGAACAGATGCCAGTATTCCCATCTACAGCTCAGTATTAGGTTCGCTCGGATTTGCAGCACCTGAACAAATCGGTCCAAAACTGACGCATCCGGTCGATGGACGAGCCGATATCTACGGCCTCGCTGCGACGCTCTATTATATGATAACCGGCGATCACCCGTACAACAGAATGGATGCCAAATACTATATGAGAGAAGAAAAGCCGATGCCGGAACCAAAATCCATCCTGAAATACGCCGAACAACCGGAAATGGACGCAATTCTGGGCAAAGCTCTCCGTCCGCACCGCTCGGAGCGTTACAACAATATGACCAAATTCAAGATAGATCTGGATGAATTATACGATCGGATGTAAGACCGGGCGAGGTATCAGCCGATGAAAAAGATTACGTCACCCTTCTTTGCTGCTCATTTTGTCCTAATTCGATTTCCTGCTGGTCAGCGGTTCTTATGGATACTCACGGGAATATTACGCTTGCACCATATGTGCACGGATTCGATTCCTCTGCGGACATTAAGCCATCACATCGTTCTGAATTTATAACATATGTTGATTTTTTCGGCGTCAAACGGTTTATCGTAACCGGTCTCTTTGGTACGACAACCGTGATATCAGATTATAAAGAGAGCGGTTTCAAACTTGACCGGATTCGTTATACCCTCTCGCCGGGATTCAGATACGAATTTCCTTGATGGTTTATAAAAGGTTCGCTTCATCACGAATGCATTCATACGATCAGCCGTCCAGAAGTGAATGGCTCTATATGGTGGAATAGTATACAGATCGGCGCGGGGACAAAAGGCTCATATTTTCTCTATCTACGCGAAGAGTACACAAACCTTTTCAATTCATTTGTAAACAAATGGATCGTCCAAGTGAATTACCCCGCCTATAAGGCGGGGCTTCAATCAAACAAATCTAACTGCTTCGGAGTTTTCTCTTGTTCGCGATGATTTACGACATCTATTTCATAAAGATAACTTTTCATCCCCGTTTACAAAACAGGGTATTCAAGTTCTGATTTTCATAAATGAAACCCTGCGCTTATTGAAAAAAGCTGAGCGCAGGGTTGTTTTCATTTGATGCGACGGTTCATTTATAGAATTATCGGCGACGGATAGTATTTTACGTCCGTTCGAAATGCTCGTGAATCCAGCCGACCTGATGCTCAACATTCTGGTGCAGTTTGTAATCGATTTTCAATGCGGCAGGATCTGCGCCGACCGTACGGATTTTCTCTCTGTCCCAATTTCCGAGACCGGTAGTACCGCAGAATTCGAGATATTTCATGATAAACGGATCGATGCCGTCAAGCTCAGTACAGATGCGGTCGCATGCGACAAAATCGGTACTCGCAACGGCCACCTCGTGTTCGACTATTTCACCGTCCCAGGGACCGTCGCCCTCGATAGCCGTAATTCCATCCACAACAGCAAGATCAGGATAAACACCCTCGACGGCTAATCTGAATAGATTATAACTCAGCTCCTGTCCGCCGGTACCTTCACCGCCGCCTCTGCCGCCGTGCATCTTGCCCTTTTCACTTCGTCTGCCGTTTGCCTGACCGACCGGCGAGCCCATAACTATATTCTTCAGCGAATATGTTGCGACAACCGCATTGTGTGTTTTCATGCGGGCCGCGGAAATAATATAGTTATTCGGATCGAAATACATTCGAATGATGTTGATCGGTTCCGGCGCCTGACGAAACTGGTGGATATATTTTGTGACAAGCGGTGTAAGGTTCGCGTCGACAAGCGTAATATTTTTGAATTCCCGAGGCAGCGGAGTGAAACCGTAAAGCTCATATCCGTCCATCATGTCGCCGGTCTTTGAACTGCCAACACCCTCGGAAATAAGAATCGGGCCGTCGTAAAACTCGTTTAGGAAATCCATGATACCCCGTACCTGATCGGGATATGTGGAATGAACACGGTGTCCCTCGGTGGGAAAACCGGCATTCACTTTTATGATGACCTGTTTGTTGCCGATAGCCTGCCTGACTTCATTCTGGAACGGCTTCAGTGAATCGTATGTTCCCTGACGGCGGTCTTTTGTGTTGACGACTGACACAGTGCTGTTATCACGGGCCTGCTGGGTTTTTCCTGAACCGGGCCTGACAGTCGTGATTTTTGCGCCGTTTGCCGCACATCCGGCAAGTCCCAATCCGGTTGCTCCGGCCATACCGAGAAAGGAACGGCGATTGATTGCGTCGTTTACGGCTTTTTTAAACCGACTTTGATAGAGCTGAGAATCCATGAAAATCTCCCTGAAAAATGATTAAGTGAAACATTAATTGTTGATTTTACGATCCTGTTAAGTAATATGGATATTAAACTATTTATATTTTACATTCATCATAATTATAATATATTATAACACAATTTGATAAATATATGACAATAAAAATGCGAAAATAGTTTAATTAATAAGAAAAAATAACGAATTCTTTCATTTTAAGGAGAACAACACATGATTCGGTCCTTTCTGAAACGGGCATGTGCAAGTCTTTCAGTTTTGATCTTGTTCATTACCACATTTCCCATTTTTTCAGTTGCTCAGCTGCCGTATCTCAATTCCGATCTTCCGGTCGATGTCAGGGTTGACGATATTGTTGGCCGGATGACGCTCGAGGAAAAAATTGCTCAGACGATGAACAATGCGCCGGCAATCGACCGGCTTAACATCCCCACCTATGAATGGTGGAACGAGGCACTGCACGGCGTTGCCCGTGCCGGCCGCGCAACCGTGTTTCCTCAGGCGATCGGGCTTGCAGCGATGTGGGACAAAGATCACATGCTCACAGTCGCAACCGCTATCTCGGACGAAGCCCGCGCCAAACATCACGAATATGTCCGCAACGGTCAGCGCCATCGTTATCAGGGATTGACATTCTGGTCGCCGAATATCAATATTTTTCGCGACCCCCGCTGGGGTCGGGGCATGGAAACCTACGGCGAGGATCCGTATCTGACCGGCGAAATGGCCGTCGCTTTTATCAGGGGCCTTCAGGGCGACGATCCGAAACATCTGAAACTTGTCGCAACTTCCAAACATTTCGCCGTCCACAGCGGTCCCGAACCGGACCGCCACACATTCGACGCCCAGTGCAGCAACCGCGATCTCTATGAAACCTATCTCCCCCATTTCCGGAAATCAGTGATAGAGGGAAATGTTTATTCATTCATGGGCGCCTACAACCGGTTCAGAGGGGAATCGGCCAGCGCGCATGAATTTCTGCTCGAGGAACTGCTCCGCGATAGATGGGGATTCGAGGGTTATATCGTTTCGGACTGCGGCGCAATCCGTGATATCTACGCCAACCATAAGATTGTCGGAACGCAGGAGGAGGCCTCTGCGCTTGGGATCAAACGCGGCTGTGATCTCAACTGCGGCAATGCCTACCGCGGTTTGCTCGGCGCCGTTCAGCAGGGGCTTTTAACCGAGGCGGAGCTCGACGTTTCGTTAAAACGGCTTTTTACCGCACGTATGAAACTCGGTATGTTCGATCCGCCGGAAATGGTTAAATGGGCGCAGATTCCCTATGAGGTGAACGACAGTGCCGCGCATGCCAAGCTTGCTGAGGATACTGCCAGAAAATCCATCGTACTGCTGAAAAACGAGGGAAATGTTTTGCCGCTCAGGAAAAACTTTCAAACGATCGCGGTCATCGGGCCGAATGCCCATGACGAGGAAGTGCTCCTCGGAAATTATAATGGAATCCCCTCAAAACCGGTCACAGCGCTCGACGGCATCCGGAATAAGCTTGGTTCCGGTGTAAACGTCGTTTATGCGGCCGGTTCCGAAATCGCCAAAAACATGAATAAATTTGAAGCCGTTCCCGACAATATCTTTTTCACGACCATTAACGAGCAGCGCCGGAACGGTCTGACAGCCGAATATTACAGAGGCAGTGATTTTGAGAATGCACCGTACGCATCATCTATCGAAGCAAACATCGATTTCAAATGGTGGGATACTGTCCCGTTGGACGGTCTCGAAAACGATAATTTCGGTGTTCGGTGGATTGCAGATATCGTCGTTCCGGTCAGCGGCGAGTATACATTTAGAGTATCGGGCGGATTCGCCCAGATTACCATCGACGGTGAATCGCTCAGCACCGGACGGTTCGGCCGTACACCCAGATTTGCAGCACTCGAAGCCGGGAAATCATACCGGATGAATGTACAGGCATCGGACCGCAGAGGCGACATGAATATGCAGATTCAATGGACAATGAAAGACCGCGACCTTATCGGTGAGGCTGTTGAGGCTGCGCGGAACGCCGACGCGGTCGTGCTTGTTCTGGGATTGTCGCCACGGCTCGAGGGCGAGGAAATGAGAGTTCAGGTTGAGGGATTTTCCGGCGGCGACCGTCTCACGCTCGATTTGCCTGATGTGCAGAAAGAGCTTATGAAAGCGGTTGCAGCAGTCGGGAAACCCACGGCGTTGGTACTTCTCAACGGCAGCGCGGTTGCGGTCAACTGGGCGGACGCAAACATTCCCTCCATTATCGAGGCATGGTATCCCGGACAAGCCGCTGGAACCGCGATCGCCGATGTTCTTTTCGGCGACTATAATCCGGGCGGTCGACTGCCGATTACATTCTACAAATCGACAGATCAGCTCCCGCCATTCGAGGATTACAATATGGTCGAACGTACCTATAAGTATTTCTCCGGCAATCCGCTGTATCCGTTCGGTCACGGTCTCAGCTATACCACATTTGAGTATAACAGACTGAGTGTTACTGAAAGTGTCTATGCAGGTGCTCCCGTAGCGGTAACCGTGTATGTAACAAACACAGGTTCCCGTGCCGGCGATGAAGTTGTTCAGCTCTATGTGACCGCCCAAGAGGCATCCGTGCCCGTACCGATCCGCAAGCTTGTCGGATTCAAACGCATCTCGCTTGATGCCGGACAGACAAAAATCGTATCGTTCACGATTAATCCGCGCGATTTGTCGCTGATCACCGATGATACCAAACGCCTCATCGAGCCCGGTATGTTCGGTATTTCGATCGGTGGGAAACAACCGGGATTCTCCGGTACCGCGGACGCACATACCTCGGGAGTTGTTACCGGAGAATTCAGGATAACCGGTCTCGCAAAAGAACTTGAATTATGATATTTCAAAGAAAGTCTCAAGCATTTGTTACCAGCGAAAGAACCAAAGATGAAATCCTTTAAGCTCTCCGCATTTCTTATGCTCATGCTTTGTCTCGCCAGCTCAATATATGTCACTGCCGAAAGCGGCCCGAATTATACAACCCGTCTCTATCCGGGCATGGACGGTAAGCTGATCTATGTCCCCGATGAAAAAGGAAACATTATCCCGGATTTCTCAAATGCCGGTTTCGCCGGAGGCGGCGTTCCGATACCGTATGTGCTGGTGAAAGAAAACGTTTGGGGCGTCGAGGGCGATGCCTCTCCGGTCATTCAGGCCGCAATCGACAGAGTGTCTGCGCTCGAGCCGGATGAAAATGGTATCCGCGGAACTATCCTTCCGAAAATGGGATACTATGATCTTTATTCGACTCTGACCATCTCAGCGTCGGGCGTGGTGCTTCGCGGCGAAGGGCAGGACAACCTTGGTACAATTCTCACTGGCAGAAATATCGAAAGCGAAGAAAAGCAAAATATTTTCGGGCAGCCACCGTTAATCGTTGTCCGCGGAGGAAACGCAGAGAGGAGCGGAGACAGACGATTCGACGGATCGCCGATATGGGAAACAGACGATTCGACAGTTCAAAAAATCACTGACGACTATGTCCCGGTAGGCACACGATCATTTAATGTGGAAAGCGTAAAAGGATACAAAAGCGGCGACACGCTCATATTCCACAAGTGAACCCCACAGTCATTGGGTAACCGGCGCACTTTATGATAATGTGAACGGTCCACTAACAGCACGATATTGGAAAGATATCAGTATCGGTTGGGCCGGTGTAAACATTGTATTCTGGAACTGCGAGGGGGAATTCCGCATTCAGAAACCGCCGACTGCGAATAATTTTACGTTCGGCCATATCGGCATAAATTCGACCGCGATCAATTTTATCTTTCAAGACAATTCAAAAGAGGATGGATACATGGAATCGCTCGACCGTCACGTTACACCGGAAAGTCTGTATCTGAAACAGCTCGAGGACCGTCTCGGGCCGCAGGCAGTGGCAAATATTGTGAAGAAATAATCTCGGTTTATTTATTCGAAAAGCGGCAGGTTCACGAAGACCTGCCGCTTTTTCATTTCAGTGTCCCACATCGGAAAGAAGCTCAACAAATCGTTATCGATATTTATTGAGCGATTCTTGTGCAGGGGTAACCCTTGCGTTTGCCCAAAACCATATAATACCTAAATTGAGCGATTTGTTACAACAATAATTTATAATAGATAGTTATTCTTAATATTAACAATAGCATAAGAGCAATATTTGCACAAAATAGATCAAATTAGATACGAGTATTATATTACATGTATTGAGAAAGAATGGGAGTCATAAATTCAACCATTGTTAAGTATTTCTAATTCATGCTGATGACACCTGCGAAACCCATGAACGCAAGGGCCATAATACCAGCGATAATCAACGTGATTCCGGGACCCTGAAGGCCTTTCGGGATGTTGGAGAATGCGAGTTTCTGGCGGATGCCAGCCATGGCGATGATTGCAAGCAACCAGCCAATACCGCTGCCAAGCGCGAACGCCATCGCCTGCGGATAGGTGTAATCCCTTAGAATCGCAAACAGCGACACGCCGAGTATCGCACAATTCACTGTGATAAGCGGCAGAAATACTCCGAGCGACACATAAAGCACCGGGGAATACCGGTCGATAAACAGCTCCACAATCTGGACAAAGGTCGCAATCACGAATATGAACACAAGAAATTGCAGATACTCTACATTGAACGGGATAAGCACTAGATGATACAGCGGCCAATTGATACCCATGGTCATGACCATGACAAATATCACTGCCATACCCATGCCGAATGCCGTCGGAATTTCCTTGGAGACTGCTACAAACGGACAGATGCCAAGGAAATACGTGAGTACCATATTATTGATGAATATCGATGCGATAAGGATTACAAATATATCAGTAAATACATCAGGCATTATTCGACCTCCTTTGAAACCGAGCGGAGCAGCCAGATGTAGAGTCCCAGCACAAAGAATGCTCCCGGGGGGAGGATCATAATCACCCATTGTGTCCACTCGCTGCCGAACATTGTTATCCCGAAAATCGTCCCGAATCCCATTATCTCACGGACCGCTGCGATCATGAGAAGCGAGAATGCATATCCGCTCGAGACTGCAAACGCATCTACAAACGAAAACCATAACGGATTCGAGACTGCGAACGTTTCTGCACGACCCATGACAAGACAGTTCGTAATAATCAGTCCTACATATGGTCCAAGGGAAGCAGAAATTGCCGGATAAAATGCTTTCAGCACTTGATCGACCACAATGGTGAATGTCGATATTACCATCATAAAGACCGCCATGCGAACTCTCGATGGAATGATCGAACGCATTATACTGATAATCGAGGAAGAAGAACAGGTTACGAATATTACACCGAGGGACATGGCAAACGAGTTTTTCAGGCTATTAGTAACCGCAAGTGTCGAACATAACCCCAGCATCATTCTGAAACTGGCGTTGTTTGCCCAAAATCCCTCATAGAATATTTTCCATTCTCGTGTCTGTTTCAAACCCACTATTGTGTCCTTTTATATATGTTTATTATAACTTATTGCACCGCAGAGGTCGCAGCATAGTCTGCGGTGAATATTTAATTCCCCACAGTTTCGAAATACTTAGAAAATCCCCGGTTCAGCAATCTTACTAACGCCTTTGATGTCTCGGTCGCTCCGGTAATAGCGTCGAACTCCGATATTCCCGCATTACCGGATCGGGTCATCCCGATACCGTCGCCGACCCTTTTTTCAACAAATGACTGCTGAAACTCATCTTCTGTGATCCGCGAACCGAGACCCGGTGTCTCCTTCTGGCTTACAACTTTAAATCCGCTAATCCTCTCGCCGTCAAGCGCCACAATTACCTCGATGGGTCCCTGAAACCCACTGCCCGAAATCGAGATCGCCAAACTGCCATGCACTTTATCCCGGAAAAGTGCGATCCCATTTTCCTCAGACTCCGCGACCGTTTCGGCGTACTTTGCGATTATACCGTCCGGATCGTCGGCATCATACTCGATATTGAATACGTCCAGCACTGTGCTCTTGTAGGTGATTTCGTCGTTCTTTTCGATAATCGGAGCGGTGAATACATTCACCACCGCAAGCGCAGTCGAGCACACTATTGCCATAATAAGCAGCATCCCGATCATCCAGTATCGATTATTCATATCAAATCCCCCGTCCATACTTAAAGCCGAGCACGATATCATCGATCATTGGCGCAAACATATTCATCAGCAGTATTGAGAACATCATCCCCTCGGGAAATCCCGAAAGGTTACGAATCACAATCACCACAATTCCGATGAGAATACCGTACACCCACTTTCCTGCACTTGAGAACGGCGCCGAAACCGGATCGGTCACCATGAAAAACGCACCGAACAAGAGTCCTCCGCCGACCAGATGATAGAACGGCGAAGCAAAAGCCTCCGGATTCGAGAGATGCATCAGGTATGCGAGCACCATCGCCGATCCGATCGTCGCAACCGGCAGCCGCCAGTTCGCTATTTTGGAGAATATGAGAAATAATCCGCCTGCAATGATCAATAGCGCAGAGGTTTCGCCGATTGAGCCGCTTGTTGACCCGATAAACATATCCCAAATGTTGTCCGGCATGCCGTTCCTGAAATTCCCAAGCGGCGTAGCGGTCGTTAAGGCGTCCATGGGGTGGCTCCAGTGTACAAAGCCTCCGAGTCCGCCTTTGAACGGCGGCGCCCATTGTGAGGCCATTTCAACCGGGAATGTGATGGCAATAAATGTCCGCCCAACAATAGCCGGATTGAATATGTTTTTCCCTGTACCACCGAAAATCTCTTTACCTAAAATAATACCTACCGCAATGCCTACCGCAGCCATCCAGAACGGCAACAGTGGAGGCAATATCAGCGGATAGAGAATGCAGGTCACAAACATGCCCTCGGTAACTTCCTCATTTTTTACAATTGCGAAACCAAGCTCGATGATAATCCCGATAGCATAGCTCATCACCACCAGCGCAAACGACCGCCAGCCGAAATAATAAATTGATGCCGCAAGCGCCGGTGATACGGATAACATCACCGCAGTCATGTATCGTTTCAAATCCGTATTGTCGCGCACATGCGGGCCTGAAAGTTTCGTTACCGTCTGTTCTGAGAAGAAGAACGTAGACATGGTCATCCACGCCGGTTCTAATTTTGAACCCTCGAACTTATTATCCAGCTTATCGATGATATTGCGCAGCATATCAATCAGTTTCATCACCAGACCTCTTCATCTCACTATATGCCGCGCTCGCCTGTTCGACCGATGACATAATATCGATTTTGGAAGGGCACACGTAATTACACAATCCGCAGCTAATACAGTCGTACGGTCGCAGCCGAAAACTCTCCTCAACCATATCCGCCGCGACATATTTCCAGATCAAAAACGGGTAAATTCCGACCGGGCAAACTTCGTCGCAGTAATTGCACTGCACACAGGGCCGCACACCGCCATGCATGTTCGTATCGAGCCGTTTCGGAACCAGAGGTATATACTCCGCCGCTGTTACCCGCGAATAACTGTCTCCCGCGAATTTGGGCATGACAAAGTTGAATAGCTCCCGCACCGCATGTTCCTCGATCACCGAGAATGCCGTATCCTCGAACATCACCGATCCCTCGGCCTCTTTCAGCGCCATCCCGGTGAATACGTCGCCTCGGATGGTCCTCCAGATTCCCTCCGATTTCACCAGTTCGCGCACAACCTCCACGATCGGTGTCCCGATGCGTATACGGTACCAGCCCGGGCGGCTGACACCGTCCCCCGCGATAATCACAATCCGGTCGATCAGCGGGCGGCCGCGGGTCATCGTCTCCGCAATCTGCATCACTTCGGTAAATCCCAGCACCGCGATGTCCGGTGCAACCTTGCCTACTGGTGAGATCAGCGGTTTGTCCGCAACAACTCTTGACAGCGCCTCCGGATGTTCCTGCGGGTATTTGTCCGGCACGATCAGTATTTCTGCATTGGTCTCTTCAGCATACTCACGATTCCGCTTATTCACCGCCACGGTGAGCTTGGCTTTCGGAAATAACGCAGCCACGGTCTTCAATCCGTTCGCAAACAGCCCGGTTTCGCAGATCGCATCCGGCTCGAATGTCCGGTTAAGCGGCCCGTTAAATGCCGCATTTACAATCACATGGTTTACCGCCGCGCACGCCTCGTCCGTGATAAACCGTCCATCGGACATAAGTGAACATCCGGTTGACACATACAGCGCCACCGCCTCGTTATGACTCATCCTCCACGGTTCACGCGGATGGCCTTCCACCGGGGAAAATGCCGCCGTTCCGTCTGTCTTGATTGTGATCATTTCCGCGGTCATCTCAGCCACCGTGCCGTTCGCAGGCGAAACAACTATTCCGTTCGCACCGGTCAGCAGCTTCTCACCCGCTTTCACCGCCGAACCCGCAGTCACCTCATGCTTATCACTTGCGTGTACTGGTATCTCCAATTTATCGGGGATGACCACCTCATCTAACGTCGCTGCCGCAGCGCCAGAAAAACCTTTGAATGTGTATCCGCCTTGAAATTTCATAAAGTCTGCTATCATTTAAGGATTATTGAGTATACGTTTTTAATGTTAACTAAATATGTACTTAACGGTTAGTTTAAAATTTCATTCGCTTTGATATCCTCGGAATTTAAATCTTATGATAAAACGCCTTATTAATATATATGTTTTGATTTGAAGTACTATATATTCTTTTAACTATTTTTATCTGGCCTGCTGAATATCTTATAATCATGTTTTACCCTTGCAAACTCGAATCCGGCCGGATCGTCTGATGTAAAATGCCACCTCGAATAATATCCCCTTTTTTGTATTCAATCAGTATGAAACACTTCGCGCATCACCTGCCACCAGTCCGAGCTTTTCTCCTCGGGGATTTTATACCGAAGCGTTTTACATGCATCGAGCCAGTTGCAGGTTTCAGTTTCGACTGTCATCCGCGCCATATCGTTCTCGAAATCGCCGCCGGCATATTCGAAATACGTATAGGCACGAGTATCGTGCATGAATACATTGTAGTTACTGATATTCGCGGTTTGAAGGTTTTCGAGAATTCCGGGGCTCAGGGATGTATGAAGCTTCCGGTAATCGTCCTCTTTTTCGGGAAGCACATCGACCGAACTTGCATAACGCCGGACTTTTTCCGGGGATTTCCGGTCGCCGTCCCAATGGAACAGCTCCTCGATGGTTGTCCACCATTCGCCCTCTTTCCGCGATTCAAGCGGCTCCTGCATGGGATCGGTCAGTTTCCACCAATCTTGTGTAAGCGGGTCAGCAGACATATTTTCCATATCAGCCTTGAAATCATCGCCGATATATTCGAAAAACGAAAACAGTTTTATTCCCTCGGTATAATGCCTAAGAAATATCGAATAATTGACGATATTACTCAATGCAATCTGTTTGAGCACGTCCGGAAACGCGTTTTTGTGCAGAATAACATACCGCTCTTCATATTCCGGTTTTAAGCCGATAAGACTGCCGTAGCGTTTCATGGCTATTTCTCCATTTATTGTGCATGTATCCATTTATATTCGTTTAATCGTCCGGTGACGATTTTTGAAATGTTTTTTCCCGCGGCCAAAATCAATAGAGCGGTATTTTATAATAATAAGGATGTATTGTGCCGAAATCAAGACGAACCGACAGGCTATTTTTGTGTGTGCGGAGCATTTTCACTTTACGTTCGGATTATCCGGGTGAAAATTCTTTTGAATTCTCAAAAACCGCTTAAACCATTTCAAAAACATCCTCGTCAAATTCCTATATAGCAAAATCCCCCCTACCATTATATAAAGGAGGCAGCACAATGAACACGCGTTATTTCACCGGGATCATCATCATTGCCGCGTTAGTTAGCGTTATACTACCGCTCACGGTAACGGCGCAGCAGTTTCAGCGTCCAACGCCTGAAAGCATGGTCGAGCGGATCGAGCATGCAGTCACGATAACCGCCGAACAGCGGGCCCAAATCCTCAAATTCTACACCGATGTCATGGCCAACATGGGACAGGGAGGCGGCCGAGGCGGCCGAGGCGGATTCGCTTTCATGGGCGGCAGCCAGACACCCGAAGCAATTGCAAAAATACTCACTGCCGAGCAGATCGAAAAACTGGAGGCATACAACCTTCAGCAGAGTATTGACCGGCGTATCGAACAGATCGACCGCACGGTCACGCTGACCGACGAACAGAAAGCGAAAATCGCGCCGGTTATCAGGAAAGAGATCGAGGCGCAGAACAAACTTATGGCCGAGATGAGCGGTCAGGGCCAGAATGCCGACTTTCAGTCAATGCGCGATAATATGATGGAACTTCGCGACGTCACAACCAAGGCGCTCGAATCGATTCTGAACAAAAAGCAGCTTTCCGAATATAACAATATGCCTCGGTTCGGCAGACGAGGACAATAATAGTAGGACAAAAGATATTGTTTCACAGTCGTCTCTGGCTTCATGACACGTTATTATTACGATAGGAGTTATGTTATGAAACGGCGGGAAATCATGTTCTGTATCATCTCGCTGCTGCCCTGTGCCGGTTGTCTGGGATTTTCCACCGGTTCAAGCAGCAGCAGTACACTCGAAAGCCAGCAGCCCATGAGAGGCAGCGCAGGGGCCCGGCCGACATCAAGGCGTGAGCGGTCTCCCCTCTCGGGTATTTCGGATATAAAGGCACTGAACGAAATCCTTGAACGGGCCAATTGTCCGCTGAACGAGAACCAGATAAACACTCTACAGCAATACAGAACGGAGTCGGATTTTGCCAAAAATGCGCTTGACGTTCTCACTGACACACAATTGGAAGCGGTCAAAAGCAATCCATCGCGACGAAGGGGAGGTGGCGGACGGCGCAGATGAAATCGTTCTACAAAAGGGCAGGTAAATATTCAACCCTTTTATCTACTATACTGTTCGGGCGGAAAGACCTCTTTTGCAACGATGAGGTCTTTCCATTGACAATGTTTTCCTAAAAAAAACTTTTATGCTGTTCAAATATTCTATATAAACGTATATCTTGAAAAATATATCACTAATATAGTCATATTTATTAATGGACCCGAATGGAGGAGTTTGTATGCGTCCGCTCACAATGTTCATTCTCGTTTCACTGCTTTTCTCGTCATCCCTTTTCGCGCAGGACAATGCAGAATACATGAATAACTGGCCGCAGTGGCGAGGTCCCACAGCTACCGGCGCAGCTCCCGCAGGGAATCCTCCGTTAACATGGAGCGAATCAGAGAATATTCGCTGGAAAACCGAGCTTCCCGGCCCCGGTTATTCGACACCGGCAATCTGGGGCAACGATATTTTCCTCACTGCGGCGATACCGCCCGAAAACTATACACAATCAAGCCCTATCAAATTTATCGTGCTCGCGGTCGACCGTCAAACCGGAACCATAAAATGGCAAAAACTTGCCGTCGAGGAACCCCGTCACGAGGGAATGCACCAAACCACGACCTGGGCGACCGGCTCGCCGTTGACCAACGGCAAACATGTGTATGCTTATTTCGGTTCGCACGGTTTGTATTGCTATACGATGGACGGCGAACCCGTCTGGGAAAAAGACCTCGGCAATCTCAGCATCGCCCGTGAATTTGGCGAGGGTAGCTCTCCGGCGCTTTATAAAGACAGAATCATAGTGAACTGGGATCACGAAGGCCAGTCGTTCATCGTCGCACTAAACGCCGCAACCGGAGATGAAATCTGGCGGAAAAACCGTGATGAGGACACTACATGGATGACCCCGCTTGTAGTCGAGGACAGCGGCAGAATGCATGTTATAACCACCGGGCAGAATAAAGTCCGCGCCTACGATTTCAATACCGGCGGCATACTGTGGGAGGACGAAGGACTAACCGCAAATGCAATACCCTCGCCGATCGCCAGGGACGGTATTGTGTATCTCATGAGCGGCTTTCGGGGTGCAGCGCTCCGCGCGGTAAAATTGTCTGAGGCGGAGGGTTCAATCACCGGCACTCCGGCCGTACTCTGGGAGTACAATCAAAATACATCGTATGTGCCCTCCGCGCTCCTTCACGGCGATGTGCTTTATTTTCTGCGAAGCAATAACGGCGTTGTAACCAGCCTCGATATTAATACGGGCAAGCCGCACTATTCGAATCAGCGTATCGATGGGTTGAGCACTGTATATGCGTCGCCGGTCGGTGTTGCAGACAGAGTATATCTTCCCGGCCGCAACGGCACGACGGCGGTGTTCAGCCACGGCCCGGAATTTAAGATTCTGGCGACGAATACGCTCGATGACAATATCGACGCGTCTCCGGTTATAATCGGAGACGAACTTTACCTGCGCGGGCATAATTACTTATATTGCATTGCGGAATAAAATACCCCGGACTGAAGTCCGAGGTATCAAGAATAGACCTTTCTGTCGCTCCGTGACATTTCCACTTGTAGGGGGTATACCGGTATAGCCGGAAAGGGGTCTTAGCGAGAGCTTTACTCCGGAGTAAACTCCGAGGAATTCTTTTGATTAAACATTTTTCGACCATTAACCATCAAAAACAAAATTCGTTATTCTGTATATGAATATCGGCGAAATAAAACTTGGAAAGCGCTGTTTTTCGTATTATTTTTCAGTGATACTTACTGTTTGCGAACAATATATAAATATTTCATATAAATTGATGTTTAAAATGAAATTATACGCCGTATGAAACGATATTCATTACGAATATTGACGTTTTTAACACTGATTTTACCGCTATTCGTGCAAAGCGCTTGGCCCGCCGCTGAAATCACAAATGTCAGACAATACCGAATTTCGGACGATGAGGTTGTTATTTATTACGACCTTATCGGAGATTCCCCGTCACCGCTATCCGTAACCGTTTCACTGGACGGGGGAGCAACATTTTCGTTCACGCCCACAGCCGTATCAGGCGACATCGGCCCCAACATCGCTCCCGGCAGGCAAAACCGTATCGTATGGAATATCGCTGCAGATATCAAATCGCCGCCCGACGATATAATCGTCCGAATAATCCCTGAAACCGACGGAAGGGTTATGCTTCCCGATGATCAGTCCGCGGGACTGTCACAGATTAAAGCTGTCAGGGCTGAGTCGGAAGTACGCCTTGACGGGCGCCTCACCGAACCGCAGTGGATGACAATTACACCGGTCTCGGATTTCACTCAGCGTGAACTCAACGAGGGCGCCGCACCGACTGAGAAGACTGAAGTAAGGGTTATGTACGACGACGACAACATCTATTTCGGTGTGATCTGCTACGACAGCGAACCGGATAAAATAATCCACAAGGAACTGAAGTGGGACGGCGGAGGCGGAAGCTCCCGGACTATGCGCGGATTCACGCCGGTTGACGATATGTTCACCTTTGTGCTCGACACATATAATTCCAGACGGTCGGGGATGTATTTTGCGGTGAATCCCAACGGCGCTCAGTATGACGGCACATTCGAGCACGGCGATTTCCGAATCAATTTCAATTGGAACGGCATCTGGGAGGTGCGGACACAGATCACCGATATCGGCTGGACATGCGAAATCGCCATTCCGTTCAAAACGCTCCGATTCCCGACAACCGATACCCAGGAATGGGCGATTAATTTCAAACGTGATATCCGCCGCAAGAACGAGGAAGTTCTTTGGCGGTCATGGCGGCGCAACGACGGAATCAATCGTTTGACAAAAGTCGGCACGGTAATCATCGAGGGTCAGCTCGACACCGGTTATAAACTCGATACGACACCGTATGTAGTATCCGGCATTGAGAATTATGTCGACGAGGATACCGATGAAGATGTATCGGACAGGATATTCAAATCCGGCCTTGATGTTAAATACGGCATCACCTCCAACACGACCATCGACCTGACAACACGGACCGATTTCGCGCAGATCGAGGACGACCGCGAAGTTATCAACCTGACACGGTTCAATATAAGTTATCCTGAAAAACGCGATTTCTTCCTCGAGGGCGCCGAAACATTCGCGTGCCAACTCGGTTCCCGGGACGAACTTTTTTATTCAAGACGGATCGGCATCACCGAAGACCGTGAAATGCTTCCCATCCTCGGCGGCGCAAAAATCACCCAGAAACAGGGCGATTACCGCATGGGCTTGATGTCCATTCAGACCGAAAGCGAGCACGGTGTCCCCTCCACAAATTACTCGGTCGTCAGAGTGAAAAAAGACATTTTGGAACAATCGGTCGTCGGCCTGATCGGGACAAGCGTATACGATGAGAACAAGCATGACAATCAGTTGCTAGGCGTCGATTTCACCTATAACAGCGATTCTTTTTTAGGAAGCAAAACCCTCGAAATAAACGGCGCGCTTATGGGAACTAACACAGAAGGCGACCATAAGGATGCGATGCTTAAACGGTTTTCGTTTTTCATTCCGGACGATTTCATGTTCCTTTACCTCAATTATCAGGATGTCGACGAAAATTTCAATCCCGAACTCGGATTCATGCGGCGGACCGGCATGGAGAACATGTACGGGATGTTCAGGATAACGCCGCGCTCAAATCTTCCGTTTATCAAGAAATTCTTATTTGAACCTGCATATTTCAGCGGGTATTACGATCAATCCGGACGGCTTATCACCCGCGATTACCGCATGTCGCCGATCGGTATCGATTTCAACAACGACGACCGTTTCGAGATCGTCATCAATAACAATTACGAATATCTCGACGAGGAATTCGAGCTGTTCGACGGCAACACTGTCCCTGTGGGAGAATACGAATGGTGGTTCTACGGCCTCGATTACAGCACCTCGCAATCAAGAACGGTTTCGGTGAATCTGAGAACCGAATGGGGCGATTTCTACAACGGCAAACGTGACATTGTCGAGCTTGAAACCATTGTGAAAACGAACATGTACTATTCGATTTCCGCCGATGTCAAATACAACAACATCTCACTTGCCAACAACCGGTTCGATACAAAGGAATACGGCAGCAGGATCGTTGTCGATTTCTCGACCCGCCTGTCCTCGAGCACGTTCGTCCAATGGAACAACGAAACCCATGAAATGAATGTGAACTTCCGCCTCCATTATATGCCCAAAGTCGGCAGCGACGTTTACCTTGTCTACAATCGGCTGATGGACGAGCAGGACGATTTCAATCCGCTCTATAACACCGCCATGTTCAAGATCGATTATACGTTCAGGTTTTAGGGTGGATTCGAGTTGAACCGTGGCGTTTGCCCTCTTATATCAGCGCAGAGTACGAAGAAGAAAGTCTGAACCGCAGATTGATGCAGATTCTTGGATTTCACAGATAATCTTGTGAAGATAACTGTCATTCCCGTTAAAACAGGAATTCAGAGTAATAAGTAAGGGCAACCGCAAGGGTTGCCCCTTTTCGTATTATGATTCGCATGACGCGAGAGAAATACCCCGCGTTTATTGCATGTCGCCTGATGCATTTTTTTCATAAATGTGAGAAAATATTTTGTATACATTATCCTAATATATAAGAAAAATTAATGTATTGAGCCAATTGCAAAAGTCGGGATATTGCCCGAAAGAGAGCCTTGACGTGCTCCTTTCGACAAGAGGATATCTTCGTAAGTCATTGATTCATATGACCCCCATGTCCTTCGGACATCCTCCTTGTTAAGCGGGATATATTTAGAAATCGGTCGAAGTTGTGACTTTTGCAATTGGCTCTTATTAATAAATCATTTTTGAAAAGTGATTTTAGAATATAATACATTGCCAACATTATAAAATTTAACTTGTCCAGTTTTTTGTTTGTCGAAAAAGATGGCAAGGGAACAACCCTTTGAAATCGGCCCGATTATAACAGCTGCTATCTACAAAGCCTGATAATTATAATTTTACAATATAAATTATTCCTCATATTGGTCATTATCTTGTTAGTGACTTGATAATAAAATAAGGTCCGAATTATTTTAGGCTATCCGGTTTACTCTGGTAAGCACGATATATGGAGTGATATTATAGAACACATAATATGGCATATACAGGAGTCAAACCAATTGAATTCTGGAGAATGTTTATTTTAACTGAATTGCATTTTTATGTTATTCATAACCATTTTGTTTAATTACACTGTCAAAAAATCATTTTGATAAGCATAATAACCAGTACCGCGGCAATACCAAGCAGCGTTTTCCCCTCTTTGTTCTTGAGAGCGAGCTTTGGCGAGGTATTCTCGAGAATATATTTCAGGTTCAGCGTCCGGGGAATAATACGCGGCACCTCCGCAATATAATTGACATAATCATCGCCGTACCGCCCTACCAAATATTTCTCCTCGCGGAAAATCACCCGGCCGTAAAGCAGGATAAAGAATATGTAAAAGACCGCGGCGAAGATAATGTCCCGCCCCATGATACATGCCCCCGTACCAAGAATGAACGACCCGATATACAGCGGATTGCGCGTATAACGGTACATCCCGTTTCTGGTGACTCCCTCGAATTTCCGTAACGTACCCGAGCTGACAAACCGAATAGACTCGCCGAGAATCATAACGAAGGTACCGGCGATAAAGCTTGGGACAGTCGGATCGGCGGCCCACAAAAACCAAAATCCTGCCAGAAAACCTATCGGTATGCGAAGCGATTTTTTTTTCACTGTATGAAAACTCCTGTTTAAAGGTTTTCTGAAAATAACTTTTTACCGGCGAGAAGTCAAGTGCCGAGGCCTCACATCCGGCATATTCAGCAATAAACGGCAGGTCCAATTTTTTTATTCTTGCTTATTACAACCACCTTACTATATTATTATCATGTATGTATGACTGAAACCATGCACTTATCGGGGACAGAGGACATGTCGAAAGCGATATGGGGACTTGAAAAATTCAGCCTTTTTAACGGTTTGACCGCAAACGATATTCAGGCGGTCACACAAATTACCGAAAAAGTTATCTACGAAAAAGGCGATATTATCACCGATCAGATCAGCAAATCGCCCAATCTGTTCCTGCTCATTGAGGGAAATGTCGATATCATTTCACCGAGCGGGATGCAGCTTTACCGGATTGCGGCCGGGGAAACGTTCGGCGAACTTGCGCTGGCTGAGCATCTGAAACGAACCGCCATTGCTGTCGCCCGCACGAAAAGTGTCATACTCGTCCTCAATATGAACTATCTTGACAGTTTAGGCCAGGAATATCCGGAGGTATACAAAACCCTGACTAAAAATATTGTGAATAGTCTCGGTGTCAAACTTGCGCGGGCGAATAAACTGATCGAACTGCTCAAAACAGAGATAGCTAAAAACGTAAAATCGAGAAACACAGAGCCATAATGCTTTCAATCAACCGTAAATGAATTACCCCGGAATGAAGTCCGAGGGATCAAGAATAGACTCCTCTGTTACTCCGTGACATCTCTCCTTTTAGCGACTGTGTTAAATGTCAAGGGGGGTGACTATTTTATAACGGCTTATCAAAAAGTCCCCCTAAAAAAAGGGGGAACCCGGCATAGCCGGAGAGGGTCTTAGACAGAGCTTTACCCCGGAGTATACTCCGGGGGATTCAATCTATTAAAACATTAACAAACACAGGCAATCGAAAACGTATGAATACAATGACAGTAGGATTCCGCAGGATTGTGATTATTTTGACGATGGCGGCAGCGTGTACGGCTATTTGCACCGGAGACGCGGTTGCGCAGACAAGTCATCTTGCGGACGGTATTGCGCATTATAATGCGGGGCGATATGACGAGGCGTTGAACGAATTTCGGGCGGAGCTTGAAATCGACGAGCATTGTCCGCTCGCGTATTATTACGCCGCAAAAATCCGTATCGAACGGAATCAGTATTCCCGTGCGGTCGAGAACCTCGAGGCCGCTTTGAGAGATTCCGCGGGATTTCATGATGCGAACGGGCTGATGGCGTTTGCGCTTAATAAATCGGGATTTACGCCGGAGGCTCTTGTGGCGTGGCAGAAGTTTACGAATGCGGTCGGCACACTCGAGGGCGGCGGTGAACTGGCCGCCGAATCGATTGTGCAGCCCGAAAAATATCACGAACTGCTCCGGCTTGAGGCTGACCGAATACAACGTGAACGTGAGACCGCGGCACGAGAGAAACGTGAACGTCTCGCGGCGGAACAGGCACGCAGGGACAGTATCGCGGCTGCGGAACAGGTTCAGGCAGAAACATCCGGGGACAGTACGGCAGCGCCGTTGCCGGCAGCACAGGAAACGGCCGCTGAGGATATAGAGATTCCCATAGAGGACATGTCAGAAAGGATCGATTCGGCAATCCGGACGATATTCTATGTTTTCGGCATTGGGCTTGTGGTTGCAGCGGCAGGGATATTCACCGCGGTCAGGATTATCCGGAAACGGCGCTCGGCCTCAGAGGAGAAGGTTTTTTCTGAAGAAGTCGAACGGATCATCAGCGACCGTGAATTCGAGTCCAGCGAGGAACAAGCCATCAGTGAATTCGAGGTAAAAAAACGTGAACTGCTTGAAATTGTCCAGCCGCGTATTGAGCATTTGTCGGAAAAACCGGCCGATGCGGTTGAACCCATCTACTACTTGACGCCCGTTGATACCGACCCCGCACCGCATCCCGAACCGGCACCTGCGCCTGAGCATGTTCATCAGACGAAAATCACTGAGGAAATCAAAGCGCTTGTTTCAAAAATGTACCGCGAGGGTAAATCGCCGGAACAAATCGCGCAGGTTGCCGATTTGTCGAAAACGGAAGTTGAGCTTATTCTTGCGGTCAGGGAACGCCGAATGGACAATCTTATTAAAGAATTTCACGACGAAGACAGCGAGCTTATTGACAGCGATCAGCTTGTCGCCGCGGTACAAAATTTGAGTTTCGAGGGCGCCTCGACACGGGATATCGCCAAACAGCTCAATATCTCGATCAGCGAGGTTGTGCTCGCTTATTCCATCATCGAAAAAAAGGCGGAAAACAGCGGATTATCATGACAGTTATTGCTCCCTCGTGTATTATTTTAATCTTTTTGTCGTTTTTTTTTGCAGAATGCCTTATATTAAAAGCATTGTAAAACATATTGACAAAACATATAGGTGGTTGAATGACCTGGTTTGAAGAAATGAAAAAAACGCTCCATATCGGCCATCCGAAAGAGGTTCCGGGGACAATATGGATGAAATGCGATAGTTGCGGCGCAATACTCCTTAAAGATAAGATAGTCGAGAATCTCTGGGTTTGCGACAAATGTAACTATCATATTCGTATCACACCGGACGATTATATCTCTCTTTTGCTCGACAAGGACTCGTTCTCTGAAATAAACGGCAATATGAAAGATGTGGATTTCCTGCACTTCGTCGATACCAAAAAATATGCACAGCGTCTGAAAGCCGCAAGCAGCAAAACCGGTGAGAATTCGGCGATAAAGACCGGTACCGCAAAAATATTCGGCAGACAGGTCGTGATCGGTATCATGGATTTCAGATTTATCGGCGGAAGTATCAGCTCGGTTGTCGGTGAAAAAATTGTCCGAGCGATCGATCAAGCGCTCAAACTTAAAGCCCCGTTTCTTATGATAACACAGTCCGGCGGCGCCCGTATGCAGGAAAGTACGACTGCCCTCATGCAGATGGCGAAAACCTCGGCGGCTATCGGCACCCTTGCCGAGGCGAAACTTCCCTATATCGTGATACTGACCAATCCAACAACCGGCGGCTCGACCGCATCGTTCGCCATGCTTGGCGATATCCATCTTGCCGAACCGAAAGCGCTGATCGGATTTGCCGGCCCCCGCGTTATAAAGGAAGCGGTGAAATGCGAACTGCCTGAGGGATTCCAGAAAAGCGAATTTCTACTTGAGCACGGTTTCTGCGACCGTATCGTCTCCCGTCACAACATGAAAAACGAGCTCTCGAATATCCTGTCCCTTCTCATGGACTGAATATAAATCGACATTGCGCCCCGTGCGTTACCTCGGGGCAGTATTTCATAATATATGCATACGCTCTCAATGAACGGTAATTACCTTCCCGGCCGTCGTTATATGTGGTATTTTATCCTCAAAGGAGACAACGAGATGATTCAATCAATTTTCCCAGGAGAACACGACATCCCTGCCCAATACCATATTCCTGCACCGATTAATCAACATCACTACCTCTGCAACGGAGAAATCAGAGAGTGGACTGGTTCCCGGCAGGAAGTTTTATCCCCAATATGTTTGTCAATCCCGAATAGGACCGTTCAGAAAACGATAGGTAGCTATCCTTTGTTAGACGAGCAGAATTCTCTGGAGGCATTGGAGGCGGCGTGTATGGCTTATGGCCAAGGACGCGGAGCATGGCCAACAATGTCCGTTGAGGAACGTATAGGACATGTGGAGACATTCATCTACCGCATGAAAGAAAAACGTGATGAAGTCGTGAGACTTCTGATGTGGGAAATCGGCAAAACGCTACCAGACGCTGAGAAGGAATTTGACAGAACTGTCGATTATATCCGAGATACCATTTATGCGCTGAAAGACCTGGATCGTATATCATCGCGTTTTACCATTGAACAGGGCGTGATTGGGCAGATTCGCCGAGCTCCGCTGGGTGTGGTTCTCTGCATGGGGCCGTTTAACTATCCGCTCAACGAAACTTTTACCACTTTGATTCCCGCGCTCATCATGGGTAACACGGTGATCTTTAAGCCGCCAAAATTAGGTGTGTTGCTCCATCAACCACTTCTTGAGGCGTTTCGCGATTCTTTCCCGAAAGGTGTCGTCAACACGGTTTACGGAGAAGGGCAGAAGGTCATCGGTCCCCTGATGAAGTCCGGTAAAATAGATGTACTGGCATTCATTGGCAGTAGCCGGGTTGCTGACATCCTGAAGCAACAGCATCCAAAACCTCATCGGCTGCGTTGTGTCCTCGGATTGGAAGCTAAAAATGCGGGCATCGTCCTCAAGGACGCAGATTTGGATTATGCAGTAAAAGAATGCATTCTTGGAACACTTTCCTACAATGGGCAACGATGTACAGCTCTCAAAATTCTGTTTGTTCATAGAGACATCGTGGATGACTTCCTCTCAAGGTTTGCGGGCGCTGTCAGCAAACTCAAGGGAGGAATGCCGTGGGAAACCGGCGTATTCATTACTCCGTTGCCGGAACCAAACAAGACAGCTTATCTGACAGAACTAATCGAAGACGCCTGTGCCAAAGGTGCGAATGTGATAAATAAGGATGAAATGCATGTTGACCATACTTTCATGTCACCCGCAATTGTGTATCCTGTTAAAACTGGAATGAAACTCTATTCCGAAGAGCAGTTTGGCCCGGTTGTACCGATTGTACCTTTTGATGACATTTCGGAGCCTATGAACTATATCATACAATCGAATTACGGACAGCAAGTCAGTCTGTTCGGTAGCAACTCGGAGACTATTGCTAACCTGATTGATCCTCTTGTTAATCAAGTTTGCCGAGTCAATATCAACAGCCAGTGTCAGCGTGGACCGGATACATTTCCATTCACTGGACGAAAAGATTCTGCTGAGGGCACACTCTCCGTATCGGATGCTTTGAAGGTATTCACCATCCGGACTCTTGTTGCAGCCAAAGAGACGGACACGAACAGACAAATCATAAGGTCGATTGTCAGGGGACGGAGTTCACGGTTCCTTTCAACAGATTTTATCTTGTAGATCAGAAGTCCAACAAGCCAGATGCACGCAAAGGCTTATGGCCGCGCGAGATCCACAAGGTTAAACAATCCATAAGGAGTAAATCATGAAAAGAGTAGAAGGCAAAGTAGCTGTAGTAACGGGTGGCGCATTAGGAATTGGTCGGGCAGCTTGTCTGCTATTAGCCAAAGAAGGAGCAAAAGTGGCTGTAACAGACATAGCAGATAACGAAGGAACTAAAGTAATAGAGAAAATCAAAGAATTCGGTGGGATAGCAAAGTATTGGCATGTCGATACTTCAAATGAAGATGAGGTTAGCAGCGCTTTTTCTAGTATTGCCCATGAATTTGGTTCAATAGATATACTTGTTAACAATGCCGGTATCGCTGGGGTGAATAGGCCTACTCATGAAATCGCCGCAGAGGAATGGGATAATGTTATAGGTGTGAACGTTAGTGGTGTTTTCTTTTGTACAAAACATGCAATCCCATTCATGAAAGAATCTGGCTGTGGAAGCATTATCAATATGTCTTCTATTTATGGCATTGTAGGCGCTGCGGACCTGCCCCCATATCATGCATCCAAAGGAGCCGTTCGGCTGATGAGCAAGAATGATGCCCTAATATATGGGAAAGACAATATTAGAGTAAATTCCATACATCCGGGATTTATATGGACACCGCTGGTGCAGGAACTGGCTGAAGATTCACCGGATAGTGTTGAGGTATTCAGAGAGCAGCTTGATAGCCGTCATCCGATTGGTCATGTTGGAGAGCCTGATGATATTGCCTATGGCGTTCTATATCTTGCATCTGATGAGTCTAAATTTATTACTGGCAGTGAACTAGTTATTGATGGTGGCTATACCGCTCAATAGAATTATGAGCTCCTGTTATGCCTAACGTTAGCGGGGATTGGAACCGAATGCGTCTGGCTGTAAAAACGCTTGTTGGTCGATTGTTTTTGTGCATTACGCGTTCCGAAAGACGTACGTAAGCTCAGGAAGCTAACGATTATAGACGACTGCACCCGAAAGTGCTTGGGGATCGAGGTTGACACTTCGTTTTCAGGCGAACGGGTGGTTCGGAAACTGAGCCAGATAGTGGATATTTATAGCGAGCCGTAGTCTCTGCTCATGGATAATGGTCGGGGGATCAGCGGAACAAATGCCTAAATGAAAACTGGTTTATAAATCTGGAGGAGATGAATCATGGAAATTTCCGCAACAATCAAAACCAATAAAGGCGACATACATCTCAATCTCTACCCGGACAAAACCCCTACAACCGTGGCGAGTTTTGTCAATCTCGCCCGAAAAGGATTCTATAACGGTCTCGGATTCCACCGAGTCATCGAAGATTTCATGATTCAGGGCGGCTGCCCGCGCGGGGACGGTACCGGCGGACCGGGCTATTTGTTCGAGGATGAAATCAATCAGGAACTCCCGCACGACCGCCCCGGTATCCTGTCAATGGCAAACGCCGGTCCCGGGACGAACGGCAGCCAGTTTTTCATCACACATGTGCCCACCCCGTGGCTGGACGGTAAGCATGCCGTGTTCGGAGCGGTTGCGGACGATTCCGATATGGATGTTGTCAACAGCATCGTTCAGGACGACACCATCGAATCTATCGAGGTTACGGGCGATATCGAGGAGCTTTTGTCGACCATAGGCCCCCTTGTCGATCTTTGGAACGAGGCTATCGAGGAAGCGGGATACTGCTCCTGACACGGGTAGTGATTTTGCGCGGCGGTTTTAACAGTTGTAAGGGTTTGATTAATCAAACCCCTACAAATTCTCATTGCGGCGGGTGCTGACGTAAACGCTCAAAACCAGCGTGGCGAAACCCCTCTCTTTTATACAGAGGTTGGTTTAATTGCCGGCCCTCCGCATACACTAAATGAATGACAGGGTTGCTGAATTGCTTCGCTCACATGGTGCAAAAAGAGGACGATGACCTAGCAAATAATTTTGTTTAACAACAGCATTAAACGGACGGTGCTGCGCGACGCCGCTTTGCTCTGCGGTAAACAGCCACTGATTTTTATGTTCGGCAAACGAAGAATGAGATTAACCATGGCGATTCGAGACGAAGTGCGCGAAAGAGCAGGCGGCCGGTGTGAGTGAACGATGACGAGTTGTGGAAACCGTGGTCGCTGCAATGCTTTATTGCGAGGTGAACCGATCAATTTGCCGCCGCCGTTCAAATGGTTTGTGATCGATAGACGGCTCTGTCATCCGGTCAGTGATTTTATGGGCGGGCATGGTGAAATCCTGTACCGCACAATTTGGGACAATGAGGATTTCCGGTCAAACTGGCTGTTTGTCAATCATTATGTTATCCTGCCGGGAGCAACCATAAGATATCACCGTCACAACCATATCCCTAGCGTTCTCTCCACAGATTATAAGTGATATCAGCTTCCGTGAAATGTTTGTTGAATAACTCAACTTTCCGACTTAAAAGAAAGTAGCATATTGTCAGAGAATAAATAT
>CAZCDQ010000027.1:0-11797 GCA_964497605.1 uncultured bacterium
TAATACTGGACATTCACAATTGGTTGCTTAAATTAAACTTTTGACTGTCGAGTACTTAAATACTTTTCACCTCTGTCAGGGAAAACGATAACGATTGTTCCGGAGTCAATCTTTTTCGCAACCTCAATCGCCGCATACATTGCCGCACCGCTGCTCATGCCCACGAAAATTCCTTCGCATCTTACTATACGGCGGGCGATTTCATAGGCGTCTTCTGATTCGACCATGATTGTCTCGTCGATTTGATTCGGATCGTAGATTGAAGGTACGATTGCCTCCTCCATATTCTTCAATCCCTGGATATAATGCCCTTTCACCGGATGCGCCTCGACAATTTTAATCTGCGGATACTTCTCCTTGAGCGCCTTGCCGACGCCCATAATTGTTCCGGATGTTCCCAGGGACGAAACAAAATAATCGACATCACCGTCCAATTCGTCCAGGATTTCCTCGGCAGTCGTTTTATAGTGAGTAAGTTTGTTATATTCGTTCGAGAACTGATCCGGCATAAAATATTTATTGGGATTATTTTTCACTAATTCGCGCGCTTTATGTATCGCGCCGTCCGTTCCGAGTTCAGCGGGGGTTAAGGTAACTTTCGCCCCGAATGCCGTTATCATCTTTCGACGCTCGATTGAAACGTTTTCGCTCATAACTATTTCAACATCGTATCCCTTGATGCATCCGATCATGGCGAGTCCGATACCGGTGTTTCCTGAGGTCGGTTCGATAATCACCTTGCCTTTGGTCAGGCTGCCGTCCGACTCGGCCTGTTCGATAATTTTCAGTGCGATTCTGTCTTTGATGCTGCCGGTCGGATTAAATCCCTCGATTTTGGCATACATGGTTACAAGCGGATTCGGATTCAGCCGGTTGATTTTCACCATCGGCGTATGACCGATAGTCCCTAATATATTTTCATGCATTTTTATTGTCCCGTACTATAAGTGATGCATTATTAAGGGATTGACGGGCAGAGATATGCCCGGACATTCGACAGGTTCAACCCGTCGAGCGTTGAAAAGTACGAATATACCGTCCATTATGCAAATGAAAAGCCGTTATGCCCGCAGGTCAATCGTCTCTCGGAAAATGCGGAGAAAATTCCCGCCCCAGAATTTACGAATCTCTTCTTCGGTCAGACCGCGGTTCATCATTGCCTGAGTGAGAATCACAAGTTGCGACACATCCTTAATGATCGGCGGATCGCTGAAACCGTCGTAATCGGATCCAAACGCTACCGTATCGATACCGACCATATCTCTTATATAGAGAATATGATCGACAATACGATCGACTGTTGCATTTTCCGACTCGGGATCGATAAAGCCGGGGAGCACAACAATGCCCATTACGCCGTCCTTTGCCGCCAGCGACCGTATCTGATCGTCTGTCATGCATCGGTAATGATTACACTGGGCAAAGGCTGCCGTGTGGCTCATAATCGGCGGTTGTGTGGTCAGTTCCATGACATCGAAAAAAGCTCTGTCGTTACTATGAGCGGTATCGACTATAATGCCCAGTTCATTTTGCACTTTGACTACTTCTTTTCCGAACGGGGTCAAACCGGCGGCTTCTTGAAACTGATCGACACGGTCCTGAGGCGTGCAGGGACCATACGGGCTGCGAGTACCCTGCAGAAAATGAGGTTCGATTCCACCCTCGCCGTGAGTGATATGCTGTGAACGCAGGCCGAGGCGGTATAGAAGCCGCAGGGTGTTGATGTTGCCCTGAAGCCACATAGCCGGTCCCTCGATTTCCATCAGTATGCCGATCTTACCCTCACTGCCCGCACGGATTGCATCCTTGGAGGTGAGAACTTTCGTGAAAATATCGGGATGCGAATCGAGCTGTTCAAGAATGAATTCGGTAATAGTCCAGAGATCGGTAGCACGGGCATCCTCGATGAGAAACAGACCAACGTATTGCTGTCCGCCCTCCAGCATGCGGGGCACATCGGTATGGTACGATTCGTCGCGTTTCAGCCAACCCTCAGGTTCCTCACCGCGGGCGAACCGTCTGACCGACGTATCCTGATGACCGTCGATGATAAGGCATTTCCGGTGAATGTCCCAGGCCTCCTCGAGTGTGACTCCGCTTCTCCTCAAATCCTGAGCATACACGGGAGCAGTGCCTGAAGCAAGAATTGCTGCGATTCCTGCGCTTTCACGTATGAATCTCCGTCTTGTTTTCATGACTCCTCCAAAACAGTATATGAATCTTTATATGGTTGAGTATGTTAAATTCGGTTTATGTATTCAAATACTACGTCATTACGCGCCGTATTTCAAGGGTTTTCTTCTCAGCGGCAGTCTAAATTGTTTAATTGCGAATCGGAATTGAATGAATTGGTGTATTGAGCGCGGCTGTGCGCTTATTGTGTGGTCGATTCGGAGAATGCCCCGTCTCTGAATATGAACATCTGGGTAATATTTTTGGTCGGACGGCTCATGGGATAGTCCGGCCCTGCACAATTATCTCGACTGTAATCCGACCGGCGTCGACCGATACCGATTCGATTACAATACAGTCGCCGAGAAAAGCGCTGCCTCTGTGAAACGGCGTACCCTTCTCGTCGACCACCGCCGCAGGCTTATAGAATGTCCCGCTGCTGTCGGACTGCGCAATCAGAACCGCCGCAGCATCGGTGTCGCCGTCGCCGTCCAGATCGCCGAGACCGTATTGTTTGCCGACCCTGACAGTTAAAACCGATGCGGAATTCGGCACGATCTGTTCAGTGTAGAAGCCGTCCGCTATGGTGAACCACCCTGGTAAGGTCATATCGGATATATTCAAGATATTCGAGTGTTTTCATTGTAAAATTGGCGCGATTCGGCGCAGGATGAGATCAGGAACATGACTGCGGCGAAAAAGAATTGTGCAGAAGAACGGGCAATAAAAGGTTCCGTCATAGAATTACATGAAAAAATCGGTGCTGTAATCACGGTCGTCTTTGGAGTCTGTTATATCTGGTCGAGATAATTGACAGGGTTGATGCGGTATAGACGGTGATCGATGCCGCGTTTTATCTTTCCATACTGGATGCCCTCGGAAGAGGAAAGATCGACCAGTTTCCACTGGCCGCGGTTGATGGTGTATTTCGGATCGTCGTCCTTGAGCTTTGTCGAGGTGTGTATCTTTTTCTTGGTCAGGAACAGAATTATCACCGGACGAAGCGGATCTTTTTTATTTTGCTGGGCGACAATTCCGAGTCGCTCACTGGTAAGCTCCACCATGTTGCCCACGGGAAATACGCCGATGAATTTGATGAAGAATTTTGTCATTTTCGGATCGTAAAGCGTGCCGGAATTTTTTAAAATATCGGCGAGAACAAGATGCGGAGGAATACCCGCCCGCTGAGGGCGTTGCGATATCATGGCAAGATATACGTCGATAATCGAAAAAAGTTTCGATATTGAGTGAATTTGGTCGCCTTTCAGGCCATTCGGATAACCTGAACCGTCATAACGTTCATGATGCTGGAGAATGATCTTTTCGATCAGCGAATCCTCGATGCCGTTATTTTTTAGAAATTCGATCGAATGATGCGGATGCTTTTTAATTTCCTCTTTCTCGACTTTCGAAAGCCCCGAGGGGCGGCGGAGAATGCTGGATGAAAAGCTGGTCATTCCGAGATCGGCGAGCAGCACGCCCATACCAAATCTGATGATGTCGGTGTTGTTGAACCCGAGTTTTATCGCGAATGCGACTCCCATAACGGTTACATTCACCGAGTGCGCATAGGTATACTCGTCGATACTCCGCAAACGTATCATCGCCATGAGAATATCGGTGTTGTTCTCGATTTTCTTCAATATTTCTTTCAGAATTGTGGCAACCCGGTCGTCGCCGATCAGAATTCTTGAAGTTATGCTCGAGGTTACGATTGATGAGAACGAATCGATAAACGAGCTGATATGGCGCTTTAGCAGCAGGTTTGCCGCCGTACTGTCACCGGAAAGCTGCGCAACCTCGTCCCATTTTTTCTGCCCGAGGAGCGTCTGGAATGTATCTATCCCTTTGTCAGTGTCTATTGTAACAGTCCTGACATCGGCATCGATTAGCCGCCTGATCTGCGCCTCGCTGACAATTAGCGTATTGTCGGGCATGAGGAGCACGGTATTATTATTGACCTTGACATAAATCGGGTCGATAATATGCATACCCACTTCAAGCTTGCGTATGTCAATTTTTTTTAGCGCCAAAATGTCATCCCCGCAATAAAATCTCTCGTCGTATCAACCCGCATATTTGACCCTATTATACGTACGATTATTCGAAAATACAAACGAAAAATTTAGCTAAACCCTTTTATATATTTCACTACTGTAAATAAATATCGTTATTATATTATCGGTAAAAACATGGAATAATTAAGGTGTTATTTTCGTATCTGCTGTATTTTCAAATATATCAACAGATATTCCGCGAACTTCCGCTGAATTACGGCGGCTTTTTACGCAGTTTTGTGTTTTGTGATTGCATCGTTTTTATTGTATATTGAATACCGGATATCGGCGTATCTTTCTGTGAAAACGTTTACAAGGATCGCATATTGAACAACCACAGCAATGAACTTGATACATCTTTCAGGATTTGCATTTTCGAAAGGGGAGGATGTCATACCATACGGTATATACACACGCACCGCAATCATGGCCGGTGTCGCATGTGCGTTTATTGAGGCAAACGTCTGCGGCGAAGACATTCCGGTTATGGAGGAGGTAGTGGTTACCGCACCGTCACCTGAGCGGTCCTTAGACGTTCTTGGCGCTGATATAATGGTTCTCTCTCGTGAGGATATCGCCCGGATAAACGCGCAGACGCTGCCCGAGGCTCTTGCGGCAGTAGCATCGGTCGATCTGGTTGAACGCGGCACTCCAGGAAGTCAGGCGGATATCGCGGTCAACGGCTCCTCGGGCGAGGGTGTGCTGGTACTTATCAACGGTATCCGTGTACGCGATCCCCAGACAGGACATTTCTCAATGGATATACCGGTGGACCTGTCCTCTGTTGAGCGGATCGAGGTTATGGACGGCGGCGGTTCCTCTATCTACGGTTCTTCAGCCTCCGGCGGCGTTGTTAATATCGTTACGGCGGCAGGACCTGAGGATGTCAAGAGCAGACTCACGGTCGGTTCGCATAATACCGGTACGTTCAAACTGTCGTTTGCGAAAAAAGTCCTTGGTTCGCATATATCTGCGGCGCTCAGAAGCGGTCGGTCGGGTGGCTACCGTGAAAATTCGGAACTCCGGTACGGCGGCGGTGACATGACAGGAACGGTTTCCTCGTCAAACTGGTCGGTGAAATGGAACCTCGGATTTATCACGAAAGGATTCGGGGCAGGGAATTTCTATGCACCATATCCCTCGTATGAAAAAACGCAAACCTATCAGGGCGGCATTAATGCTGTCAGGACGATTGACAGTGACCGGCTACTCAGAATACGCGCAGGGGGCCGCGGGCACGGCGATAATTTTCTGATTGAAAAGGAGTATCTTGGAACTGCGAAGGATTACCGCAATACGCACTACAACCGCACTTACAATACCGCAGTGGAATACTTATCAAACGGAGGCGGTATGTTCTATCTCGTCGGCGCCGAAAGCGAGCATACCGGCATTAGCGGCAGCCTCGGGAATCACGCCGATTACAACAATGCGGTGTACGGCGAGCTTACCAAAAATATGGCAGCGGCGCATATTTCGTTATCGATGCGGCTCGACAGCGGCTCGGCGGCGAATAATATTTTTTCTCCGGGATTCGGCATGACTATCCCGCTGAATACGGCCGGTCATTTCAGATTGAGGGCTGAACGTGCATATCGTGCGCCAACATACACCGATATGTATTATAAAAGCTATTCGAATATGGGAAATCCGTTCCTGAAACCGGAACGATCCTCCTCAATAAACACCGGTTTTGACACCGCATGGAATAACATCGCATACGGTATTTCGGTTTTTGCACGTGAGACGGACAATGCCGTCGACTGGGTGCGCGGGTCTGACGAGATGGTATGGACGGTCGCCAATCACGGCGAACTATCGACGCGGGGTGTGAAAACGAATATCCGCTATTCAGCGCCGCATACATTCAGTGCAGCAATCGGCGCAGCAGTTCTCGATCAGTCCGTGCGCGGCAGGCAGGGGATAGAATCAAAATATACGCTGAATCCATTGATCAGAACCGTCTCCGCTACGGTGACCGCACGACTTTACGAAAGCATGAACGCCACCGTTGTCGCGCGGTACGAGAAACCGCTTCATGGTGAGAGCAGAGTGCCGGTTACTGTCCGGCTTTCTCGAACAGTCGGCCAGTTCAGTGCGGTTCTCGGTGTCCGCAACCTGTTAGATGAACGGTACGAAGAAATCGAAGGGCTTCCTGCACCGGGTCGGTGGTTCGAGCTGAGCATGGAACACACAATCAATGGAAACTGAACGGTAGAGATTCGATAAAGATTGATGATAACGGAGTAATTATATGAAATATGTGCCGGCAGTATGTACGTGTATCGTCATTATGGTCTTGTCTGCGGGAGCAGCAGCGGACGAGGCGACGTCGTATCTCTCGGTGTCACACCGTGTATACGATTTTCTCGACCGAATGGATCATCTGCTCGATCTGCAGAATCCCATGCTTGGCACAAAACCGCTGACCCGGACCGAGGCGGCGCGTCTGCTGTACGACATCCCAAAAGAAAGCGACTGGCTGACCGATGTGGATATGGAGGATCTTGCATATCTCAGAGCCGAGTTCAAAAACGATTATTACGGCAATAACCGGTTGATATGGGACGATCAGGGGCCTGTCGAATATATTCCGGGATTTTTGCAGAGATTTCTCTACCGGAACCGCCGGAATCTGTATTCGGTAAACGGCGACAGCTATTCGCTTTTTTTCGATCCGTTGATTGTGAGAGAGGGAATACTCGGAACCGATCATGCGACCGGAGATACCGATAACGTTTATACGTTCGGAAACGGTTTAAAAGTCCGCGGCACAGTGGGTGAGCATGTGGGGTTTCATATCGATATCCGCGATTCAAAAGAATTTGGCAGCCGCGATTATTCCGATACTTCTATCAGAACAGTGTCGGGCCGCGGCTGGGTGAATTCAAAAGGTGACAGGCTCGAGTTTGACGAGACCAGCGCGCATGTGGCATATACGAACGGACCGTTTACAGTGATGTATGGCAGAGGTCAGAATGTCTGGGGCAGAGGAGTGCGCGGAAAACTTGCGCTCTCGGATTATTCCTCCCCATACGATATGTTCCGCATGGAGACGGTTTTCTGGAGACTGAAATTTATCTTTACCGCCGCTGAGATCGAGCAGTATCCGGAGGTCGCGAAGTATTATTATAACGATCCGTTGAGCAGTGTTACCGATTCTGTTATGGTAAAAAAACGCATGTCGGGGCATCGTGTCGAGCTTAATCTGACCGATCGGTTAAGCCTCGGATTGTATGAAAATGTTGTATATGCCGGGCGGTGGGACTGGTCGTATCTCAATCCGGTCATGTTTTTGAAAGGCGCGGAACATACCAACGGCGATCACGACAATGCGGTGATGGGCATGGATTTTCGCGCGATGATTCATCATTCGCATTCCGTGTATGGCGAGTTTTTCATCGACGATATTACAACGACCAAGCTGGGAACGGACTGGTACGGCAACAAGCTGGCATATCAGATCGGGACGTTTCTGGTGATGCCGTTCGGTATGCGGGATGTGGATGCGCGGCTGGAATATACCCGGATCAAACCCTGGGTATACACGAATCGGCTGGTCTACAACGCATATACTCATTACGGCGATGTGCTCGGTTCGCCGCTCGGGCCGAACTCGGATGAGATTTTTATGCAAATCCGCAAACGCTTCACGCGACGTTTTCATACGGCGCTGTCGTTTATACGGGCCCGTCACGGCGCAAATCCGGAGGGCGTCAATGTCGGCGGCGATCCGCTCGACGGATTCAGCGCCGGTGATTCGAAAAAGGCGAAATTTCTTGCGGGCGATCTGGCGGTCACAAAACGTATATCGCTTGATGTATCCTATGAGATATTCTGGGAGTTGTTCGCGAGAGCGGGATATTCATATGACGATTTAAACGGCGACAGCACAAATATTTACAGATTTTCAATCGGATTAAACGAGTAGGAGAGTTTTATGGCGCGAATCAATATGGAAGACATTGTCGAGGAACTGGACGATAACTTTTCACGGGTGCTAAAAGCCGTGATCGACGAACTGGTTCCGGGGAACAATCTTGAGAACCGTCGAATCATGCGAACCTTCCGTATGCGGCTCGAACGCGGTTTCGACCGATGGGAACATATTTCCGACCGTTGTATCGATGCGGGATACTGAGCACGAAAAGGAGTCGAACGGATAAAAAACCTTGCGAGGCATTTCGCAAGGTTTTTTTGTCGGAAATCTTTTCTCAGGCTTATTTCACTAAGATCAGCGGCTGGCCTTTGGTAACCGTGGCACCGTCCTCAACAAGGAATTTGACTACCGTGCAGTCGTCCGTAGCTTTGATTTCGTTGATAAGTTTCATCGCTTCTACAATACAGACCGAATCGCCCGCTTTGACCGTGTCGCCCTCGGAGACCAGGCTTGGTTTGCCGGGTGCGGGCGAACTGTAGAAATTGCCGACGAGAGGAGAATCAATGGTGTTCTTTCCCGTGAGATCGTCACTGCCGGAAGCTGCCGGGGACGCGGTTTCTTCGGCGGCAGCGGGTGTTTCTTTCACGCTGTCGTCATCGGCCGGAGGTTCCTGAGCGGCGGTTTCGGACGAAAGGCCGGACGAATCGTACGCATCCCCTTTGAACGATATGCTCGCATCACCCTTACGGATGATAAGCTCATTGATATTGAGCCGTGCCGCTTTTTCCATAATTTCGTTTATGCCGCGATAATCCTCCCGGCGCATAAACGATTCCTCTTTCTGCGGCTCATCGTCCGATAGATCCTCGCACTTTTGAGCCAGCTCGGTTTCTTTCGCCAGCGACTGAAGTTCAACTTCGACCGGCGCCGGAGGACGTTCCTCGGGAAGCATCTTCCGCCATTTAAAATACTCGAGCGCAGTCTCGGGGAATAGGCAGTAGGATATAATATCCTCCTCATGCTCAATCAGCGATGAATCGAGATTTTCGGTCGCTTTTGGAAGCACCGGTTCGAGATCGTCCGCGGGACGATGTGTAATAGGCTTTTCATCGCCGATAAGTTTCTTTAAAATGTCCGGCTTAATCGGAACGGGAGGACGGCCGTATAATCCGCGTGCGTAGTTTTTCACCTCGTTTGGTATCATTGCATAACGTTCGCCCGCGATGACGTTCAGTACCGATTGCGTCCCCACTATCTGGCTTGTCGGTGTAACAAGCGGAGGAAATCCGAGATCAGCCCGGACGCGGGGCACTTCATCGAGCACATCGTGCAACCGGTCGATAGCGTCCTGTCCGGCAAGCTGCGATCTGAGGTTCGATATCATGCCGCCGGGGATCTGGTGCCTAAGGATGCCGGGATCGATGGGCGAGGTTGGCGCATGACTCGGTCTCATTTTCGGGGCGAGATTTCTGAAATATTCCTCGATTTTCTGAAGCGCATCGACATCGAGCCCGGTCGCGTGCTCGGTATTCTCAAAAATTGCCACAATCGTTTCGACTGCTGGTTGTGAGGAGAATCCCGAAAGTGGTGAGATGGCACAGTCGATAGCGCCCGCACCTGCTTTCACTCCCTCGACATATGTCGCGGTCGCCATACCGCTTGTTGCGTGGCAGTGGAGTTGGATGGGAACGTTGATTTCTTTCTGAAGCGCCCAGACAAGTTCATCGGCCATGATGGGTGTCAGGAGCCCGGCCATATCCTTAATGCAGAGTGTATCGATACCGAGCGCAACCTGTTCTTTCGCCGCAGCAACATATTTTTCGATTGTATGGTGGGGGCTCACGGTATATGAAAGCGTACCCTGCGCATGACCGCCGTGACGTTTGATTGCCTTGATGGCGTATTCGAGATTCCGTGTGTCGTTGAGCGCATCGAACACTCTGAAAATGTCGATGCCGTTAAAACAGGCAAGCTTAATGAAACGGTCCAGAAGGTCGTCGGGATAGTTTTTATATCCGAGAATGTTCTGTCCTCTGAGGAGCATCTGAAGCGGTGTCTTTTTCGCTTTCGCTTTGATTGTCCGCAGACGTTCCCAGGGATTTTCACGGAGAAAACGAAGGCATACGTCGAATGTGGCGCCGCCCCACATCTCGAGCGAATAATATCCCACAGAATCGATAACATCGATGATATTCATGATATCGCCGATTTTCATCCGTGTGGCCCAGAGCGACTGGTGTGCATCGCGTAATGTCGTGTCAGTAATTCTTAGGGGGATTTTCCCCGAGGCTGTTTTTTTGTCTTTTTTGTTATCTGTCATAATCTTCTATTCTCTCTCTTTATGATGTAAATAACTTTAAAATATTTATTATCAATATGTTATAAAATTATGCACGTAAGCCCTTTAATAACAAAATAACAAAAATACCTGTATCTCAAAACAAAAATATTTTTTTTGTGGAATTCCCTGTGTATTTTTTTATATTTATAATATAACTGTCGTGTGAATATCGGATTCGTCGGATACACCCATGAATAGTCTTCATTTCAAGGAGGCCGGGATTATGGAGATCAGAAAATTCGGCTTTTATTTTCTTCTCGGCATTATCATCCTTATCGCGCTTAAATTCTACTCGATCATCTATTACTTCTTCCCCTCGATCGCAACCGGCTGTGTATTTGCGTATCTTTTTCATCCGGTCTACCGCTATCTGCATGAAAAAACGAAAAAAAAATCGCTCTCGGCGTTTATAATCATTTTCATGATTTTCGTGCTTATCCTTGTTCCGGTTCTGTTAATCGGCTCGGCGATTCCCAGGCAGATACAGGCGATTTTCGATGAGGAGACCGTCGGAAATCTTCGCAGCGTACTCGGGCAGATCGAGGATTTCGTGTCGAACAGGTTCGATATCGAGATAAAGGACTATTACATCTCAGATTTACTTCCACGGCTGCTTTCCGCCATACAGGATGGTATAACGCAGTTGGCCCCCCAAATGCTTGTCAGCATTACCGGATTTATGCTTTATACGTTCGTTTCAATTTTCATTATGTACTATCTGCTTCTAAATTCGAAATTTGTTATTGGGGTATTCAAAGACTACTTTCCGCTCAGTTATGAAAACAGCAACCTTCTGCTTACCGAGATGGGTAAAGATACCAAATCGCTTATTCTCGGTCAGCTTTTCATCGCCGTCGTGCAGGGGACACTCGGCGCGATCGGTTTTTTCATCTGCGGCATTTCGGGCGCCATCCTGTGGGGATTCGCCATGGCGGTCATGTCGTTTATTCCGGTACTCGGCGCCAGTATTATCTGGTTTCCCTCCTGCCTGTTTCTTCTGATAAAAGGTCAATACTATGCCGCGGTCGGTCTTCTGCTCTGGGGTGTACTCATTGTCAGCACCTCCGACAATATCATCCGCCCGAAACTGACAAGCTCCCTTGGCAAACTACACCCGGTTACCGTCCTCCTCGGCGTATTCATCGGTATCAAGGAATGGGGGCTTATCGGGATCGTCATCGGCCCGTTGACCATCTCCGTGCTTTTGATCCTCATCAAAATGTTCCGCGAGGAATACCTGGACGAGCTAAATCCGATAGAAGCGGATTAAAAGGAGCTGCGCGTTTCCATTCCTTTTACGATTGACAGAATTAACAATATGACAAACATAAATGAATTCTGTTAATT
>CAZCDQ010000027.1:11807-27937 GCA_964497605.1 uncultured bacterium
AAGACGGAAAAGCCATTGCACGAGAATTAGATGTTAATTATGTAAATCATGTCCATTTTTTATAAAATCCTTTGATTTTCCCGCAAGATTATTGTTTCCTGCTAAGAAATATCCTTGACGCAGATAAAGATTTACACTATATTGTCTCTGCGCGGATACGTCGGCGAGTACCGATAGTGTGATTTTGTAACCCCATTAATCACTTTATGTTATCTCCTGCATACACGGCGCCGGCATTCTGCGTGTATGTAAACCGAACTGAGAAAACCGATACCGTGCCGTACGAAACGGCACGGCAGGATACGATTATGGATATAGGTCCGAACATACTGGCGCCCGCCGAGGGCGCACGGAAAAGCGGGGCGCCGCTGTTTCTGGTGTCGGTCGCCGCCGGATTTCCCTCGCCTGCAGAGGATTATCTGGACGGCAGGCTCGATCTGAACGAGTATCTGATCAAACACCGCGCCGCGACGTTCTTTTTGCGTGCTGCGGGCGATTCGATGACCGGTGCGGGTATCCGTCACGGCGACATTCTGATTGTCGACCGCGCTCTCGATCCGGCCGATGGCGATATTGTCATTGCGGCGCTGGAGGGGGAATTGACAGTGAAACGTATACGGAAATCCGGCGGCGAGCTTATGCTTATGCCTGAAAATGCACAGTACAAGCCTGTCCGTGTGACCGAGGAGATGGATGTTTCGGTCTGGGGCGTGGTGACTGCCGTCATCCATTCGTTTCGTTGACTGGCGGCCGGATGCCGTACCGCGGAGGAGGTGAACCATGCCTGTTGCGCTGGTGGACTGCAACAATTTCTATGTGTCGTGCGAACGCGTGTTCGAGCCGAACATCGCGCGGCGGCCCGTTGTGGTGCTGTCGAATAATGACGGCTGCATCGTGTCGCGTTCGGCCGAGGTGAAAGCGCTGAACATACAGATGGGGCTGCCCGTATTCAAAGTCGAGCGTTTGTTGCGCCGCGAGAATGCCGCAATCCGCTCCTCAAATTACGCGCTCTACGGCGATATGTCACAGCGGGTGATGAACACGCTGTCGCATTTTACGCCGGACATGGAGGTCTATTCCATCGACGAGGCGTTTCTCGATTTTTCGGGGTTCGACCGGCATGATATGACCGAATACGGCCGCAGGATAAAGCGCACCGTGTTGAAATGGACAGGGATACCCGTGTCCATCGGCATCGCCGAAACCAAAACGCTCGCCAAAATAGCCAACCGGATTGCGAAACGCTCAGCGAAAGTGGACGGTGTTTTTGATATTACCGGCTCACCGTACCGTGAGAAAGCGCTCGCCATGACCGCCGCGGGAAGTGTGTGGGGGGTGGGGCGCAGGTATGCCAAATTTCTCGCAAAACACGGCATTGTAACCGCGCTCGATCTCAGCCGTGCCGAGGATTCCTGGGTGAAAAAACATATGAGCGTTGTCGGGCTCCGCATGGTTCGCGAACTGCGCGGTATTCCTTGCATTTCAATGGAATCGGCGCCGCCCGCAAAGAAAGAAATCTGCGTGTCGAGATCGTTCGGCAAAGCGGTGCGTTCGTTGCACGACATGCGGGAAGCGGTTTCCGCATATACCACCCGGGCGGGCGAGAAACTGCGGGCCGAACGTTCGGCGGCGGGCGTTATCATGGTGTTCATGATGACCGACCGTTTCCGTGATGGACCGCAGTATGCGCGGTCGACTCTGCGGGAACTGCCGGTGCAGACCGATTGTACACAGGAACTGATACGGTATGCGCTTTGGGGTGTCGACACGATTTTCAGAACGGGGTACGGATTCAAAAAAGCGGGCGTCGTCCTGTCACGTATCGTTCCCGCAGGGCAGGTTCAGGCCGATATGTTCGATACGGTCGACCGCGCCGCCTCGAAACGCCTCATGAACGCTCTCGATACAGTTAACGGCCGTATGGGACGCGATACTCTGAAATACGCGGCTTCCGGCATAACGCGGGGCTGGAAAACCCGTGCGGGCATGCGCTCTCCCCGTTACACGACACGGTGGAGTGAACTGCCCGTGGGAATTTGCTCTCCGCCCGAGACGCCGTGACCGAACGCTTTTTCGACTGTTCGGAGAATCCTGAAAACACGCCGGAATGAAAATAGTTGTTGCGTGATTCCGAGAAGTGGATTTATTTTGTATAGAACGAACACGGACAAAGCTGGTAAACATGAATAAATGGCAAAAAATATTCGTTGTCATCGGAGTAATCGCGCTCGGGCTCCTGATTGCATTTCCGCCGCAGATAACGCTGAATAAGAACGTGGAATCGCTGCCGATTACCTACGGCTATCCTATCGACTGGCTGAGTTTCTTTCTGTGGTTTATCGGCATCCTTCTCGTGACCGGCCTCGGTATTGTTGCCAATAAAAGCGAACATTTCTGAACGGCCGGCGACCAAAGGCCGGTATAAAATGCCGCTGTTCGAAAAAGTGAAATCGGGTATAACGATTATCTCCGGATTTATGTAATGGAGATTTTTTTATGCATAGAGTAGTAAGAGGCACCCGTTATGTTTTATGGGGTTGCGTGGTGTCGGTCATCGTGTATATCGCCTCGCAGAATATTGTTTATCCGCCGCTGATGCAAATACAGAATATCATCGACGACAGCCATTTTGCGCTGCGGTATGCTCTGAGCGGCGGCGAGGAGACAGTAAACGACAATATCGTCATTGTCGACATTGACGATACAACGCTGCGGCGGCTTGGCGGTTACCGTAATTTTATCCCCCGGATCTATTTCGGCCGTGTAATCGGAAAAATCAATAACGACAATGCCCGGCTGATTTTCATTGATGCGCTGCTTAAGGGTCGGGACAGCTTTACCGACAATCTTGCGCTTGCTGATTCCATGCAAAGCGCCGGAAACGTCTTTTCGGGATTTTATCTCGAACTCGAACCGAGCAGCATGAACACGCGACCTTCCGATACAGTTTTCAACAAGCGTTTTTCTGATTGGCTTGAGCTGAAAAACAGCGAAAAAGCCGATTTCCTGAAATCTGAGGGCATCGCGTTTTCGTACCATGAACTCATCATGTCCTCGAAACGGAGCGGATTTACGAATTATCTGCCAGATCCGGACGGCGTTGTCAGGCATATCCCGTTGTATATACTTCACAAACGGCTGCTTTTTCAGGCGATATCGTTTGAACTATGGCAGGATATTAAAGGGTACGATCTCTACAACGGTAGAGTTTCCGGTCACGGCGTCTATTTCGAGGATACGTTCATCCCAACCGACAAACACAGTTTCATGCGTATCAATTATACTGATGCTGAGAACGTCTACAAATACATCCCGTTTCTCGATGTGCTCAACGGGAATTTCGAGGATGGTACATTCGAAGAAAAAATCGTGATGATTGGTTCAAGCGCGCCCCGGCTGGACGATATAAAAAAAATATCCGGTTTCAAAACCCTGCCCGGCGTTGAAATTCATGCCGCCGCATTGTCCACAATGCTTGACGAGCGGTTTCTCAATGTTATTTCAGGCACGGCGACATTTTTGATAACGCTCGTCTGCGGTGCGCTCGCAAGTCTCTTCTTTTCGCATGTTGTTTCGCCGGTGAGAGGATTACTGTTTGTGATTGCCGTATTTATGGCCCTTTATATATCCGCGGTATACTGTTTTTTCGACCTGTCGCTTCTTATCAACATCACCATTCCTGCCTGCGCGACAGCCGTTTTGTTTATCATCTCAATCGCAGCACATGAACACAAAACTCATTGGATGTAAGCGCGAGACCTTAGATGCGGCTAACGCTTATTGCCGATGCTATCTTTCGTTGAAACTGCGGGCAGGATTATTCGGGCGATTCGGGTGTGAGCCGTTCTATCCTGCCGATCTTGCTGTTAAATGCAAAGACATAATCCCGGGCAGGATCGGCATTCGCAAGGTCGCTTTTTCTCGCCCGCCCCAGCACAGTGAGGTCGTCGCGGCCTGGATATGCATTCAGAACTGCCTCTTTCAATCCGATACCGAATATATAGGCGTGCTGATCGTTGTTGAGCGGAATCTGGAAATAGAGCAGCGTACTTCCTTTTGGCGGATCAGGTGCAATACAGACCGTATCATTGACAATCGATTGCGCGATTTCTCCGGCGTGATGCCATGCCTGAATCTGAACCGAGGTTCGCCACGCCGAAAGGATTGACCAGGAGAGCAGCAATATCAGGATGATTTTGTATGTCCTCACCGAACGGTTCAGGTTGATCGCGGCTGTGCCGAGCATGAGCGACAGCCCCGCGATCGATATGAGTGTGAACCGCGATTCCGAGTGTCCCAGAATACTTTCCAGGGTCATTCCCGCATGGGGGATCGTTGTCGCAAGCCCGAGAATAAAAACTGCCTCTGCGGTAAGAATATAAACCGTATCGGCCTTTCCGGCCGATATCCGGGGTGTTCGAAAAGCGTACCCGATAAGCGCGGCTACAACTGCGGAGCTCAGTATGAACGGCAGCGAAACTGTCCATCCGTGGAACGCCTGCGAGAACGGATACAGTATCGACGCGAGGAATTTAAACGGGATCGCCGGATTAAGCCCTTTCGCTTCGCGAACATAGCCGCCCATACCGCTGAATACGACGACACGATAAATAAAATACAACGCGAGCGTCAGTCCGTTGATAAAAATGAAATTGGCATATTTTTCAGCGTTTGCTCGATCCCTGGTCTTTCTCAGATAACTCGCACCTATACATACAGCCGGGAAAATTACCGACTGTTCTTTCGAAAGAATTGCACAGAGAAATATGAACGAAATCAGCAACATTCCCTTGAAACTCCGCGCGCCGGCATCCCATCTGAACCAGGCATATAGACCGGCAAGCCCGATTGTCAGGCTCATGACATCGAACCGTGCGGCGACCCATGCCACCGCTCCCACATTAAGCGGGTGAAGACCGTACACGAGGCATGCGATGAGTGCGGGAAGCCGATAGCCGGATTCCGGGCCTTCGTGTTTAGCATTGGTATATATGAACCGAATAATGAGCCAGATGAGCCACACGTTCAGCACATGCAACAGAATGTTAGTTATATGCGGTCCCCAGATTGTATCCGGCCAGATAATGTTATCGAACCAGAAAGTGAACATCGGGATGGGACGGAGCCAGTACGCCTCCCATTCGTGCGGGATGATGGATTTGAAGAAATATTCAAACGTTTCGGCAAGGGACCGGGGAACGACAAACACCCAGGTATCGGCGACAAAATAATTTTGAACCGCCGATATATGAGCAAGCGCGGTGGCTGACAATAGTCCAGCAAGCAGTATGAAATCGTTCGATGTCGAGTGGATTTTCTTCATGGATTCAGTGTATGATTGTGGGCACGGAAGCGAAAATTAGACATAGGTCAGCCAGTGTTTGAATTCAGGTACTTTCCCGGTGGAGATCTCACGGTAATATGACCGCAGGGACGAGGTCACCTCGCCCGGTTTTCCGCCGTTGATTTCGGTATTGCCAACATGCGTTACCGGCACAACGCCCATACCCGAACTGCACATGAACACCTCGTCCGCATTTTTTAGACGATTGGGGCCGAACAGTTCGAGCGATGTCCTGAGATTAAGCGTCTGCGACATATTCAATACCGTATCGCGCGTGATACCGAGAAGGATTTTGTCTTCGGGTGCGGTCACAAGACCGCCGTTTTCGACAATAAAAATGTTCGACGTTGCACCCTCGGCAACATATCCGTCATCGTCCAGAATGATCGTATCGTCGAAACCATCCCGGATTGCGGCTGATTTTGCTATCATGGGTGCAATATAGTTTCCAGATACTTTCGCTTTGACCGGCATGGAGCGTGATTCGATTTTCCGGAGCGGACCTATATTCATTTTAATAGCATCTTTATGCGGCCGGCGTTCTCCAAGACCGATCGCGACCGAAACGTGTGCATCACCGGGATAAATGTCGAATACCGGATCGGAATAATATGCGAGAGGACGAATTGTGCAACCCGTAAGACCGCTTTTCGCCACTGTTTTGGTGACTGCGTGCATGATTTCATCCGGAGAGTAATTCAGCGGTATCCCGATAATCTCCGCGGAATTAAAAAACCTTTCAATATGCTCTTTGAGCCTGAAAATGGCTGGACTGCCGTTATGTGCCTCTGCGCAGTCAATGCTTTCGAACAGTGTTGAGCCGCGTTGAAGGCTGTGGCAGAATGGATGTACCGACGCGCTGTTCCATGGTATAAATTCGCCGTTTAGCCATATATCGGGGTTCATAGTCGCGCTCCACATGTAATACATTTCGACGTTTATGTATTTGGTACCGTAATAATATAGTAAATAAAATCTTCTGTGACTATAAAAACATCTCTAAGATACTCACCACAGATACGTTTGCATATTGAGGCCGGATAATGCATATTTACATACTCAAAAGTGACGAGTCTACTTTTTTTAAGATACTGTTATGATATCGTATGTTGAAACACATTACCGGCCTTTCCGATTCTTTCCGAATCTGCTGTATAAAAAACAGCCGGAGATTTTATTCGATGCACCGTGCCGTATCGAGCCCGGGTGTCCCATACCGGTATTTCTCATCATTAAGGATGCAGATATGTTTCCGGTTGAGCTTGACTCAGTTGTTATTCACCTCCGATACGAGGGCGGTATCGAGCGAATCGCCCAATTTCCTTATAATGGTCTCCGGGTGGATAGCGGCATATGGTGGGATTCGATTAATATTACGCCGGAATACCTGGGGAAAGTCAGGATCGATCCCTACGTATCGCTGAAAATCGGCAAAAAAAAGATTCATATCCGGGTCGATAATTACAAGGGCTGTCACCATGAACCGCTCAATATTTATGCTGCCGACGAGCCGCTGCCCTCTCGGGAGGGATGGTATCACGGTGATATTCACTGCCACACATACTACACTGCCGATCAGGTTGAATTTGGAGCGCCTATGGAGGTTATGGCATTCGCCTCATACTGTATGGGCATGAACTGGTTGTCCGTGACCGATCATTCGTACGATCTCGACAACGCCGCGGATTCCTACCGTCTGAAAGATTCGCAGCTCTCGAAATGGCATCACATGAAGAAGACCGCGGAACGGCTGTCACCTACGGCGACCATAATACCCGGCGAGGAGATCACGGTCGCCGCCGAAAACGGGAAGAATTGTCACATGCTTGCGCTGAATGCGGAGACATTTATCCATGGTACCGGCGACAGCGGTCAGAACGGTCTGAACAGGGCGACAGAGATGACGGTTGGTTCAGCCGCAGCCGAATGTACGGAATCGGGAGGTATAGCTTGTGCGGCGCATCCGTTCGAACGGATTCCGCTGCTGGAAAAATTCATTCTGAATAGAGGCCCCTGGACGCCAAATGACCTCAGAAAATCGGGCATAACCGCTGTTCAGTTTTATAACGGTGTGCGCGACAGGGGCTTTTACCGCGGAAAAAATGCTTGGATCGGGCTACTGCTCGAGGGTCGGCGTATATATGCGTTCGGCGGTAACGATGCTCACGGCGACCTTAACCGCAAACGGACGATGGATGTACCGTTCGTGTCGGTGACCGAAAAGAACGAGCATCTGTTTGGAAATGTTCGAACGGTTGTACGGGCAAAATCTCCGTCGAAGGACGATATACTGGAGGCGCTTACATTTGGGCGGGCTCTGGTGACTGACGGTCCATTCATCGATTTGTCGCTTCAAGGAAACGATAGAATATTCAGGCCCGGTGATACGATTCGGGCCGAATTTTCAGCGGATGATGGAAAAGAAACAGTTGTATCGGCATCGTTTGTTTCATCACCCGAATTCGGCCGCCTGAAAACAGTGAAAATTCTCGGCGGACCGTTACCATGTGCGGTAACAGACCGTACAGGGAACATAAGACAATGGGTGGAGAACGGGGAAAGAGTACTTTTTATCTATGAATTGGGAAACCGAAAATATTCGTATGAATATTCGGAATCGTTTCGTGCAGCGGAATTTCAGTATCTCCGCGCAGAATGTGAAACAGACATGCATAAAATCTGTATCACAAATCCGGTCTGGCTCGACGTTTTGACGACTGAAAGCGTATGATATCTTAGTGCCGGAACAACTTTTCCAAGAATCATCGTTTATTTTTTGTAAGTAATATGTTATATTGTATACAAAGATAAATAAATATTTCATGTTCATAAGGATGTGCCCTTGAAATATACCATTCTCTCCGTTATACTTGCGGCAATGATTCTTGCATCGTGTTCCAAGCAGGATGTCGATGTTGAAATCACACAATACACCGATGTTTCGGATGTTAACGGCATAGCAAAACTTGGCAGCAGCCTTTACTGCTCGACAAAAGGGGGGCTGGTCAAATGGAATCTGAACACATTCGATTATGCGATTATCACGACAGCGGACGGTTTGACATCGAATATTTTGACAGATGTCGTTGTCGATAATGAAAACAGAGTTTGGACAAGCTCCTATGAGGGCCTGAGCATGTTCGACGGTAGCGTGTGGGCCTCGTTTGGTATTGCCGACGGTCTCCCGTCGACAGAGATAAACACCCTTTCGCTCGACCGCGAGGGTGTTGTGTGGGCAAGTACACAGGACGGCGCTGCATGGTATGAGAACGGGAAATTCGAATTACTCGCAGAACCTGGAAGCCCCGGCAGGCAAATGATAAATCACGTATATTTTGACAGAGGCGGCAATCTCTGGATAAGTACTCCTGCGAACGGTGTATTTGCCAGGATGGACGGAATATGGACGCGGACCGGTCAGGATAGGGGGCTTCATAACAACGAAGCAGATTTTGTCTCACAGTCGTGGGATTTGACAATATGGTGCGCCTCAAGTAATGGTATTTTCTCGTACCGGGGAGTTGGATGGCATTTTTATCCCTCTCTTACGGCGTTTGGTGCGGCGCTTGCAAACCATATCGAGGCCTCAAACCGCCGGTTATGGTTTTTTACTTATAATGGTGTGCACTCCTCTTACGGCGGACAATGGAATAACTATACCACAGATGATGGCTTTATTACGAACAACGCCACAAGCGGTCTTGTAATATCCGATACGAGCGCTTATGTGGGAACCGATATCGGTTTAAGTGTGATCGATGGCGACAATATACTGAATTACTCTGTTCCGAATAAACCTGTTGGCAGCAATTTTATATCGGTTGCCAACGACGACCGTGGACGTGTCTGGGTCGGCAGTTGGGAAACGGGGCTGAATGTATACGAATCGGGATTCTGGACAAAAATGACAGGTAAGAATCCCGAAGACATCGAGACCGTACGAAGCACCGTATTCGGCCCCGACGGGACGATTGTATTCAACACGATAAACGGTGTAATCATGAACAAAGGCAGGGAATGGAGAAAATATACCCGCAGAAGCGGTGTTGCCGCCGACGATATTCGGTGCGGTTTATTTGACAGTGAAGGTCGCTACTGGGTTGGAACCTCGGGCGGTGTATCGCGGATGAGTGACGGACGGTGGCAACGTGTCCGGACTCTGAACGGTCTTCCCTCGGACGATGTTTGGGCATGCGGTATCGATGCGGATGACAATGTATGGTTCGGCACGACGAAAGGAATTGTATCGTTTACCGGCGATGATTTTACCGACCGGACCTCTGAAATCGGCCTTGACGAGGTCGATGTCCGTTCTATTCATGTTATGGGCGATGCGGTTTATTTCGGAACGAACAGCGGAAATCTCATTGTCTATGAGAATGGGGAATGGGATGTATTCAGCAACGGATTTCTCAATACGAAAACCCCGATTCTTTCAATCGATTCCGATGCAAATGGTGTTCTATGGCTCGGAACGATGGGTGATGGGATTGTTCGGATTGAAAACGGTAAATCCTCAAAAATTTCAAAAGCGGAGGGTCTTCCCTATGATTTCGTCCGATCGGTCACATGCACCGATGATGCCGTATGGGCTGCGTGTTACGGCGGTGTGGCGAAGATTGAAAGCGTTCCAACCGAACAGTAAACAGCGCTCCATGCTGATAGGGTCTGCCGTGTGTCCCGCCTCAGAGGTCTTTAATCATTTTAAAATGTTTGATGCTGCCGAACAACGTGTGGGACTGTTCAATAACCGTATATCCCTCCGCACGGTAAAATTGGACTGCCGATTCGCGCGCGTTTAGCATGATATAACGGGCATTTTTTTTATTCCTTCTTTTTTCAATATTTTGTGGATTGCTGTGCCTATTCCGTTGCCTCTGAACGATTCTTCCACTGCCATGTATCGTATTTGTGCTCCATCCTTGTTATTGAAATGCAGCCGTCCGACACCGATCGGAACTCCGTCCCGCTCCCATACGACTACATGATAAGCGGTATCGTCCAGTTCGTCCCGCTCGCTGCCCGACGGCTGATTCCACGGCGCGCGCAGTATCTGCCATCGGAAATGGTAATAGCGTTCAAATTCCCGCTTTGTTTTCGGTGACGCTACTTTCATAGCAATAGTTCAGCTAATTACACGATAATAATTCAGTTAAGAGCAAAAAGACTATACGCACTATACGAATTACTGAATACCGGCTTCAAGAAAACGGACCGCCATTCCCGCCATGATACGAATTCCGTAGGGGATTGCCTCATCGTTGAAATCGTACTTTGAATTATGGAGCGGTGCGGTTTCCCCGACTCCGAGATGGAGGAATGTTCCGGGAATGTTCTGGAGGTAATAAGCGAAATCCTCGCCGCCCATGACTGGTTCGGATGTTTCCGCTATACACTCCTCACCCAGAATGTCACGGATCGTATCTCGTGCGAATGCTGTTGCACGGTCTTCGTTAATTGTCGGGGGATATCCGGCGACAAGTTTGAATTCAGCCGTTCCGCCCGAAGACAAGGCGGTATTGTTTACCATACGTTCCATAAGCTGCGGGATCATTGAACGTGTTTCGTGGTCGATTGTACGAATCGTGCCTGTCATGATTACGTTATCGGGAATAATGTTTTCTACGGTTCCGCCGTGGATGGTGCCGACTGTGATCACGGCGGGATCGAGCGGATTTATCATGCGGGAACGGATGTGCTGAATACCGTCCACAATACGCGCCGAAATCGCAATAGGGTCGATGCCGGAATGGGGAAGTGCGCCGTGTGTGCTTTGTCCGGTAACCGTGATCTCGAAATTATCGACTGAGGCCATCGCTGGCCCAAACCGGTATTCGGCATGACCAACCGCAAGATTAGGCCATCCGTGAACGGCAAATATTGCCTCGGGTGCAGGGGACTCAAGCACGCCTTCTTCGATCATTTTCTCCGCGCCGGCGCCGCCCTCCTCGGCGGGCTGCCAAATCAGTTTCACCGTACCATGCAATTCATTTTCAATCTGTTTCAGCGCCCATGCAGTACCGAGTAAAATTGCTATGTGACCGTCATGACCGCAGGCATGAGCGACTCCCTCGTTAACAGAGGCGTAGGGGAGACCGGTCAGATCCGGCGCCGGGAGGGCGTCCATTTCAGATCTGAGCGCGACTGTGTGCCCGCCGCCTGTTCCTATAAGCGCGGCGATTCCGGTGCCCGCAAAGGTTTTATACGGCACACCGATCTCATCGAGGAATGTTTTTATAAATCCGGACGTTCGTTTCTCTTCATATTTTGTTTCCGGATAACGATGGATATCGTGACGGATAGCAGTCACTTTTTCGGTAATTTCATCGGCAAGTTTTTCTATGCGATTATACATGGCGCCTCTTCGATATCATGTTGTAAGATTTAGCAGAATCCGAAACCGGCCTGCAGCGTTTCGTGTCATTATAACCGAAGACACCGTATGTGTCAAGCCGGATTCGCCCGTTCGACGGAAATACGTGAGTTGAACGAGGCCTGCAATCGGATATATGCGGCTGGCATATAGGTGTGTGATTACACGATTGGATGGATGAAATTATCTTGACTTTCGCCGACTTTTTTCGTAGTATTACAATCTATTGTGGTGGATGTAGCTCAGTTGGTAGAGCGCTAGGTTGTGGTCCTGGATGCCGAGGGTTCGAGTCCCTTCATCCACCCCAGAAACATAGAGAGCCGGCGGAATTTTCGCGGGCTTTTTTTATATCCGGGACCTGCAAACTTGTTGCGGGTGTGGAATAAATTGACATCGCGTTGACAACGTAGAAGCCGAAAGAGCCTTATCGTATAGTAAGGCTTTTTTGTTTTCCATTATAATCCGGTACCGTCGATATCTTTCCGCACCGAAAAATAGAGGATTTTGATCTGTTCATCGCTTGTGTTCAGATTGCAGTGCGGCGTTTTCCCGTCCGGCGGGATGTTATAGGCCGTTCCCGGCGGCTGCATGCGGATCTGTTTTCCAATGAATGCGACGCTTGTACCGTAAATCCCGGTCCAAACTTCCTCGCAGCCCGCAACATGGCTGTGGGGATGGCTTATGGTCATGGGTGCAAATGAGACAGTTAGCAGCGAATACAACGTCGCAAGGCCGTCGCGTTTACTGAACACGTCTTTCCCGATATGCGCCCAGTGCCAGTCCGATCCGCCGACCGGTATAGCGAGCTCATCTTTCACCACCATGTTTTTAGCCGGCGTAAAGCCCTCGGGCACCGGTTCGGAAATGAGATACATCGTAAGCGGTTCGTTACCGGTGTTTTTCATTGTAAATTCGAGATTGGCTGGTATGAGGACAGCGATACCATACCTGAGATCGGCAGTTTTCCCGCCGGCTGTTATTGTCCCGGCGCCGGAGAGAAAATAGAACACCTCCTGCTCTCCGTTCAGCGTTACCGGTGTTGTCGAGGCCATCGGTTCCAGGGTTGCGTAAACGAAACGGTTCGTATATTTCAGCACTGCGCCTTTGGCTGTCGGGTTCAAATTGTCGCCCTGTGTAAGAATATCACGCTCGATAAGCGAGCCGTGCGAATGACGGGGCATGGAATTTTTCCAGGTGTTCATGAACATGTCGACATTGGGATCGATCGCGGGATCGTACGGTTTGCCGTCAAGATCCTGCGCAATTGAAACGACTGTGAATGCAACGGCAAAGATAAAAACAGCCGTATAAATTTTGTAAAACAAATTCGATACTCCTTCAATAAATCTGAATGGTTATGTAAAAGTTTGTGTTATTCTTTCTTTAAATGCCCCGGCCGAATCTTTTCGTACGCCGCTATAAAAGTCTCAACATCTTATTTTTCAATCGCTTTCCCGACAAGTTCCAACGGAAGATCGTCGAGCTTTCTGAACCGTAAGCAGGATATCCCCGCGTCGATCCGTTTCCCCGTTTCGACGTAGGATTTCACAAACGATTCGGGTGATTCCTCCGACATGTCTATCCCGCAGTGAGATAGACCACCATGTGGTTTTTCTGTGATGTTAGAGCCGCGTACATAAGCGGCTGTTTGTTGTAGTTGTCGGGATAGACTGAAAACGGAACCTGATAGGTTATCATACCCCAGTTCATGACCTCCTCATAACCCTCGTGAAGGTTCAGCAGGATGATTTAGCGGACTCGGGATAGCGTCTCACGCCGGTCGTCCGGCAGCGATGCGAGGTAGTCATTAACTGTTCGAGCGTCCAATCTCATGGTTTTTCCCGATTCGTATCCGTTTAGAATGTGACCAGTGATAGAATCTCATACCCGTGGATTTTAGCCCTGCCATTGAGGAATGCAAGCTCGATGACAAAACCGATCTTCGCCACATTTGCGCCTGCTTTCTCGACAAGTTTTACTGCCGCATGCACAGTTCCGCCGGTCGCGAGCAGGTCATCGATGATGAAAACCTTATCGCCGGATGAGAGCGCGTCCTTGTGTATTTCGATGGTATCGGTACCGTACTCCAGCGTATACTCCTCACGGAGCGTTTCCGCAGGAAGTTTGCCCGGTTTGCGGATGGGAACGAATCCGGCGCCGAGTTCGAGCGCAACCGCTGCGCCGAAAATAAATCCGCGCGATTCAATCCCCACCACCTTTGTGATACCAAGACCTTTTGCCGCATCGGCAAGCTGACTTACCGACGTTTTCAGCGCCTCGGGATTCAGTAAGAGTGGTGTAATATCCTTAAATATTATCCCTTTTTTCGGGAAATCTGGAATATCTCGAATGATCGGCTTAATATTCATTTTTGCTCCGTATTAGAATGTTATATCAAAACCGGTGTATTCGTTTTGCGACTCTGTCCATTCGACTTCGAGATCGCTGACATGTCCGAACGTGGGCCCTTTTTCGACTTTTTTCAGAAATTCGCGGACATTGGCATCATCGCCCTCGACGTAGAGTTCTACGGTACCGTCCGCACGGTTTTTTACCCAGCCGTTCAGGCCGAACCTCGAGGCGTTCTCCCGGACGAAAAAACGGAATCCAACACCCTGCACTTTGCCATGCGCGACCGCGCGAACTGCGCTTTTTAACATAAATGTACAACCTCCCAATGCGAAAAACAGAGAGACAGAATTTACAAAAAATAAACGTGATGGTCGTGTTAATATTTTACAATAAAATGAGTTTACAGCAGGATTTTGAGTAATCAAACCCCTACATATACGTTAACAATTACATATATTTCAAATGATTTGTTAAATTGATATGATTTACAAGATTAACAAGATGGGAAAGCGTTAAAAAAAATATGTTAATTATGTAAATTCTGTCAATAAAATCATTTTTTCTTGTTGTACACAGTTTAAAACATAGGCGGATAAAATGCAACGACAATCGACCGGTGCAGAGCGCGTTTTGTCAATAATACATGGCTGAATCGGAAAAATTATATTATACTGTACTAGCGAGCTCATACACTTTTCAACCGGAATTGGGGGCAGAAGCATGAAACCGTCAGCAGTGGGATTCAAATATAGATCCGCCGATCTCCGTCGCAAATCACCAAAAATATTTTTCATATGTTTGATATTGTCGGCGATTATGACCGCGGCGCTGGTCAACATCACTTTCACGCTTAATCCGCCGGAACTCAAAAAGACTGAGCGGAAACCGTTTGTTATCAATATGGAGAAAATCCCCGAAACGCGCCCGGCGGCTCGATCAGCAGCGCCGCCGAAACCGTTTGTCGATACTGGAAGGCCCATCGCGGTGGACGACGACATCATGCCCGATGAGATCGTCATCGCGGAAACGCCGCCCGAACCGGGAATCTCCTCGGAATCCGCCGAATCCTCCGCGGCAGATCCAAGCGCCGATAACGGCGGTGAACAGGACGCCGACGATTTTGTGACCGTCGAAGAGATGCCGCGAAAGCTGAATAACGTTGTCCCCCTTTACCCGGAAATGGCAGAGCGCGCGGGAATCGAGGGATCGGTGGATTTGAAAGTGCTGGTGGGAGTAAACGGTACCGTCGATTCGGTGGTAGTTCTGGACGGTCCGAAAATCTTTGTCGATTCCGCTATCGATGCGGCAAAACGCACACGGTTCTCGCCGGCAAAATACGGCGGCCGGCCGGTTGCATGCTGGGTGCTGATGCCGTTCCGGTTCATGCGGAATGACTGAGGGGATTGGTGAGACTATTTGGATTATAAAAGGTTGAAAAGCGCTCACATAGAAAGCATTCAATATTCAATGCGAATAAAGCCTGCATATTATAAATGGTAATAGAGTAAACGTTTTCATATAAAAAAACGGGATTCCCTTTTCAGGAAATCCCGGATATGTATATATGAATCTGATGTTCTTAGAAATGCCAGTAAATACCTACTGTTCCCCATGTCCCGATCGTTGTCGACCCGGTGTCATCAACATCGGTAATACCGCCATCGAGCATAATCTGGAGACCGGCTTTACCGGAAAGACTAATATTGTTTGTTACCATAACATCATGCTGAAGACCGCCGCGGAGAGCTATGTCCACATCGTTATCTGTTACGAATCCGAGGCCAACACCGCCAAAGGCGTTCATTGTAGATGTGCCAATATTTACGAGAGGAAACGCACCGTAACCGGCAAGATTGAAATTTGTTGTGCTGTCAATATTGTCATTTTCTTTTAAAAAATTCGCTAACCTATCTGCAAAACCTGTTTCAATGTCAGCAATCACACGGACAGTACGACGTTCAAGACCGACGAGATCGAAGTACTCCTCCTTCCTTTTGGGCGCCTTTATAAAGGCTGATCCGGGTATTCCTAAATGCCCCGCGCAATTCAAATTCCAAAGAG
>CAZCDQ010000028.1:0-27857 GCA_964497605.1 uncultured bacterium
TTAAGACCACTTGCGCCGATGGTACTGCTAAGGTGACTTTGTGGGAGAGTAGGTAGTTGCCGGGTTTTTAATATAAAAGCGCTCTTTTTTAATAAGAGCGCTTTTTTTTATATGGGGAACATAATATATTATGTTAGAAAGGATATGTTATGTCCGGAATTCTTTTTCTTGTCGGTGCGGCAATATTACTCATTGGGAGTTTATTGTTTGCCATGGTCTACAGAATATCAGGATTATCTGGCGGCACTACAACAATATATATTGGTGCGACTCATGATATGCTGAACGAAGACCAGCGCAAGGCCGCCGAGGTGATTGTCGAGGAAAAATCCGGCAATAAAAAATTGAACAGGATTCCGGCGAGGATAAAAAAAGCTCCCTAAATCCCCCGCAGGGGGGCTTGGAATAAACAGACATAATAATTAATTATGACAAAACGCAATTCAATCTTTTGGAAGAAAACGTATAGTTTGCGATATGTTATTAAACTTGCATAAAAATTACGATCGGTGATGACTGACGCCAAGAAATTACTTTGGTTAAACTTCGAAAAAAACAGATATATGGATTAAGATTCAGGGCTCAGAATCTTATTTATAGATATATTGTTGATTTCTATTGTCATGAGCTGAAACTTGCTATTGAAAATGATGGTGAAATTCGAATAACCTCAATGAAACTCAAACGTACCAATTGATAATATTGGCTATATTGGTAAGTCCCCCACCGGGGGATTTAGAGGGCTTGCCCTTTATAGGAGCTAACATGGCACATCCACTCGACGTACTCTGCATGATGGCGCATCCGGATGACGCTGAAATCCTGTGCGGCGGAACATTGATCAAGCTGGTCGATCAGGGATACCGTGTCGGCATTGTGGATTTCTCGAAGGGCGAGATGGGTACGCGTGGAACCCCTGAACAGCGTGCCGAGGAAGCGAAATGCGCCGCGGGAATTATGGGGATCGATGTCCGTGTCAATCTCGAATTCCCCGACGCGCATATCGAAAACACCGTCGAAAACCGCCGGGCAGTCGTCCGGACTATCCGCGAATACAGCCCGCACATAATAATCACCCATGATGGTAATAACCGAAACCCCGACCATACACATACGTCCTTTCTTGTTAAAGAGGCGGCGTTCACTGCAGGATTGAAAAAGTACGATACCGGTCAGGACCCGCACCGTCCCAATAAAATTCTTTATTGTATCGAGTACTTTGAAATATCACCGACATTCCATGTGAATATCACCGAACAGTTCGAACGCAAGATGCAAGCCATATCCTGTTATAGGAGTCAGACCTACGATCCGAAGAACAACGAAACGCCGACCTATATCGCCTCCGATAAATTCCTGCAGGAGATGGAGGGAAGGTTCAAATATTACGGATCGAAAATACATGCCGATTACGGCGAGGTGTTCCGGATGGATTCGCCGGTCGAAATCGAGGATATCGTGAGTGAGGTTGCCATGCGGTCACTTATACCGGGTCAGAGCGATATGAACAGACAGGCTGCGGATAAAAACGATTAATACGACATTTAAACCGGCATTTATTAACGACAGCGAGAAAAGATCATGAAAATCGGAATCACCTGTTATCCCACATACGGTGGCAGCGGCACGGTTGCAACCGAACTTGGCAGAAGTCTCGCGCTCCGTGGTCACCAGATACATTTCATAACCACAGCGCTGCCGTACCGGCTTTCCGGCTATGTCGAGAATGTTTTTTTTCACGAGGTCGAGGTTTTTCACTATCCCCTGTTCGATTATGTACCGTACAGTCTCTCGCTTGCGTCCAAGATGTCTCAGGTTGCGCTAAGAGAGGATCTCGATATTCTGCATGTCCATTATGCGGTCCCCCATGCAACAAGCGCGTATCTCGCAAAAAAGATTATCGCAAAAACGAAAACTCTTCCTGTGATAACAACGCTGCACGGTACCGACATCACCCTTGTCGGCACTGACCCGTCATATTACGACATCACCATGTTTTCCATCGAGAACTCGGACGCTGTAACCGCGGTTTCCGATTATTTGAAGAATGAGACGCTTAGGGAATTTCCTATCGAAAAAACGATCGAGGTTATCCCGAATTTTGTCGATACCGAAAAATTCTCTCCAGAAACGCAACAGCTCAGAGATTGCGTGAAAGAACCGTGCGAAAAAGTCATCATGCATATCTCAAATTTCCGCCCAATCAAACGGATTCCCGATATTGTCAACGTATTCGAGGGTGTGCTAAAACAAGTCGATACCCGGTTAATTCTCATTGGAAACGGCCCGGAACTTGAAAATATCCGCCGTATGGTCGAAAGCAAGGGATTGTCAGATAAAGTCAGCTTTCTCGGCCGACAGAACGATGTAAGCAAGTTGATTCCATGCGCCGATATATATATGCTGGCATCCGAGCATGAAAGTTTCGGGCTGACCGCACTTGAATCGATGAGCTGCGGCGTTCCCGTTGTCGGCTCTTCGGGCAGCGGAATGGATGATTTCCTCGGCGACGGCACTGCGGGTTTACTTTATCCGGCCGGCGATGTCGGTGGTATGATCGATGGTTGTCTGCGGATTTTGACTGAATCGGGCATGAAGGAAAAAATGGGGAACGCCGGACGGGCTCGGGCGGTCAAAAGATACAACGTTGACTCGATTGTCGGCATATATGAGAAATTGTATGAAAATGTCATTGCACAGGTATAATCGTGCATCCGCATGAGCCGTTTAGAAAGAAACTATGAATGGATCAAAAGTAGCATCTCCCCGTTTCAAACGATATACAAACGCCATAAACATCCCGAAACTTGAACGTGAAACAGTCAGAATTCTTTTTTTTGGCTACATGGCGGCATTAATGTTTTATGGTCTTCTCGGGTTGTTTGTTACATATACCAGACCTGAGATGCGGGCGGTTAAACCGATTGAAGTGCAGTTTATCGTGCGCCCGCCGAGGATGACAGAACCTCTTATCATTGAGAAACCCGATATAAGGCCGCGAATACACCGCCGGGAAACGGTGACCCGTGTCCCGCACGGCAATTTCAGATTCCGCGAGGTTGCATCGCTCCTCGATATGATGAATATGCTCGATTCTCTTGATTATGATTACGATCTCGGTCCGGAGGTAATCGCTGCTGTGATCGAGGAAATTGATTCGTTGTATTATGCGCGCTACCGGATGCCGTTCGACTGGGATCGATACGATTACCGCAGGTTCGTGGCGGACGCCCCGGATTACAATGAAGGGATCAAACGCGAGATGGACAATTTGATCGCGCTGAAAGATATGCTTCTTTCAGAAGAGAATTTCGATACCGGACAGTACAAAGGTTTGGTTGTAAAGGATCCTGCAAACAAACGCAATCTCATGGGATATATTTATATCCCGGCAGACGTCTGGGGTGAAGTGCTGCGCCCTGTCGCCTCTACGATTGGGCTCATGAACGGCTTTACAAAATATACGGGGATAAATGTCAAGATCGATCCCCACGTATTCATTGATTCGCCCACAATGCTGAAATACCCGTTCATTTATCTTTCGGCAGGGACGAACCAACCGTTCGATATCACACCCCTTGAACAAGCGAATCTGTACGAATACCTCATAAGCGGCGGATTGATTCTTATGGATCCGTACTCGGTAACATCGTATTATTCAATGCGCAAAATGATTTCCGATGCCTGCGGAGGCAGGGAGGTTATCGCGCCTATCGACAATGAGCATCCAATCCTTCACACCTATTACGATTTCGACGAAATGCCGGTGACGTTTACGCCTCTGGTGAACGAGGGAGTAGTGAAAGACGAGATGCTGCCTCCGGACGGTGTCTGGCTGGACGGTCGTCTGGTGGCGATAATTCCCCCGAGTCCTTTCGATCCGTTCGGGAGAACATGGGGAAGCGAGCAGTTTGAAAACAGATACGAGAACCCGCATTTTAGGTTTGCTGTCAACATTATCGTGTATGCGCTAATCCGGGACGGCAGCATAGCCGAACAGTATATCAATGATGATTCGAAAGCGTATACGAGACAAATTATAGAACCGCAGGCCGAATAGAATCCCAATAAATCATACACTATAAATCGAACGTAAGGAGAATCAATGTCGAACAACATGAAAGCTGCGGTTTGGTCAGATATCGGTCAGGCCGATATTATTGAAAAACCAATGCCGGAACCAAAGGATGGTGAAACGCTTATCAAGGTCGAGTCTGTCGGTATTTGCGGTACCGATATTGCTATATATTCCGGTAAACATCCCCGCGCAAAAGCACCGCTTGTCATGGGTCACGAGGTCGGCGGCGTTGTTGCTGACATAAACGGGAAACCTGCACCGGGCGTCGAGATCGGAACACGTGTCACCTTTTACCCCCTTATCTCCTGCGGGACATGCGGTACCTGCCTCAGCGGGAAATCCTATGTGTGCGATACATTGAAACTGATAGGTATCGATTTCGACGGCGGTATGGCGGAATATGTTGCGGTGCCGAACGATTCGGTTATTCCGGTACCATCCGGCTGGGATAAAAACCGGGCGGCGCTTATGGAGCCGGTTGCGGTGGCGGTTCATGCGGTCAGGCGGTCGTCGATAAAACCGGGTGACCGAGCGCTCGTACTCGGAGCGGGTATTATCGGCAACCTGTGCGCGCAGATGGCGAAAGCGGCTGGTGCGGCGCAGGTTGTCATTGCCGATCTGACTGATTACCGCCTGAACATCGCCGCTGAAGCGGGTCTGACACCTGTTAATATCACCAAAGTTGATATGATTGAGCGGGCGAACGAACTGACCGGCGGTGGGGGATTCGATGTGACACTGGAATGCTCGGGAAGTGCGGCTGCTCAGCCGGTTGCACTTGCCGTTACACGGGTACTCGGTGAGATTATCGTCGTGGGTATGCCAAAAGAGCCTCCCGCGGTCGATCTGCGTCTGGTTGCGTTCAAAGAACTCAGCATGATCGGTTCGCGCGTCTACGAAAAGGTCGATTTTAGACGGGCGATACAACTTGTCGAACAGGAGCGTATATACGTCGACAACCTGATTTCCCATCAATTTTCGCTTGAACAAACTAAAGAGGCGCTCGATCTCATGGCGGCGGCGGGCGATTCAATGAAAATTCTGTTGACCGTTTGAATTGCCGGTATATTTTGCTCATAGTGTGTAACAATGTAATATTCATTTCCGCGTAACTCATAACTTCTGTAATCCTATAAGCATTGTTTTATGCGGTACGAAGTTAGCAGGTGAGGTTTATCCAAAAAAAACTGTCCAGTTCCTCCTAAAAATGTTATACTAAATCAATAATTATTCACGAATTTTCATCTTTTTTTATAATAGCCACCGATTTTAGGGGTGATAAAATGAAACGAACGATTCTCGGTGTACTTGTACTTGTATGTATTGGCGCAGTGCAGTCGTGCGGTACCGGTTCCGGCGGCGTTGTAACCAAAACAATTCCAATCGATGAACTCCGCGACAAGATCGCCGGCGGATGGGCAGGAAAGATGATCGGCGTTTCATACGGTGCCCCAACGGAATTCCGTGCCACAGGTGAGACGTATGAAGATGAAATCAACTGGGATGTCGAGTCGGTCAAGAACTCCATCTATCAGGACGATATCTATGTTCAGCTCAGCTTTATGATGACCATGGATCGGCATGGTATCGACGCTCCGGTAGAGAATTTCGCCGAATCGTTTGCAACAGCAGGATATCGGCTCTGGCATGCCAATGTCATGGCACGGAAGAATTATTTCGACGGTATTATGCCGCCGCTGTCCGGAAGCCCGGAGTATAACCTCCACGCGGACGATATCGATTTTCAGATCGAGGCTGATTACATTGGTTTCATGTGTCCCGGCCTTCCGGCAACTGCGGTGAAAATTGCCGATAATGTAGGGCATGTCATGAATTACGGCGAGGGTGTGTATGGCGGCATGTTCGTGGCGGCGCTTTATGCCGAGGCGTATTTCAACGACGATATCCCCGCCATAGTCGATAAGGCGATTCTGTCTCTGCCGCCGGAAAGCGATTACACGAAATGTGTCAAGGATGTCGTCGCGCTTTACAAGGTTTATCCCGGTGACTGGCGTGCGGCATGGGCGGAACTTGAAACGAAATGGGGCGAGGTCGACATCTGCGGAGCGCTTGAGCCGTTCAATATCGACGCCAAACTGAACGGCGCATACATTGTCATGGGGCTTCTGTACGGCGGCGGCGATTTTGAGAAAACCATGGAGATTTCCACACGATGCGGACAGGATTCCGACTGCAACCCCTCAAATGCCGCGGCGGTCATCGGCGTCATAGAGGGCTACAGCGCAATTCCGGCAAGCTGGACAGAGGGAATCGACGCCATTGCCGACTCGCAGTTCATCTATACCGATTATACATTCAACAAAGCAATCCAAAACACGCTCAAATATGCAAAAAAGCTCATCATCGAAAACGGCGGAACCATATCTGAAACCGAGGTGACTGTTGCTGTGCAGGAGCCGGTCGCCGCGAAATATGAAAACTCGTTCCCGAATGTCGTTCCCGATTACAAACTGAGCGTTTTCGAGGACGGTGAATGGTGCTGGAAAGGCAACTGGAAAGTTCTTTCAAGACAAAACCACAGAACCGGAGAAGAAATCCCGCAAGCGATTTACACGGACGAACCCGGCGCCGAGATGACCTATACGTTCGACGGCTCGGGAATTGTGATTCGCGGCCAGTGGAAACGTAACGGCGGCATAGCAGATGTGTTTGTGGACGGTGAATTGCATCGCACATTCGACACGTATTTCTGGTATGCCGGCCAGGAAAAAACCGAGGCGTTTCTCTGGCATGTACTCCATCTCGAACCCGGCACCCATACGGTCAGGCTTGTGGTGAAAGGCGAGAAGCGCGACGAATCCGAGGGTGCGCGAATCTATCTCAACGGAGTGACCGTATTTAAAACCGGACAGAAGAAAAATGATATAGTCAAGTTTTCGTTTGAATAATAGGTTGCGCGATAGTATTTATATGAACAGCGGAGGTGAACATGGTAGTTGTGGAGTCGTATCCTGGTGCAGTGGTAATGTGCTTCATCACGATGCTGTGCTGGGGATCGTGGGCGAATACCCAGAAGATGGCGTCCAAAGAATGGCGGTTTGAGCTGTATTATTGGGATTACGCGATCGGCGTACTGCTGCTTTCGTTAGTGTTCGGATTTACGCTTGGCAGTATTGGCAGCACCGGACGGAGTTTTCTTGCCGATCTCGCGCAGGCAGACAGCGCCATGCTGCTTTCGGCGTTTCTCGGAGGCGTGGTGTTCAACCTCGCCAACATCCTCGTTGTTGCGGCCATCGATATCGCCGGTATGGCAGTGGCATTTCCGGTTGGGATCGGACTTGCGCTGATCATCGGCGTTGTCTCGAACTACATCGCAACTCCTCTCGGTAATCCGTTGTTGCTCTTTCTCGGCGTCGCTGGTGTCACGCTGGCGATTGTTGTTGATGCAATCGCATACCGGCGCCTTCCCTCCGATGGCAGAAAACCGCCGGTTAAAGGCATTGTGCTCTCGATTGTAGGCGGCATTCTTATGGGCTTTTTCTACCGGTTTGTTGCGGCCTCGATGGCGGCCGATTTTATCGATCCCGAGGCCGGAAAGCTGACACCCTATACCGCGGTAGTAATATTTTCCGCCGGATTGCTCCTTTCTAATTTCATCTGGAGCAGCATAATCATGGTGAAACCGTTTGCGGGCGATCCGGTGCCGTTTAGCGATTATTTCACCAAGGGGACGGTAAAACTCCACCTCATCGGTATCCTCGGGGGCATTATCTGGGGGATCGGCATGTCGTTCAGTATCATCGCATCCGGATCTGCGGGATATGCGATATCGTACGGACTCGGCCAGGGTGCGACCATGGTCGGCGCACTGTGGGGCGTGTTTATATGGAAAGAATTCAAAGACGCGCCGCCGGGAACGAACAAGCTGCTTGCGGTGATGTTTGCGTCGTTTGCTCTTGGACTCGGATTGATTATTGCCTCTAGAATTATATAAAATTGTTTCAGACAGAATTTTCAGAATTTACATATAAAAATCATGTTAATCCTGTAAATCCTGTCCATTTTTCGTCTCTAAAATTCACAAAAACGAGAGTATCATGAATAACATTGTCATTATCGGCAGTTCGAACACCGACATGATCATCAAACTGTCCCGCATACCCCGTCCCGGTGAGACCATCCTCGGCGGCGATTTCACCGTCGCGCCGGGTGGAAAAGGCGCAAATCAGGCGGTCGGCGCCGCCCGTGCAGGTGGGAATGTGACATTCATCGCCCGTGTCGGAAACGACATGTTCGGCGCGCAGGCGGTAGAGGGTTTCGGGCAGGACAATATTAATACCACGGGCATGATAACCGATTCAGAAGCGCCCTCGGGCGTTGCGCTCATCTTTGTCGATAAGGCGGGCGAAAACAGTATCGCGGTTGCGTCCGGTGCAAATGCGAATTTAATGCCATCAGATATTGAAAATGCAAAGAATGTAATTGCTTCTGCTGAAATCGTTCTTTTGCAACTTGAGATACCGATTGAAACGGTTCAGACCGCTGTCGAAATTGCTGTGAAAAGAGGGGTAAAAGTAATACTGAACCCGGCGCCCGCACAAACTTTAAACGATGACATTCTGCGGAATGTCTCGATTATAACACCCAACGAGACCGAGGCGGAACTGCTCACCGGAGTCAAAGTCGAGGATGAACAGGGAGCTGAAAAAGCGGCGGACATGCTTCGCGTAAAAGGGGTCGACACGGTCATTATCACGCTCGGTTCGCGGGGCGTTTATGTAGCAAGCCCGGAATTCAAAGGGATTATACCCTCGTTTAAAGTCAAAGCCGAGGATACGACTGCTGCGGGCGATGTTTTCAACGGTGTTCTGGCTGTCGCGCTTGCTGAGAATATGACGCTTAAGGATGCGGTGCGATTCTCAAATGCCGCCGCTGCGCTTTCGGTGACTAAGCTGGGCGCGCAGTTTTCGGCGCCGACCCGTGCGGATATCGAAGCTTTTCTCAATGAGCGGACATGATAAACGGGAAGATACTTCTCGAAAAACACATAAACACAAAAAACAGCCTCATACATCAGGAATAAGTCCTGTACATAGAGGCTGTTTTTTTACTGATTGTATAGTTTTGTCTACAAAAATCCCCGTGTGTTCATCTTAATCGAGAAAAGCGAGTTACCGGCGGTGATGTAAAGCGTTGTCCGGTCTTTAACGCCGAAACAAACGTTCGCCGTATGCCCTCGGGTGATCGGAACGAATATCTGCTCGATGAGTTCGCCCGCGGGATTATAGACATTAACATAATCCTCTGAGCCGGTGATGTAAACATTCCCCTCGCTGTCCACCGTGAGACCGTCCACCCCCCACGGCACGAACAGACGTTTTCCGGTGAGTGTGCCGTCGGGATTGACATTGTATACATACGTCTGTTTCGTGCCGGTTTCGATGACATAGAGCCGGAAGCCGTCCGGCGAGGAGCATATCCCGTTCGGGTTGGCGATATCGTCGATGACGCAGAGTACCTCCGATCGGTCGGGAGTAATGTAATAGACGTTGCTATTTTTCTGTTCGAGTGGTTCGTAATGAACATGGAAATAGGGATCGGAGAAATAGATGCCGCCCTTTTGATCTATAAACACATCGTTCGGCTCGTTATACTTTTTCCCGCCGTAGCTGTCGGTGAGCACAGTCAGCGTACCGTCCGGGGCAAGCGCAACCATCCGCCGGTTGATCGCTTCGCAAGCGACGAGATTACCTGCACTGTCGAAATCGAGACCGTTGGGGCCTGCGACTTTTTTCGAGTAGATAGTCAATCCCTCCGCTGCCGACCATTTGAATATATTCGGGCCGTAGGGATTGGTAAAATAGATGTTGTCCTCGGCGTCGGCGACCGGCCCCTCCGATTTCGAGCGCTCGCCCTCCGGAATATATTTGTCGATGACGCACAGTTCGACCGGCTGGGCGCCATCCGATACAACGCTTTTTCGCGCTGCCGAAAATTCGATTGCCGTTTCGGACTTTTCACCGCCGGTATCGCCGCCGCATCCGGCGATGAGTCCGGAGATAAAAAGCGGTATGAATCCGTATAAAAGTTTCTTCATATATGCTTTCCTATGAGAATGGTCGATATTATATATCGACGCCCTGCATTTTAAGCGAGTTCTGAAGTTTCGCGATATCGAGTTCACGCGGTGCGACATTGTCTTTAAGCGACAGTACCGCTGCCGTAGCAGCCGCCTGCCCGAACACCACACAGCTCGAAATCGACCGTATCCGCTGGATAACGTCGACCGAGCCGGAAATACACCGTCCCGCAAACAAGAGATTATCGACTTTCTGCGGAACAAGGGCGCCGTAGGGCACATCCACAAGATCGCCCTCCTTGAGCGGGCACATTTTTCCGACCGAGTTCGGGATTCTCATGCCTTTCAATTCATCCATGGTGATATAATGCTCGCCGACAATACGTCGGCTGACACGGGTGCCGGTTTGTGTTGCGATTTTATCGATGATTGCGGATTCAAAACCGGGTATATTTTTACGGTAAAATGCAAGATGATTGTTGATCTTAGTGCGAATATCGATCTCGCATGCTGTCAGGTCGAGAACGCTGGTTGGATCGCCCTCGAAAAACGTATTGAACCACGCCTGATCGCCGGTACCTATATACCACGGCCGCCATCCAAAGCCCTGTTTGCGGGCGTCTGCCATAATTTTATTGTATTTATCCGTCTCATATTTCTGGAACATTTTGAGTTTGTCCACATCCACTTTCCGGTATATAAAATCGAGGCCGAGGCTGTTCGGTTCAACCGAGGATTCAAACGGCACGCCAGTCCATTCTGCGGAGTCGCCGTCGCCGGTACAGTCGATGATCATTTTGGCTTTGATTGCCTGGCGGCCGGATTTCGATTCGATAATGACCGATTCGATGTTTCCGTTTTTCATGGTTGTTTCAACCGCCCAGGCGTGGAGCAAAAATCTGACATTCGCAGCTCGCGTCATATCGAGGCACATGTACTGGAACACGCCGGGGTTGAAAAACGGTTCGTGAGTCGCGACACGGTTGGTCTCGACCCAGCGACCGCCGTCCGCGGTGATACGATCGACAAATTCGGTGGTGATTCCTTTCATTCCTCTGTTGTATTCGAAGTATCCGATGACAAGTCCACCCGTCGGCATACCGCCGAGATAGCCGTAGCGTTCCACCAGCAGCACATCGGCGCCGAGTCGCCCTGCGGCAATCGCCGCTCCGCATCCTGCCGGTCCCCCGCCGAGGATAACAATATCCGCCGAATCAAGCACCTCGAGATCGCGTGCTTCTTCACGGACAGTACTGCCTGACTGCGGGTAAGCATCATGCGATCCGGCTATGAGCGCCGATCCCGCCGCAAGCGCCGCATGTGTACCGAAAAATCTCCGTCGCTTCATATACACATCCTTTTTTTAAATCTATCGTATTTGTTAAGCTCTGTCCTGATTTCTTCCCTCGATGAGTCCCGATTCGGGGATATCCATGTGCATTGCCCAGTGCGCCGAACGCCACATGATCTCTTTCATTGATTTTTTCCAGAAGACCGTATGCGAACTCATGCAGTTGAGATACACGATCCTGCCGTTTCCCTCCTCACGGCACCATCCCGCCATGCGGTCGAGTGGGAAATTCTCTCTGGTATCGTAGAACTGTTCCTGAGTATCGCCCGAGGCTTTTCTGATGAGATCGTAATTCTGACGGGCTCTGAACAGCGGCGTGTAATCGTTGTTCAACATCTCCTGACCGAAAATCTCGTCGACCTCCTCGAACTCCTCGACACCTTTCGTGATGGGATGATTCGGGTTCATATCGTAGAATCCGGTCATGACCATCGGGCCATGCATGATCATTGTCTTCACACCGAAAAGATTAAGTACCTTTTGATTGCGTTCATTCGCTATCGAACAATGAAACGGTACGATGCCCATGCCCCGTTTCACTACATTATTCATAATGGAATCCTCCTGCTCAGGTGTCATCCAGGTGTCCGATTTGGGACGGTCTTCGATTAAACCGTTCGTCGTAAATCCCGGATTCCCGCCGCCGTACCTGCTGAACATGAGCAGATCGGTTTTATCGATAACCTCCGGTGTGATAAAGTCGGCAGTTTGAGCAAACATGAGCCGCCAGCCGGTCACTCCGAGAATTCGTTGCCAGTGACGTTCGTACATCAGGTTGTTATGCCAGTAATCGCCCGCAAGAATCACCACTCTGATCTCGCCCGGCTGTTTCGGCTGTGCAAGAGGATTCGACTTTACCGCGGAACCGACAATCGCTGCCGCACCGGATTTAAGTGCGGTTCTTCTCGTTATTTGTTTTTGTGATGGCATCGTGTTATCCTTTCATCCTTGTATGCCGACGCGGAACACGGCGCATCGGCATTTCCCGTCGTTTCTATTAATAGCCGCCTGATGGTGCAGGAAACGGAGTCACGTTTTTTCCCATTGTCCAGTGTGCCGCGCGCCAGACAATATCCTGATATTCGGGTGTTCGGTAGGGCCACTGGGTATGCCCCGGAAGAAGCGCCGCGACCCGGCCATCTCCGCGTTCGAGACACCAGCCGCCAACAGCGGTGCGCTTGTCGTGCATCGCATGTGTGTTGAACAGTGTGACGGTTTGGACAGATTTTATAACCGCCGCGAACTGCTCATCGAGATTTACAAAGAAATTAGGGATACCGCTCGAGATGGGATGATCGCGGTTACAGCCGTATGTCCAGATCGGTTGAATTTCACGGTGCATGATCGGTTCGATATCCATAAAGTCGGTAATTTCTTTCACTCCGCAGAACAGCGTGCAGTGAATCGGCATGAATCCCATGCCGCGGTCTCTGACATTCCGGATAATCGCCGCAACGTTATTGTCGGTCCAGAAGGGCGCGCCACGCTCCATACTGTCGACCAGCCCGCGGTGAGAATATCCCATGTTGTCGTTGCCGTCGTACCGCGCTACGATCAGAAGGTCGGCATCGCTGATAAGCTCAGGTGAAAAGAACTCCGGTCCGCGAACCGCAATTACCCGCCAGGTTTTCTCCGGTGCAAGAATTGTGCGGAGGTGATATTCCTGCGCAACCCCGTTATGCCAGTAATCGCCGACAACGGTGACAATCTTCGTTTCGCCGGGCTGTTTTCGCATGTCGGCGGCGGAGGCCTCGTTTGGACTGAGCGATTGTGCAGCCATCGCCGCGCCTGCGTTTACCTCTCCGGATATATTTCGTTCTGACATGGAATCCTCCGAGTCACTTTCGTTCGTTTATATGCGCTGCAGTCTCTTGTTAGGCAAAACCTTTTGTATCGGCGCTTGCGCCCGGGTACGGTTCGATCTCGCGGTTCATCGCCCAGTATGCCGCGCGCCAGAACAGTTCCTGATAGTGCGGAACACGGAATACGAACTGAAACTGTCCCGGGATGAGGCCGACCACACGCCCCTTGCCCTGCTCGATACACCAGCCGTTCACCGCCACCCGTTTATCATGAACCGACAGCGTATTAAACAGCCTCGTCGTGCGCTCGGGGTATTTCAGTTCGATATCAAACTGATCGTCCAACGTGACCGTAAACGGTGGAAGCCCTTTTGTGATGGGATGCTCCTGATTCAAATCCCGGACGATCATCGGCTGCATTTCCTGATGGAGGAGCGGTTCGATGCCCATGAGGTCCTCGATCTCAGCGCTGCCGGAAAAAACATTGCAGTGTGCTGCGATAAATCCCATACCGCGGTTTCTGACATTGTCCACAACAGCATCGACATGGTCCTGTGTCCAGATTCGGTCGCTTCGGGGACGTTCGCCGACAATGGGTTCGGGTGTCCACGGAAAATCGTCGCTGCCGCCGTACCGTGAGGCAATAAAGAGATCGGTATCGCTCAGAAGCTCTTTGGTGAGATAACGGCTCGCAAGCACGAAATAAATGTTCCAGTCTCTGTTGTGTCCGAATATCTGGCGGATATGGCGTTCATACATTTTGAGGTTGTGCCAGTAGTCGCCCATCACACAGACGATTTTTGTCTCTCCCGGTTTTTTTCTGAATTTTTCTGCATACGAAACAGGATCGGGGCCGTCGGCCGATGCCGGTTGAGCAGCCGTTGCGGTCAAAGCCGCTGCGGTTACTCCCGACTTGAGCGCCCTGCGACGTGATATGCTGCGGAAAATATTCATCGTTCCTCCATAATATCTGTGGAACTGCAAGGGAAACCATATAGCGAATTGCCCGTTACTCTCCCCATTCAATAAGCGTCAAATCGTTGAGCATCACATGAACTCGATTTCCCGGATTTCCATTTGTATCCAGGGGGATAAACGAGATAGCCTTATTGTGAATCCGCGGGGTGTTTTTCGAGCCGCTTTTATACCGGAGCCGCCAGATTGAATAAGCCGGCTGCACTTTTTCGATGAGAATAAGCTGGTCGCGCGAAACGGTTTTCATGCCGTCATGGTAAAAAGTGATCGTTGTCTCGGGCGTATCGAGACGGTTGCGATGAAATTGTATGCTGCCCCGCTGTGCGGCCGTATAATCGGGAAGTTTCGCGCCAGTGAGAAGATCGATCCGTTCCGATGCTTTGTCAAATGCGATTCGTACGGGCTTTTCAATCTGCGGGTATGCGCGATCGGGAACCGTAGCGTACAGAACTGCGATTATACCAATGATAGCACATACAGACTTTCGCATGAATATACCTCGTTTATTTAATGGTCATTTAAACCGCTACCCAGGGGGCTCGGTGTAATTGACGCCTGTAGTATCGTCACTATTATCCTTCCGTGGGCGGATATTCCTCACCAGATATTTTTTTAATCGCTTCTGAGATGGCGAGTTCCTCCTCGATTGTCGCAAGGTCGTACATTTTCTTGAGTTCCGGAACCGCCGGAACATACCGGATATTCCCGAGACTGACTATTGCCTCGAGACGTACATACTTATTTTCGTCTTTCAGAGCCTGAATCAGCATTTCGCCCGCCACGGTACTATCCTCTTCAACTTTGTATCCGAGCGCCTGTACAGTGACATACCTGACCGTTTCGCTTGTATCGTTCAGCGGTACCGCAAAATCGGACGCCATAATCTCAATTTCGGGATAGGACCGGTACATCCACAAAGAATAAACTGCTGCCGCACGTACGCTGTCCGCCTCGTCGCGGAACATGTTGAAAATACTTTTCACCGCCCGCGGGTCGTGAATATATCCGAGCGCTTTGATTGCGGAGTGACGGACATCAGCAACAGAATCGTCTAGCGCAGTTTGCAGATATGGCAGCGCGGATTCGTGGCCGATACTGCCCAACGACCATGCCGCCGCAGACCGGATAGCGGCATTCGAACTGTCGATCATGCGGCCAAGCGGTTCAACAGCGGTTGTGTCGGCCTGACTTCCGAGAATCTGCGTCGCGAGAAACACTGTCCGTTCGTTATCGCTGTTCAAAAGCTGGATAAGTGCGGGAACCGCCTCCGGTCCTCCTTTACCCTGGACAAGCGCGAGACCCGCTCTGCGTCGGGTAGAGGCATTCTCGCTCTCAAGGTCTCTGATAAGGTCTTCAGGGGATTCGGAACATCCCGCGAGCGCAATAAGTAAAAAGATATATCCGATACATCGTTTCATTGACATTTTTTGACTCCATTTAATACATTAATTGAACCTGTTACATTCAATGATCCGTAATAAGTTATTTGAAAGTAATATACAACGATTTTGAGATAATATGATAAAATATGATAATTTAATCGATCCCGTTTTGTTTCAGCGCTGTCGCCATTTTCCGACCGGCTACATACGCCTTATTAAGTTCCGAAGGCATATCACATATATCGCCTTTATTTTCGACGCCCGAAACAAGCAGATTATCCAAAGGTTTTATGCCGAGTGCGGAAAACAGGGTTTTCATGGTATCTTCAATACCTCTGAAAACGGGAGTATTATCTTTCCCGAATTTTTTTCCGGCGCAGGCAATAAGAAAACCGAAACGTTTCCGTCCCCCAAACAAATCGAGCTTAAGTTTATTTTTCGCCGCCCAGAATGCCTGGCAGCGATCGATCAGCGCTTTCCCCCGTCCGGGAACATTCATGAAATAAAGCGGCGATGCAAACACCATGCCGTCGCATTCTATCAAAAGATCGAACATTTCCTGAAACGAATCATCGACAGCACATTTTCCAAGCGTTTCGCATTTCCCGCAGCTTATGCACGGAATAAAATCCAACGTATGAGTCCGTATTTTCACAACCTCGGCGCCGCTTTCTTCGAGCGCGCGTATGGTCTCGTCAACCAATGTTTCGGAGTTTCCTCCGATTCTCGGACTTGCGGCCAACACAACGACTTTCATCAGTTCCTCCGCATTCGGGTATAGAATGAATATAATGAATGAAATCGAATAGCTCAATATTGAAATATGACTATACGGAAGTTTTCATGCATTCCTGATTTTGCCGAAGAAGGTTTGAAAAGGCAGGAGAATGAGGGATTGGATGCCGCTATTTCACTTTCAAACGCCGCATTCTGTTGATTGCCGCAGCGAGTTCATGGGGACGGAACGAGGCCATGTCTCCCATAAGGCGGTTCGACAACGTATCGAGGCCGACCAAATCGATCCTTATCATGACCTTGTCAATCGCATCCTTCAGTGAGGATGAGCTGTTCATGAGCTTGTATACCATCGCAATACCCCGTGAAACGGCGCGGGCCTGCGATTGATTGACATATTGTGGTACCCGTGACACATCGATGTATTCGTCGCCGTACTGAACAAAACGTTTTCCCTGCGGACGGGATTGGTTCGGGTCTTTTGACTTAAACGGTTCCAGCGAGTGACTCAGCGGGCATCGTCCTTGAGGTAGAGCGAACGAATTGCCAAGTTCGTTCGTTCTGCCCGACGGATGCTCGGCTGCGAATGATTGTGCCCTTTCAGTCGCATCCGAAAGGTTGTAATTCTCCATGACAAGAACGGAATCGGCAATGTGGAAATAATCGCCTGACACTCCGGTAATAATAGTGGATACGCCATACGAGTCACGGAGAAAGGTCAACACATCTGCAAGCGAGGCGGCCGGTTCTGATGTTTTCGGGACAATTGCCTGTATACCGGCATCTCTACAAGTAAATGTCGATATAATTTCCTCTTCGTCGAATAGAAGCAGCGATGTTCCGATCTCAAGCGCCTCCATAATGTTTGCGGCTAAGGACACAGCCGGGGTTGCATGGGATGTTGAAAAATGTCCGGAGTTGAACGATTTCGATGTAACCGATATGAGCGGGGAAATATCGACATTTTCCACACGGCGGGCCTCATCGATCCGTATACCGACTGCGTCTGGCACGGTGACAATAAACTCTCTTCCGTCGCCGTACACATGATTATAAACGCCGAGTTCTATCGCCCGAAGCAGCGTGGATTTGCCCTGAAAGAATCCGCCTGCCAGCACTGTGATTCCCGCAGGTATGCCCATGCCGGTGATCCTGCCTTTGTTGGGGCAGTCGAATTCAACCGCAAGTTTGTTCGGTGATCGAAACGGTTTAGGCTGTTTCACTGATCGTGAACCCTCGGTTTTTATAACGCTCCCGTTCGCAATAAATGCGATAAGACCGCGTTCAGGCAGGGAATTGCGGATAAAATCGGCATCTTCGTTCGTCTCGATAGTGTTCGCAAGCGCCTCACCGTCGATATTTTTGAACAATAGACACTCACGGATAAGTCCCGGTATGCGTTTCAATATAAGCTCGACTGTTTCGGTACAGGAAATATATCCGAATTTCAAAGGCATCTGAACGGCGAACCGTATTTCTATCGAATCGTCGCCGATAACCACCGCATTCGTTTCGAGCATTTCGGGTGTTTGACGGTCGATGGAGATATACCCGCTTTTACCGGCGGACGCTGAGAGAGAGTATTTCCCTGTTTTCGAGGCGAACAGACGGGCAATGAAACCGCGGGCAGCGATTTCACGGCTTTTCGTATTGAAAACATCGTACGGGAATTTTGCCTTTTCGAGCGGCATTTTAGCCCGCAGTCGCGCCGGTGCTTTTCCGGGATTATCGGGGATATAATCGATAATCAGCTCGAAATCATCAAAAGCGTACGAACCTGCCAGTGATTTGTATTCCCGTACCCTTTTTTTGTCGAGGGCGAAAATGAACTTGTTGAGATCGTACTGTGTTTTGCCGGTCATGTCGGCGAACTTTCTTTTATTAAAAGTGTTTAATAACTATGATAAGGTGTTAATATACAAAATTTTCACCGTTTCTACTACTTATAAATTACACAGAACAAAACGAGCCGAGAATGATGTCACAAAATGGTGAAATATGATAATCCGGTAGGAAAAAGGAGTTATATTTAGTATATTGTTGATTTGCATGATTAACTCAAATCTGTTAAGTGATATTGCGGGAGAATGGCGTTGACTGAACCTTATCCATATCCGGTATTCTTGCGGCTCGACGGCCGGAAATGTGTTATTGTCGGCGGGGGTACAATCGCGTCGCGAAAAGTGTCCGATCTGATTGAGGCCGGAGCTGATATTACTGTTATCGCGGATATTCCGAACGAACAGATCAAATCGTTTGCCGAGGACGGCGAGATTACGCTGCACCGGAGAACGTTCGAGTCCGGCGATCTGAACGGTGCATTTCTCGTGTTTGCTGCGACGGACGATGACGAGGTCAATGCGAATATCGCATCGCTAGCATCGAAAAAATGTGTATTGGTGAATGCGGTGGACAACCCGCCGCACTGCGATTTTTTTTCCGCGGCAGTGGTGAAACGGGGACCGCTCAGAATCGCGGTATCAACTAGCGGTTTTTGCCCTGCGGCAGCAGGCACGATCAGGCGTGAGATCGAGGGTCGGTACGGAGAATTGTATGGCGACTATCTTGTGCATGCGTGCGAGATGCGCAAATATGTGCTGCGGAAAGAGGAGCTCGCAAAAGACACGAAAGACCGAGCATTGAAGTGGCTCGGCCGGACTGAAACGTATGAAATGTATATAGAATTTGGGAAAGACGAAGTATGGGCGGCATTAGAAAAAATAATTTCCTGCTGATAGGGATTTCTCATAAGACGGCGTCGATTGAAAATAGAGAGAAATTTTCGTTCACATGCGAATCGATACCTGATTTTTTACAGGATTTGAAAAAGAAATGCGGAATCAACAGCAGTGTTATACTCTCTACCTGCAATCGCACCGAAATATATGCATATGTGGAGAAACCTCATGATGAGGTCAGGCAAAACGTCGACACGTGTATTCTCGAAAAAACTGGTGAAAAAAAGCCATATCTGAAGTATTTTTATGTTCTGGAGGGGATGGATGTTATCCGTCACCTGTTCGAGGTTGCAAGCGGTCTTGATTCTATGATTATCGGCGAGCCGGAAATATTCGGGCAGGTGAAAAACGCTTATGCCGTTGCTCTCGAACACAATTTCACGAATGCTGCGATCAATCGTTTGTTCCATCATGCATTTCAGGTCGGTAAACATATTCGTCACAACACTGCAATCGGGGAGGGCGCGGTTTCGCTGAGTTCCTCGGCAGTGATGCTTGCCCAGAAACTGTTCGGCAGTCTCGGGAATCGTTCAGCCCTCCTGATTGGGACCGGAAAAATCGGAAAACTCTGTGCGAAACAGCTCAGGGATGCTGGTATCGAGTCGCTCTACATCTCGAACAGAACAAAAAAACATGCGTTATCGCTTGCGAAAGAACTATCAGGGAATATTGTGCCGTTTGAGTATATGGACGAAAAGATTGAGACGGTCGACATCATAATTTCGTCAATTATTACCCCCGAACCGCTCATTACCAAAGAAAGCATGGAATCCCATATGGCCACCCGTAAGGGGAAACCGCTTTATTTGATCGATCTTGGTGTTCCGCGGAATATTGATCCGAGGACGGCTCAGATTGAGAACATCCATCTTTTCAATATCGACAGTCTTGAAAGCATTACATCCGACAATCTCGATAAACGAAAAAAAGAAGCCGATAAGGCTCAGGACATCATAAACAAGGAAGTCGACGAATATATCACATGGATGAAAGAACGTGAGGTAATTCCAGCAATTCAGGATTTGCATGGCAGGTGTGAGGATATCCGCATCGCGGAGCTTGAAAAGCTGAAAAACCGAGTCAGTCCCGAGACTTTTCAGGCGATTGACCGTGTAACACAGAGAATAGTACGAAAAATCTTGCACAAGCCCACGATCACCGTGCGGTGTTCCGAATCGGAAGATACCCGTTCTCGTCTCATTTCATCCCTCAACGAGCTTTTTATAGACGATTCCGAAAGTAATATCGTAGACTGGGATAAGGAATCATGAAGAGGACGATAACGCTTGGAACGCGAGGCAGTAATCTGGCGATGAAGCAGACGATGAATGTGAAAGCCAGGCTTGAAACAGCGCACCCAGGTTTGAAGGTAAATGTCAGGATTGTAAAGACTGAGGGTGATAAGGATTTGAAGTCGTCACTCGCCAGCATGGGAGGGCGGGGTGTGTTCGTGCAGACGCTTGAAAAAGCGATATTTAATAAAAAAATCGACGCTGCAGTGCACAGCCTGAAAGATCTGCCGTCCAACCTGCCGGAGGGATTGATGCTGGCCGCATCGCCCGAGCGTATCGATGTGCGGGATGTGTTCATCTCGAAGACCGGCACAGCCCTTGCGACGATGGAAAAAGGCTCTATTATCGGTACTGGCAGTGAGCGCCGGAGAATTCAAATTGCCGGCATTAAACCCGATGTTACGTTTAAGAATATCCGCGGGAATATCGAAACCCGACTTGATAAGCTTGCGAACGGCGAGTATGACGCGATTGTGCTTGCTGCAGCCGCGGTGAACCGGCTCGATATGAAATTCATTGCCTCAGAATTCCTGCCGGTCGATGATATTGTCCCTGCGCCGTGCCAGGGCGCAATCGGCATTGAATGCCGCATCGATGATCAGGAAACCATAGAAATCCTGCAGGAAATCGACGATCCGAAAGTGCGGATCTGTGTCGATGCGGAACGAACCTTTATCAATATTCTCGGAATGGGATGTCACACCCCGGTTGGGGCGTATGCGGTTCCCGAATCGGGAGGGATATCTTTTACGGCATTTGTCGGTTCGGACGATTGGGGAATCATTAAAAAAACGGTGAAATCATCGAAAGGCAAAGTGACTGATACGGTGAAAAAGCTGGCATCCGATTTTAGATTGCGAATTAGAAAAAAAAACAAAGAATCCCGAAAATGTAAAAAAATCTAACGTCTGTTCAAAACTCATTCGGAAGGATATATGGTTTATCTTGTCGGTTCAGGTCCGGGCGATCCCGGGCTTATTACAGTGAAAGCGCTCGATGTACTGAGAAAGGCCGATGTGGTGATTTATGACCGGCTAGCATATGCGGGGTTTCTGCTCGAAACCCGTCCCGGCTGTATCCTGATCGATGTCGGGAAAAGTGCGGGCGATCATACGAAAACACAAGATGAAATCTCCGGTATTATCGCCAGATACGGTCGCAAGGGACTGAATGTCGTTCGGCTTAAAGGAGGCGATCCCTATATGTTCGGACGCGGCGGCGAGGAGGCTGAACGGCTTGCCGGGGAGGGAATTCAGTTTGAGATTATTCCGGGAGTTTCGGCCCTGAACGCAGTCACCGCCTATGCGGGGATTCCGGTCACGCACCGCGATTATGCCTCGTCTGTGGGTATTGCGACAGGCCATGCAGGAAAAGGAAATCCCGACAATCTGGTCAAATGGAGCAGACTTGCCGAGAATGTCGATACGATCGTGATCTTCATGGGTGTTGGGAATCTTGACAAAATTATATGGGGAATCACCGCTGAGGGTTATCCGGATTCTACCCCGTGCGCTTTGGTGGAACGTGGATGTACACCGCTTCAGCGTGTTGTCACCGGGACGCTTGCAACGATCTCCGCTCAGGCAAAAGATGAGAATGTCAATCCGCCCGCGCTGTTTATTATCGGCAGAACGGTTGAACTTGCTGAAAGGCTGAAATGGTTTGAACCCGGTCCGCTTGCAGGTCTCCGAATCGGGGTTACCCGCCCCCTCGCCCGGTCGAAATCGTTTGCCGAACGGTTGCAGACACTCGGCGGCATGCCGATTGTAATGCCCACTATTAAAACCGTTGAGACGATTGAAAATGATGATGTTGCTCATGTGATGGATAGACTTGCATCGTACAATTATATCGTTTTTTCAAGCACAAATGGTGTCGAGGCGTTCTTTCGGGCGTTAAAAGATAGGGGAATGGACACGAGAGCGATGGCAGGGAAAAAGCTTGCCGCCATCGGTCCGGTCACCGGCGATGTGCTTGCAGGATACGGCATCGATGCTGATGTGACAGCAGAGACATTTGTCGCTGAGGGACTGTTGGATAAGCTTCTTGCGCAAGATTCTGTAAATGGAGAGCGATTCCTTCTTGTGCGGTCTGATATTGGGCGCGATACGTTGATGAAAGGGCTTCAGTCCGAAGGTGCCGAGGTGGATCATGCGGCATTTTATTCGACGCGCACGGCGGAACTTCGGCCGTATGTTCTTGATATGATACGAAATGATGAAATCGATATTATAACATTTACCAGCTCGTCGACAGTCGACGGTTTTTTTAGTCAGATACCGGAAAACGGTTTGGGGGTATCGGTAAAGCTCGCAAGCATCGGCCCGCAGACATCAAAAGCAATTGAGCGCCGCGGCTATAAACCTGATATCGAAGCCGATGAATTTACGACTGCCGGCCTTGCGAAAGCGATATTAGAGTTTTACGGAAAGGAATGATACCGACGTGATAGGAATATCGAAATTATACTGCGATACAGTTGAGTCCTCGGATGTGCTCAGATACAACCGCGAATCGGCGAAACTGCCGTCCCATCTGCTTCAGTTTTCAAAGGATAAACGTCCGGTTGTCATTATGAATATCACGAAACAGTGCAATCTGCGATGTGTGCACTGCTATGCCGGTTCGGACGGTCCAGTTGCCGAGAATGAGCTTTCGACTGAGGAATGGATGCGTGTGCTGGACGATCTCGCTGAATTCTGCTGTCCGGTCGTATTGTTTTCCGGCGGCGAACCGCTCATTCATCCTGACATTGTCAAACTCGCTAAACATGCCGTTTCGCTCGGTATGCGGGCGGTCATTTCCACGAACGGTACGCTGATTACGCCCGAGAAAGCTAAAGAGCTTGCCGAGGTCGGGCTGTCGTATATTGGAATCAGTCTTGACGGCGAATCCGAAATCCACGACGAGTTCCGCGGAATTCCCGGCGCGTTCGATCGGGCACTAAAAGGGCTCAGAAACGCCCGTGAGGCGGGAATCAAAACCGGTGTAAGGTTTACCATTACCAAAAAGAATGTTGACGAAATTCCGAAAATCATGAAAAAGATCGAGGACGAGGAAATTCCGCGGATTTGTTTTTATCATCTTGTCTATTCCGGGAGAGGGAAAGAACTCAGCGAGGATGACCTTTCCCATGAGAAATCGCGCGAGATTGTCGATCAGATTATCGAATATACCGCCGATTTCCACAACCGGGGGAAAAAGATCGAGGTTTTAACTGTGGACAACCATTGCGACGGCCCCTATCTTTACCTTAGACTTCTCAACGAAAATCCCGAGCGGGCGAAAGAGGTCATGGAGCTTCTCGAATTCAACGGCGGCAACAGTACCGGCAACGGCGTGGCATCGATCAACTGGGACGGTGCGGTGTATCCCGACCAGTTTTGGCGGAATCACGAACTCGGCAATGTCCGCGAACGGAAATTTGGGGATATCTGGACAGATCGCAATAACGAATTTCTCATGAAACTTAAAGAGAAAAAGAAACATGTGACCGGACGTTGCGCGGAATGCAGGTTTCTTGAAGTATGCGGCGGTAACTTCCGAGCGCGTGCCGAGGCTGTCTACGACGATCTCTGGGCGCCCGATCCGGCCTGTTATTTAACCGATGCCGAAATCGGTATTGAGTGATTGATATGGAACTTGGTATACCCGAACAGAAAAAAGACGAACTGCTCTCGGTAATTCAATCCGGTTTTCCGATTGTATCGCGGCCGTTCAGGCAAATCGCGGAAACGATCGAGTTCACCGAACGGGAAGTGATAGATGCAATCATCTATCTTCTCGATGAGGATGTAATCCGCACATTCGGACCGGTGTTCGAGGCGCGGAAACTCGGGTATGTATCGACACTTATTGCCGCGAATGTCGATTCGGACCGCATTACGGATGTCGCTGCCGCGATGATGGATATTCCCGAGATCACCCATAATTATCTCCGCGAGGGCCGTTTCAATCTTTGGTTCACTATCACCGCGCGTCATAAAGAGATAAGAGATACCATTCTGTTCCGAATCAAGTCGTTTGCCGGTGTGAATACCTTACTGAATCTCCCCGCCCAAAAAGTGTTTAAAATAAGTGCGGTCTGGGATGTCCGCAATACGGAAACACAGAAATTTGACAATGACTCCGAACAGAAACCGCTGGGCGAACCGGAAAAAAAACTGGTCAGACTCCTTCAGCACGATTTCCCCATAATAAAAAAACCGTTTGCCGCATTTGCGGGATCGGTCGGCATGAAAGAATCTGATATTATAGAGACGGTTGAATTGTGGCTGAAACGCGGTGTTATCAGGCGGTTCGGCGCTCGGCTCAATCACAAGAAGATCGGATATACATACAATGTTCTTGCGGCATGGGCTGGTGATGATGTCGAGAAATGGGGCGAAAAATTCGCCAAGCTCGACAATGTGAGCCACTGCTATCTCAGGAAGTCCTACGACGAATGGCCGTTCGAACTGTATACAATGATTCACGCCAAATCCGAAAAAGAGGCCGACAAGATTATCGCCGCTATGAAAAAAAACGCGCCGCTTGCCACAATGAAGCCTTTGAAAACAGTGTATGAACTCAAAAAGACAAGTATGAAATACTTTTTGGAGAAGTGATATGGGATTTCCCCGGATTCGAATGAGACGGATGCGGCGGTCGCAGGGCCTCCGCGATATGGTCAAAGAGACAAATCTTTCACCTAATGATTTTATCTTTCCGCTTTTCGTCCGTCCCGGAAACGGTGTAAAAAACGCAATATCATCCATGCCGGGCAATTATCAGCTTTCGGTCGATACGCTTGTCGAGGAATGCGGCGCCTTGTTCGATGAGGGCATCGGCGCGGTCATTTTGTTCGGCATACCTTCGCATAAAGACGCCCTCGCTACCGCCGCCTATGACGACAACGGCATTATCTGCGAATCGGTGCGTGCACTAAAATCCGCAGTACCCGAATTGACTGTTATCACCGATGTCTGTATGTGCGAATACACCGATCATGGCCACTGCGGTGTCATCAAAGATAACGATGTCGATAACGATGCTACATTAGAGTTGCTTGCGAAAGAAAGCATTGCCCATGTACAGGCGGGTGCTGATATGATTGCACCCTCGGATATGATGGACGGCCGGATAGGTCATATCCGGCAGGCGCTTGACAGAGAAGGATTCGAGAAAATCCCGATCATGTCGTATGCAGCAAAATTCGCCAGCGGTTTTTACGGTCCGTTCAGGGATGCAGCGGAATCGCCGCCGCAGTTCGGCGACCGTAAGTCCTACCAGATGAATCCAGCGAATCGCCGTGAGGCCATGCGTGAGATCGATCTCGATATCGCAGAGGGCGCCGATATTATTATGGTGAAACCAGCGATGCCGTATCTTGATGTTATTCGCGATGCCCGCGACCGTTTCGATCTTCCCCTTGCGGCGTATCAGGTAAGCGGCGAATTCGCTATGATTCACGCGGCAGCGCAAAACGGCTGGATCGATCTCGAAACGGTGATGATGGAGAGCCTGATATCAATCAAACGCGCAGGCGCAGACCTTATTCTGACCTATTTCGCCCGTGAGGCCGTGAGGGCGCTCTCATGAACGTACCGCCGCTCAAACTGGTTGCGTTCGAGATCACCCGTACATGCAAACTGAAATGCCGTCACTGCCGCGGCGATTCACGCGACGAATCCTATACCGGCGAACTTTCATTCGATGAAATTAAAAAGATTTTCGATAGTATCGCCGTTTTCGCACAACCGATTATGATTATTACCGGCGGCGAACCGCTGACACGCCCGGATGTGTTCGATATTACCGCTTATTCGACCGCTCTCGGATTCAGGACGGTTCTTGCCACCTGCGGTCACCTCCTGAACGATGAGACGGTCGGGAAACTTCTCGAAACCGGCGTGCAGCGTATCAGTGTCAGTCTTGACGGCGCAAGTTCGGAAACCCACGACAATTTCAGAGGCGTTCCGGGGGCGTTCGACGGTGCGCTCAAAGGGCTAACGGTTGCCCGTAAGCACGGACTCGACTATCAGATAAACAGTACGATTACCTCGCTCAATGTCGACGAGACCGAAGCATTACATGAGTTGGCGATATCGCTTGGAGCGGTCGGCTTTCACCCGTTTCTACTGGTGCCAATGGGACGGGGTTCCGGACTGGCCTCAAGCGCCCTGTCTCCTGAGGAATACGAACGCGCGCTTATAAGGATTGCCGAATTGGCGGAATACTCACCGATCGAGATTAAACCCACCTGCAGCCCGCATTATTACCGTATTATCCGTCAGATGAACACGGCACAAAACAGAAATGCGGTAGCGGAACCAGAAAGCCATCCTGCGGAGCATGGTTTAATACACCGTCACGGACTGACAAAAGGCTGCCTCGGCGGCCAGGGGTTTGTATTTCTTTCCCATGTGGGGAAAGTGCAGATATGCGGATTTCTCGAGATCGAGGCAGGCGATCTCCGCACGTCGGGATACGACCTTGCGCCGATATGGAATACCTCGGCATATCTGAATGAGATACGCGATCTCGACAACTATCATGGCAAATGCGGCATATGCGAATACCGGCGTGTCTGCGGCGGATGCCGTGCACGGGCGTATTATGTAAATGGCGATTATCTCGGCGAAGAACCGAATTGCATCTATATACCGGAAGGACGGACATAATGAGTACATTCAGTTTTGACACATCGAGAGAACTTCATACACGGGCCGCCCGGTCAATAGTCGGGGGAGTGAATTCGCCGGCACGTGCATTCAAATCGGTTGGCGGAAATCCTTTGTTCATCGACGGCGCTGACAGCGCCTGGATTTGGGATGCGGACGGTAACCGTTATATCGACTATATCGGTTCATGGGGACCGATGATTCTGGGACATACTCATCCCGAGGTTATTGACGCAGTCAAAACGGCTGCGGATAAGGGTATCAGTTACGGCGCCTCGACCGAGATCGAGATCGAGCTTGCCGAAAAAATCCGCGATATGATGCCCTCGATGGAGCTTGTACGATTTGTGAATTCGGGGACAGAGGCCACCATGAGCGCACTCAGGCTTGCACGGGGATACACAGGCAGGACAAAGCTTATCAAGTTTACCGGCTGCTATCACGGCCACGGCGACAGTTTCCTGATAAAAGCAGGTTCTGGAGCGCTTACGCTCGGAGTTCCGGACAGCGCCGGTGTAACGCCCGGAGTCGCGGAAGACACGCTTGTAGCCGAATACAACGATCTTGAGAGCGTTCGGTCGCTTGTAGCGGCAAACAAAGATCAGATCGCGGCGATTATTGTCGAGCCGGTCGTGGGAAATATGGGCACGGTGATTCCGATGCAGGGATTTCTCGAGGGACTCCGCGAAATCGCAGACGAGGAGAGGATTGTGCTGATTTTCGACGAGGTAATGACCGGATTTCGGCTCTCGCGCAGCGGCGCCCAGGTATTGTTCGGCATTACGCCCGATATGACAACGAT
>CAZCDQ010000029.1:0-12016 GCA_964497605.1 uncultured bacterium
TCCCGTACGAAAGGCCTTTGAATGCAACTGTTCTTGAATCCATGTCCACTATTTTTTACCAACGTTTTTTTCTTTCATGCGTCTAAATGAGCAAAGAGGGTGAGTTTTTTTATATTATGTAATCATTTATCGATAAAAATTTTATTTTCCTTGCCTCGTATCCGCTGAAACTATTATATTTATTTTTCTATAACATTTTTTCTATTCCCCCTCCCCAACGTCACGGGAATAAAATTACAAAGCTTCTCGGAGGACGAATGAACGAAAAAATTATTGAAATTCTCATACAATTGCTCGGTCATCTGAAAGACCATGATCTCGATATTGAAAGCCTCGGCGAATTTACCGACGGGCTTGTGACACGCGGATATGACGAGAGTGAGGTCACCGAGGCAATCCACTGGTTCATCGAAAAAATGAACTCGCGATCGGTAATGTCCACAGAGATCGAGGAACAGACACCCGGTTCGGTTCGGGTGCTTCACGAGAGCGAGCGGATCAATATATCGCCGGATATTTATGGTTATTTGCTGCAGCTCAAAGCATTGGATATCATTACCGGTGCGCAGATGGAGAAGATACTTGACTATTATATGCTTCTTGGTTCTAATTCCATGAAAGATATAGACATAAACGAAATTATTGCAAGCATACTGTTTGAAAATTATTAAAAGTAGGACCAAATTGTCATGGCAAAATCTTTAGTGATTGTCGAATCACCCTCAAAAGCGAAAACGATAAATAAATTTTTAGGCTCGGATTATATTGTAAAAGCCTCCGGCGGGCATATCATCGATCTTCCAAAAAAAGATATCGGGATCGATGTCGATAACGATTTCAAGCCGAATTACATTGTGATGAAAGATAAGAGAAAAACCGTCACCGAACTAAAAAAGGCGGCGAAAAGTGTACAAGATGTAATTCTGGCGACCGACCCGGACCGTGAGGGTGAGGCTATCGCCTGGCATGTAGCAAATAATGTTGTCGGGAAAGATCAGCCGTCATACCGGATTTTGTTAAATCAGATCACCAAAAAGGCTGTGCTCGACGCCATTAACAACAAAGGCGAACTCGATATTAGGAAAGTGAACGCGCAGCAGGCACGGCGGATTCTTGATCGGCTGGTAGGTTACAAGGTTAGTCCGTTTCTTTGGAAGACCATGTTTTCGGGCCTTTCCGCGGGAAGAGTGCAATCCGTTGCGCTCAGGCTCGTAGTCGAGCGGGATGAGGAGATTGAGGCGTTTGTTCCCGAAGAATACTGGGATATTAAAGCCATGCTCTCCACGCAAAAGGAAGAGGAATTCGAAGCGAAACTTGTAAAGAAAAATGGCAAGGCAATAAAAATCGGCAATAAAGACGAAGCGGATAATATTGTGAGCGAGTTAAAGGCGCTGCCGTTTACTGTTAAAAAGATTGCGACAAAGAAAAAGAAACGTAATCCTTTGCCGCCATTCATTACGAGTACACTTCAGCAGGAAGCATCGAGCCGATACAGTTTCGCCGTATCGCGGACGATGCGTATCGCACAGTCGCTGTATGAGGGTATCGATCTGCCCGAGGGTACGGTCGGGCTCATCACCTATATGAGAACAGATTCTACTCGGATTGCTCCGGAGGCGCTCGACGATGTTCGAACATTTGTACGCGAGAAATGGGGAACTGAAAATCTGCCCGAGAAATCGAATATTTATAAATCAAAAAAGGGAGCCCAGGATGCTCACGAGGCGATTCGGCCATCCTTTGTTGACCATACGCCGGAGAGTCTGAAAAAATTTCTGAACGGCGAACAATTTAAAATCTATACACTAATATGGAAACGGTTTGTAGCCTCCCAGATGAAACCGGCTGAATATTCCATCTCGACCGCCCAGATAGCCGCGGGAGATTATGAGCTGACTACAAGCGCCTCCCATATCGTGTTTAAAGGATTTTTGAATGTCTACGAGGATATAAAAAAGGATACCGATGAGGATGATGCACAATCGGAATTTCCCAAAACGCTTTCCGAAAAGGATCCGCTGATTTTACGCGAGCTTATTCCGGCGCAGCATTTCACAAAACCGCCTCCGCGATATACAGAAGCGACACTGGTCAAGGAGATGGAGGCTCTCGGCATTGGTCGGCCATCCACATATGCCCAGACAATAAACACCATACAGGTCCGTGATTATGTAACCCGCGACAAGGGGAAACTGCAGTCGACCGAGTTAGGCCGCAATGTTAAAAAGATTCTTGTACAGGGCTTTCCCAATCTGTTCAGTGTCGAATTTACAGCGAATATGGAGGAGGAACTCGACAAAATAGAAGCAGGTGATCATGAATGGCTGAGTGTGCTTGACGAGTTTTACGGACCTTTCAGTAAGGCGCTTGATAAGATCAATGACAAACGAAAAGAACTAAAAGAATCGCTTATTGAGGATACCGGCGAGAAATGCGAAAAATGCGGAGAACCTATGGTTATCCGATGGGGTCGAAACGGCAAGTTCATCGCCTGCACGGGATTTCCGGCATGCAGAAACACCCGGCCGCTTGAGAAAAAGGAGGATGAGCCAACCGACATTGTATGTGAAAAATGCGGTGCTCCGATGGTTGTAAAAAATGTACGCGGTTCGAGATTTATGGGGTGCTCGCGGTATCCGGCATGTAAAAACGCCAAACCGTTTACGCTCGGTATCAAATGCCCTCTTGAGGGATGCGACGGTGAAATTGTCGAAAAACGGACACGCCGCGGGAAAGTTTTTTACGGTTGCAGCAATTATCCCGAATGTAAATTCGCAAGCTGGACCAAAGTGGTACCTACTGAGTGTAAAAACTGCGGGGCGCCATCGCTGATCGAGGTGAAAAACGGTGAATCGTACAAATGCGAGCGTTGCAAGAGCACTTTTGCGAAAGACGAAATTACGGTATAGTCCTTGTGAACACGTATCTTGAAGAGTTCCTGAAGTATCTTAGTTTTCGGAGAAATTACTCCGCGAACACGACCGACGCGTATCGGCGGGATATCTCGCAATGTTTCGGTTTTATTGCCAAATCAATGGAAAAGGACAATATTGCTCTCGGGGATTTCACTGTCAACACCATTCGTGAGTACCTGTATGCGCTTTCAAACAACAAACTGAGCCGGGCGAGTATAAGACGGAAACTCGCGTCGATCAAATCGTTCTGTAAATATCTCGTTATGGAGGGTGTGCTCGAAACGAATCCCTCCGCAAAAATCAGAACTCCAAAGAATGAGAAAAAAGAACCGATTTTTCTTAGTAGGGCAGAGGTTGACCGGCTTCTTGATATGCCCGCCGCCGATACGATGATTTCGAGGCGCGATCATGCAATTCTTGAAATCCTGTACAGTGCCGGTATCAGGCTTTCCGAGCTGCACGGGCTCGATTTGGACGATGTCGATTATGAAAATTCTGTGATCAGTGTTATAGGTAAAGGTGATAAACAGCGAATCGTGCCGATAGGTAGAAAGGCCAAAGACGCGCTCAGAATGTATCTTCCGAAACGAGACATTTCGCTTGCCGATTGCGGACGTATCGGGGCAAAGGCTCTGTTTATTAACACGAAGGGCGGACGGCTCGGAAAACGGAGTATCCAGAGTTCAGTATCGAAAACGATGAGGATGATATCCGAAAAAGAACATCTCAGCCCCCATGTCCTGCGTCATACGTTCGCTACACATATGCTGGACAACGGCGCAGACCTCAGGGCAGTGCAGGAACTGTTGGGACATTCGTCGCCCGACACCACCCAGGTTTATACCCACGTAACAGTGGAACGCCTAACAAAGGCATACCGCCAGGCTCATCCGAGAGCATAATCTTTCATATAAGATACGAACGAATGTTTTTGCATTATTGCATTCTTTCTTGTATTATTCCTTTACCATGCGAATATAATGAATAAGGATTCTGCATCATGGAAAAAACAAAAATAAGATCCACCACGATTATCGGTGTCAGGCGGAACGGGAATGTTGCGCTGGGTGGTGACGGTCAGGTAACATTCGGTGATACAGTCCTGAAATCCTCGGCGTTGAAACTCAGACGGCTGTTTTACGATACCATCGTTGCTGGATTTGCCGGCGCTACAGCCGATGCATTTGCGCTCTTCGAAAAATTCGAGGCAAAACTCGATGAATACTCGGGTAATTTGCCGAAATCGGTCGTGGAACTTGCAAAAGACTGGCGTACCGACAAGAACCTCCGGCGGCTCGAGGCGATGCTTATCATCATGGACAAAAAGCACTCTTTTATTGTTTCGGGGGACGGCGATGTCCTTGAGCCGGACGATGAAATTGTCTCTATTGGTTCCGGTTCGCCTTACGCCATTGCGGCGGCACGTGCGCTTATCGAGAACACACGCCTGTCCGCGCCGAAGATAGTCGAAAAATCGTTGCAGATTGCGGCGTCTATTTGTGTGTATACAAACACAAATATTAAAGTTATGGAACTTAAATAACCATGAATAAAATCGACGTGAAAGTCCAGCTTACTCCGAAAGAGATTGTTGCTGAACTCGATAAATACATTATCGGGCAGGAGGACGCAAAAAAGTGCGTGGCGATTGCCCTCAGAAATCGTTGGCGCCGCCGAATGGTTTCGGAGGATATCCGCGATGAAATCATGCCGAATAATATCATCATGATCGGCCCAACAGGTGTTGGAAAAACCGAAATTGCCCGACGTCTCGCTAATCTCGCCGACGCACCGTTTCTAAAAGTTGAGGCGTCGAAATTTACCGAGGTCGGATATGTCGGCCGAGATGTGGAATCGATTATAAGAGATCTTGTCGGTCTTGCGGTGAAAATGCTGAAAGAAAAAAACACTAAGGAAGTAAGAGCCAAGGCGGAGGATAATGTCGAAGAGCGGTTGCTTGATCTTCTCCTGCCGAAATCGTCAAAAAAGAGCGGTGAAAGTATTCTTGCCGAGGAACGACGGATGAAAACACGCGACAAACTCCGCGGACAACTCCATGCAGGGGGAATCGAAACGCGAAAAGTCGAGATCGATGTCGCCAATGACAAGCATCCGATGATTGAGGTATTTACGCCACAGGGCATGGAGGAAATGGGGGTGAATCTTCAGGAAATGTTCGGCGGATTACTTCCCGGCCGTACGAAAAAACGTACTGTTACTGTCGGCGAGGCGAGAAATCTGCTGCTTGAAGAGGAAAGTCAGAAACTGCTGGATATGGACACGATCGTGAAAGATGCGCTCAAACTGGTCGAAGAATCGGGGATTGTCTTTCTGGACGAGTTAGACAAGGTTGCCGGAGGTAACGCCCACGATACCATCGATGTGTCACGCGAAGGTGTCCAACGCGACATTCTCCCGATTGTCGAGGGCTCCAACGTTATGACAAAGTACGGTATGGTGAAATCTGATCATATTCTGTTCATTGCCGCCGGGGCTTTTCATTCGAGCAAACCGTCAGACCTCATTCCCGAGCTTCAGGGGCGGTTCCCAATACGGGTTGAACTCGATAGTCTCGGGGAGGAAGAATTTTACCGAATTCTTACCGAACCGCGAAACGCGCTTATCAAACAATATAAGGCGCTTCTCGAGACGGACGGTGTCGTGTTGAATTTTACGAAGGGCGCTCTGCGTGAGATCGCGGCATACGCCGGTATGGTAAATTCGAAAACCGAGAACATCGGTGCGCGGCGGCTTCACACAATCATGAGTACGCTGCTTGAGAATATACTATATGAGAACCCAAAAGGTGCAGGGCCGGTTAAATTGAACGTTACAAAGGATATGGTCAGAAACGAGCTTAAAGACATTGTTACCGACGAAGACCTGAGCCGCTATATCTTATAATGATCTGAAACAAAGTATGGTAACACGGACGTAGTTGTGTTGTTTTGCAGGACAAAATGAAAATTCCCGCAGTTGAGGGTATTATGAATAAGGATTTGTTGAGTATACGTGATATTATGGTCGAGGATTACGAATATCTAATCGACACGGCGATAGTGATTAAGGCGAATATCCGGGACTTTTACGGGTTATTTAAAGGGAAAACGGCGGTTTTGATTTTTGATAAACCGTCACTTAGAACACGTGCAACATTCGAGGTCGCGATGAACCAGTTCGGTGGGCAAAGCATTTATTTCGCCGGAAGCGATATCGGTCTCGGGAAACGTGAGAGTGTTGAGGACGGCGCCCGTAACCTTTCAAGATGGATGGATGCGATCATTATGAGGACATTCGGCCAGGATATTATCGAAAAGCTTGCCGCAAATGCCACCATTCCGGTTATTAACGCGCTGACCGATCTCGAACATCCGTGCCAGGCACTTGCGTGCATTCTTACATTAAAAGAGCATCTCGGAGACCTGCGCGGACGGAAAATTGTGTTTGTCGGCGACGGAAACAATGTTGCGCATAGTCTGATGCTTCTTGCACCGCTTGCAGGCATGGATTTCACCATGTGCTGCCCTGAGGGATTCGAGCCAGATGAATCCATTGTGAAGTCAGCGGTTTCGAGAGCGGACGAAATGAGTACAGTCTATGCACTGGAACATGATCCTCACCAGGCAGTGAAAAGTGCCGATCTTATCTATTCAGATGTGTTTGTAAGTATGGGGCAGGAAAACGAATCGGCGACTAAAAATATTAAATTCAAAGAATATCAGGTCAATGCCGCACTTATGGATTCCGCCGGGCCGGGTTGTCTGGTAAGCCACTGCCTGCCTGCGCACCGGGGAGAGGAGATTACCTCGGATGTTCTCGACAGTCCGCGGAGCATCGCGTTCGACGAGGCGGAAAACCGTTTGCATGCACAAAAAGCAGTATTGTATAAACTTATTAAAACATAGTACCGACATCGGCGGATATGCGGATACGGCTTCGCATGCTGGTTGCGGCATACATACAAGGAATCGATGAAAAGGAATCCTTTGGTTTCGAACAGCAGGCGATTTCCATTTTTGGCGATTGCCTTGTTTGTTTTAGCGGGTTTGTCGTGCGCAAAAATGGCATATCCTCCCGGTGGTCCGGAGGATACGACTGCGCCTGAACTGGTGAGTTCCTCCCCGGCATTCAACGAGATCCGTGTGCCGTTGGATGCCACGATTGTTCTCGAGTTTTCAGAGCCCATGAACCAGGAGAGTGTCGAGGAAAATCTTTTCATCGTACCGATTCCCGCAACGTGGCCCGAATCTCAATGGTCGGGCAGTGGAAAGGTATTGACACTTACACCGGCTGACTCGTTTCAGGAGAATACGACCTACGTTGTTACAGTAGGTGCAAAAACCTCCGACCTCAGAAGTATCGGGATGGATGAATCGATCGTTCTCTGTTTTACAACAGGCGAAGTCCTTGAAAACAAGCGGATTCGCGGAATTGCATTGCCATATAAATATTTCGGGCCGGGACGCGAACGTATAGCTGAAATCGATATTGTCGCATATCGGCTTGATGACGGCGCAACCGATCCCGATCCACGTAATGATGTCCCCGGCTATTTTACCCAGACCGGCACTGACGGCTCTTATGAGCTTGCAGGTCTATCGAACGGTAGGTACCGTCTGTTTGCCATCGGCGACAAAGATAAGGACGGCTTTTTCACCGAGAATTACGATATGATCGGAATCATGCCGCGCGATGTGTCAATCTCCGTTTCCGATTCGGTTGTGACCGCACCAAATATTATGATCTCGGAACGGTTTAGCTCCGATATCGAGTTGAGCACGATCAGGACGGCAGACAATCAGCGTGTCGAGTTGTATTTCAGCAGAGCCATTCTCATCGACCAGGTTATCATCGAAATAGAGGATCTTGAAATACTGGGTATTTATAAAGAAGAAAACAGACCGAAAGTGCTCACGCTTGCGACTGAATTACAGGAAAATCGGAAATATCCGCTGACCGATCTCTTTGTTGCCGACCGTGACGGCAACACACTGATGACGTTCGAGCAACAGCCGTTTTTTGAGGGATCGTCCCGTGCCGATACAACGTCCCTTGCTATTGTAGACTACAATCCGAAACTGCTTTCCTCGCCTGATGAACGCATTATGGTTTCATTCAACAGGATGCTCGATTTTCCGGCTGATATCGTCGGCGTTATCGAGCAGGAATCCGGCGAAAAAGTTTCGGTCAGGCTCGTCTCGCCAAACGAAATCGAACTTGCGCCTTTTGAAAGATGGCAGAACGGGTTCGATTATGTTATATTATTGGACAGAGATCGGTTTAAAAGCATTGCAGGAAATACGTTCGGCGAATCGGGCGGCACGTTAAATTTCAGAGTCGTTCCCGCCGATACACTTGGAACAATTTCCGGTAATATTTCTGATGAAACCGGATTGTCAGCGGAATTATACCGAATCTATACTAAACATATCGGGACGGAGAAGTTTAATGAATATGCGTTTGACAACCCGGGACAGTGGACCACTGGATCGATTCTCCCTGGACAGTATCTTATACTCGCACATAAAGATACGGAAGGCAACGGGGTTATTTCGAGGGGAGATATCGATCCGTACAAATTCGCCGAGCAGGTTGTTGCGTACCCAGATACGGTGATTGTAGAACCGCGTTGGCCGATCGAGGATATCAATTTTGTTTTTCGATAGCGGAAAAAGATTAAATATAAAATGGAGGTTATGAATGAGCGAATATATCAGCAGAGGCCGTAAGGCGAGACGGTGCTACGGCTTCGATGAAATCGCGCTGGTCCCCAGTGAAGTGTCGTTGGATCCGAACGACGTAGACGTTTCATGGACGATGGGAGATATGAAGATCGAGGTTCCGATACTTGCTGCGGCGATGGACGGTCTTGTGGATACGAATTTCGCCATTCAGATGGGAAAACTCGGCGGACTTGCAGTACTCAATCTCGACGGTGTCCAGACGCGCTACGAACATCCAGAAAACGTGCTCAAGGAGCTGATAAGCGCCTCGACAGAGAAAGCAACTAAACTCATTCAGGGCCTGTACCGTGAGCCGGTGAAAGAGGAACTCATTGAAAAACGTATCTGCGAAATAAAAGCTGCCGGTGTGAAAGCGGTTGTATCCTCGATCCCGCAGACTGCGGACCGGAACGGTGAGATTGCCGAAAGCGCCGATGTCGATATTTTTGTTGTGCAGTCGCAGGTATCCACCGTCCGTCACTATTCAAACAGCTATACCGCCCTCGATTTCGAGACATTCTGCAATAAGATGAAAGTCCCTGTCATGGTCGGAAACGCGGTGACATACAGCGCCAGCCTCGGCCTGATGGAGGCAGGTATATCGGCCCTTCTTGTGGGAATCGGTCCTGGGGCAGCCTGTACGACAAGAGGTGTACTGGGTATCGGCGTTCCGCAGGTTACCGCCACGGCGGATTGTGCGGCGGCCCGGGATTTCTATTTTAAGAAAACGGGAAGATATGTGCCGATTATTACCGATGGCGGCATGACCAGCGGCGGTGATTTCTGCAAAGCGATTGCATGCGGCGCCGATGCGGCGATGATAGGTTCGGCCTTTGCCCGCGCCAAAGAGGCTCCAGGAAAAGGTTATCACTGGGGTATGGCCACATCGAACGAAAACCTTCCGCGTGGTACACGGATCAATGTTGGTATCAGCGGGACGTTAGATCAAATTCTGTTTGGTCCGGCCGAGCTTGACGATGGGAGTCAGAATCTTGTCGGCGCGCTGAAAACCTCTATGGGTGCGCTGGGTGCGGCGAATATTCGTGAGATGCAGCTTGTGAACATCATTATCGCTCCTTCGATCCAGACCGAAGGTAAAGTCTTCCAGGCGGCTCAGCGGGTTGGCATGGCGAAGAACTAACCATGTATTGTATACGGACGACATTCATCGTTGCCATAATATGTGCTACGGCAGTCTTTTTTTCGGCAAACGCGGTTTCTGAAGAAACATTTAGCATCGCAAGACTGAAGTACGGCGGTGGAGGGGACTGGTATTCTAACCCCACATCGCTTCCGAACCTGATGCGGTTTGTCCGAGAAAACACCGGAATTCCTGCTTCCGGCGAGGAGCTGGTCGTTTCTCTCACGGGAGAAGAACTTTTTAGCACGCCGGTCGTCTATATGAATGGGCATGGGAATGTGTCGTTCACGTCCCGGGAGGCGTTACTTTTACGGCGATATCTTACAGGTGGTGGATTTTTGATCGCCGATGACAACTACGGCATGGACGAAAGTTTCCGGCGTGAAATGAAAAAGGTGTTTCCCGACAAGAACCTTGTCCTTCTGCCGAAAGATCATCCTATATTCAGCGCCTATTTCCCTATGCACGACGGTATGCCGAAAGTGCATGAACATGACGGTGAACCAGCACAGGCGTACGCGCTGTTTCACGAGGGACGCATGGTCGTGTTTTATTCGTTCCAGTCGGATTTGGGCGATGGATGGGAGGATCAATCCGTCCATGAAGATCCCGAGGAACGTCGCATTGCAGCCCTGAAAATGGGCGTTAACCTGATAGTCTGGACTCTCACACATTAAACCTCCACTATCGAAATTTCTATGAACGATGCGGTCTATAAACATATTATTGAGCGGTTCCGCAAGATTTCACGACGTTATGTTCTCTATTCTATAGCGGCTGCGGCGTTATATACGATTGCCGGCCTTGCTGTACTTTTTTGTATTGCCGCTTTATTTGAATGGGTGATATACTTCCCACCGCGAATAAAAACGTTCATGTTTTTTTCTGCGCTACTCATTCCCGCATTCGTATTTATTATTTTAATTATTCGATCCATAATTAACCGTCCCGATCACGACGAAGTTTCCCGTATGATCGAACGGAGATATCCATCGCTCAATAATGGCCTGATCAGCGCCGTGCAGCTTGGACGCCTCGGTGAATCCGGCCTCAGGGGACAATCGATCGAAATTGTCGACGCGCTTCTGGAAATGGTCAAACGCGATACAATGGCTCTCGATTTCGCCGATGCGGTGCCCTCCTTACATCTGAAGCGGGCTCTGAAAACCGCTGCGGGTACAATTGCGGTAATACTATTTATCGGAACTGTTGCTCCCGGCAGCATGATGGGAGGCCTGCTGAGACTCTCCGATTATTCCCACGCATATATTCCACCGGAGCGGAATGCAATTTACACTGCAGACGCTTCCGAATTGATTATTCGCGGCAACAATTTCGAGGTGTCCGGATTCGTTTCCGGCGATATGTCAGAGCCGCTTGCTGTTTTTTTCCGGTGGAACGATTCCGGCGTCTGGAACTCGAAACCAGTTGAAACTGACAATATCACCGGCGATTTCAATGCAGTCATCGAAAAACCACGTTCATCGTTTCAGTATTACCTCGAAACCGCAGGTGTCCATACAGAAACAGCCGACGTGACTGTAATCGAGCGCCCCGACATCGTATCGTTTGACATTGCTGTCCGCTATCCTCCATATACCAGAGTCGGCACGGTCAGGCCGGACAGCAATGAGGGTAATATCCGTGTTCTGAATGGCTCGGAGGTCACTATGACGTTTACGGCAAACAAACCGCTGAAAACAATGTCTATTGTTTGGAGCGATTCCACAGAGACCGTATGCAAGGTCGATGGCGCTCGCGGTACGGCGAAATTTACCGCCGACAGGAGTGCCGATTACAGATTTGCGCTGCAAGATACACTCGACATTCAGAACCATAATCCGATAACCTACCGTCTCACCTGTTTCGAGGATGAAAATCCGGCAGTCACAATTGTTAGTCCGGTCGGCAATCCGATTCTGCGCGGTTCACGGAAACTACCGGTGCTGTATCAGGCGTCCGACGATTACGGGATATCGTCCGTTTCGCTTGTCTTTACACTGCCGTATGAGAAAGAACCATTTAAGGTGCCATTTGAATTACCTGAAACCGCCTCTACAGGATTCACCGGGGAGTATGAGTGGGACATGACAAAGATGGACCTGTTAGCGGGAGATGTCGTACCGTTCAATCTGGTTGTGTATGACAACGATACGGCGGGCGGACCAAAAAAGGGAATATCTGATACGGTGTTTGTACGCCTGCCCTCGGTAACCGATATTATGAGAGAGACTGTT
>CAZCDQ010000029.1:12026-27112 GCA_964497605.1 uncultured bacterium
CAGCAGCAGGATGCCGGTATCGAACGGCTTCGCGAAATTGCCGGGGATACCGCCGAACAGCAGGAGATGCTCGATAATGTCAACGATAACATGAAACGCAATCAGAAACTCGACTGGTCGGACAAAACAGCCATCGAGGAAACGAAACAGAATCTCGAACGGATGCAGGAGGAGGTTACCGAAATCTCAGAGGATGTCACTAAAATTGCCGACCGCCTGACCGATGAAAATATTGCCGCGGTCGAAACGCTCGATAAACTCCGCCAGATATCGGAGATAATTGAGGATATTTCCAACAACGATATAAAGGAAGCGCTGAAACAGCTCACGCAGGCGAATATCGAAATCGATCCCGGAAAAATCAAGCAGGCTCTCGATAGTTATAACGTTACCGCGGAGGATCTCAAGAAGAAACTTGACCGCATCATTGATTTTCTCGAGCAGGTCAAATCGCTCCAGCGCTTCGAAATGGCCGGGAATCTTCTCGAGGATATGGCCGCTAAACAGGCCGAAATGACACAGAAATATGCCCAAAATCCATCCGAATCCTCGTATCCGCGCGAGGAACAGAGCCTCGCCGAAGAGATGCAGGCGATTCAGGAGGAACTTGCCGGCGCGGCAGACGACCTGAGAGAGGCGTTTGGTATAAATACGGATTCATTCGAGGAGGCGGTCGAAAACAACGATATTGCCTCGGTCATGCGGGATACTGCGCAGGAGATGGCAGACGGTATGAGCGAACGGGCTAAGCGCGGACTGAGCGAATCGAACACCATGCTGTCGGAACTTATCGAGAAACACGATTCTCTTGGAGCAGCAATGATGGCAACGAATTCGGAGGAGATGAAAAAACGTTTATTCAAATCACTAAACGAACTGCTGGTTGTATCGCAAAAACAGGAACAATTACTGAACGGTCCGGATCCTCTCGATAATGAAGAGCGTGCACAATTGCAGCTTGAGATTATCGACGCCGCGGATGTCGCCGGGCAATCGTTGACCAAATTCAGTAGAGTATTTATCGAGATCGCGGGCATTGTGGAGCAAATGATGACCTCGACAAGAATGCTGATGCAGCGTTCGGTGGACGGTTATGCTTCCGGAAACGAGGCGGAGGGCGCTCAGTCTGCCGCCGAAGCGCTTAAAACGGTCAACAGCAGTATTCATTTCCTCACACTACTGCTCAGCCAGGAAGAAGACGCGCAAAACTCAATGGGAATGCCGGGCGATCTTATGCTGCAGCTTCAGCAGATCGCGAAAGGACAATTATCACTCAGCAATCAATTAGGTCAGCAGCTTATGGAACAGCTTGCTGCGGAACAGTATCGTCTCTCCGAAATGCTGTCTGAGTTGAGCAAACAGATCGCGGGCGATAGCAATATGCAGGAGCTTCTACAGAAACTCGCAGAGGAGATGGACGATACCGGAAACATGATGCGGAAGAACGAACCGCGTGAACGTATAGAGCGGAAACAGCTCGATATTTACCGCAGAATCCTGGATGCGAGACGGTCCCGGCGCGAGAAAGACGAGGCCGATGAACGTAAATCCATGACCGCCGAACGGAATGTGTCCCGCGGATCCGATGCGCTGCCTGAGGACCTTGGGGAAAGGCAGTCAGACATCAACCGAAGGTTGAAAGAAGCGATGAGCGGCGATTTCGATCCGGAATATATGCGAATAATCCGCGGATATTACGAATCGCTTATGGGGAATGCCGGAGGAGGCGGGCAATGAGATATCGCACTTTAATACTAGCCGTATCGGCGGCGATTATGGTTGTTGCAGTTTCTGCCGCCGCACAGAGTGTCAACCCTAAACTCCTTAAGGCACAGGAAATTGAGGCGAACGGCGATTTTGTGAAGGCCGCTGAGATATATCTCGAGCTGTATAATGCCGACAAACGGGATGTATATTTTTATAAACTGATCTCACTGTATACGCAATTGAGTGATTATGAGGGACTTGCGGCGATTGCGCGCTCGAAACTCGAGGACGATCCGGATCATACCGAGGCAAAACGCTATCTCGCACGTGCTCAGTACGAACTAGGAGAGACGGACGACAGCGCAGCAACGCTTATGAGTATCATTGGCGGGAACTGGAAAGAACTTCAACGCGTAAGGATAGTGTCGGGAGAATATACCGCACGGAACGATTTCAATGAGGCGCTCCTCATATATGAAACAGCGCGTGAAAAAATCGGGAGCCCGAATCTGTTTGCGCTCGAGATGGCGCGGATTCACGAGTACCGTGAGGATTTTGCAGCGGCGATCGGGGAGTATATAAAACTGCTCGATACTGTGCAATTGTCGTATCAGCATGTGCAGAACAATATCAACCGTGCAAAAACAGCGGGCAACGACTTAGGCGCCATACAAAAGATTGTAGCGGACTATCATTTCAATAATCCCGAAAGCATCTTGGCGGCCAAACTGCTGTCCGAAATGCTCTATAATGCAGGATATATTGACCGTGCATATTCGGTCATGTTCCGCACAGCGAAAGGTCAGAACAATGCCTTAGAGGCTTGGAAATTCGCCGAAACGCTCCGGCGTGACGGTCATTCCGAACAGGCGCTCAGCGCATACCGTGAGTATTACAACCATTTCACAGATGCTAAAAACCGTGTCGAGGCCCTCAAAACCTCAGCTTCAATCGAGCGAGATCTCGGGAGAATCGAACGTGCTATCGGTGATTATCAGCGCATAATCGAGAACTATGCCGGAACGAAAGATGCCGCCGAGGCGGGATTACGGCTGATCCAAATCTCAGCAGACAGGACCAGTTTCGAGGGATACACCAGGATACTTGAGGAATATGCGGCATCCGCTGAATTTCCCGAGGTTGCGTTCGAGGGATATTACAGCCTTGGAGATATGTATTTGCGGCACGGTATAGGTGATAAGGCTGGCGAGGTATTTGCGCGCGCAATCTTGAAAGCGAGAACTGATGATGAACGGTATAAAACGTATATGAAAACAGCGTACCTACGGTTCTTTGAAAACGATATTGAACTGATGTCGGACGCCATTCAAAACTGTATGAGAAGCAGCCCTGGCGACAACGAGGTCAACGATCTGCTCACTTTCAAAGTCATTGCGCTGGAGAGTGTGACGGATGCCGCAAAGGAGGCATTCGAGGCGTTTGCTCAGGGCCACCATGCTATGTATCGCGGCGACGATGAGACAGCCCGGGAGTATTTTACCACTGCGTCGTCGGATACCTCTACAGCCGTTGCACCGTTTGCTCTATGTGAGCTGGGAAATATGGCACGGTCGCAGGAAAATTTCCACGAGGCGGCCGAGTATTATCTGCGCGCCGCACGATCTGCCGGCGATACCACGGTCTATGTGGGCGCCGTTGTTGAGGCGGCGGATATATTTGCATCAAAACTGAATGACAAAGAACGGGCGAAAATCTTATATTTGGATACGATGGTATCGTTTCCGGGATCGATCTACGAAAATGAACTCCGAAACAGATTACGGATACTGACAGAATGAAAATGACAGAATTATTTAGATATTATTATAAACAATTGCTTGCGACAATTTTGGTTGTTGTCTTGGTGTTTACTGCCGCATTACCCTGCAGCGCTGACAAGATACTCATTCCGATGGACGAAACGCAGACCGATCATCTGAAAGCATACGGTGTCGCATATCATGCGCTTGAACTCAATATCCCGGTAGAATGGCTGCTCAATTACCGCGGCGGATCGTTTCTAATGAACGTGAACAACAGTATCCGCGAGTATGCTCTTATCCGCGGTGTGAAATTCGAGATACTCGATGACGGATCGCTTTATAGGCTTGACGAGGCAATCGAGAACGCTAATATGTCGAAAGAGCTTCTTGAAAAATGTCCGAAAATCGCAGTCTACACACCGCCGAACAAGCTGCCCTGGGACGATGCGGTCACGCTTGCAATGAACTATGCGGAGATACCCTACGACACACTGTGGGATGTCGAGGTCCTTAACGGCGATCTCTCCGAATACGACTGGCTGCACCTTCACCACGAAGATTTCACCGGTCAGTACGGCAAATTCTACAACAATTACCGCAACCGTGAGTGGTATATTACCCAGCAGCGTGACTACGAGCGGATGGCGGCCGAATTAGGGTTCTCTAAAGTGTCCGAGGAGAAGAAAGCGGTTGCCGAAATGATTCGTGAATATGTAAATAACGGCGGATTCGTGTTTGCAATGTGTTCGGCGACCGATACCATTGATATCGCCCTTGCTGCCGCAGGAGTTGATATTGTAGGACCGGAGTTCGACGGCGACGATTACGACCCCGTATTGAATGAGAAGCTCGATTATTCACGGACATTCGCGTTCGAGAATTTTACACTAATTACCGATCCGCGGGTATATGAATTTTCTGATATCGATGTCAATCCACAGGTATCGGCAGTCGTTGAAGTAACAGCTGATCAAATTGTCGATTATTTCGAGCTGTTTGAATTCAGCGCAAAATACGATCCGGTTCCGGCGATGCTGACGCAGAATCACGAGAATCCAATTAAAGGATTTATGGGTCAGACGACCGAATACAACAGCGCGCTTATCAAGAAAAACGTGATTGTTATGGGCGAGAACAAATCGCGCGATACCGCCAAATATATTCACGGAAATCTCGGTAAGGGAACATTCACGTTTCTTTCCGGGCACGATCCCGAGGATTTTCAGCACCGTGTAGGCGACCCGCCCACACAGCTTTTTCTCCACAAAAACTCACCGGGATACCGCCTGATCCTGAACAATATTCTCTTCCCCGGTGCAAAGAAGAAAGAGCTGAAAACATAAATGAAAGAATTGAATTAGACAGAATTTACAGAAATAAGATGTATAACTGCAAAAATAATCATGTTAATCCTGTCCTATTATGAATTATTTATTGAGCCAAATTCAAAAGTCACAACTTCGACCGATTTAAAAATATATCCCCCTTAACAAGTGGCTTGTCCGAAAAACAGGAGGATTATATGAATCAATGAGTTACGAAGATACCCCCTTATCGAAGGGAGCACGTCAAGGCTCTCTTTCGGGCAATATCCCGACTTTTGAAATTGCCTCTATTGAAAAAAATTATTTATACATGATTTACAAGATTAACAGGATAAAACACAATAAAGATATGTAAATTCTGTCCATTATATCTTACTTTATGATAAAATGAAAGGTTTTGAGTAGAAAAGGTCTGTAATATTAGAAATGAAAATTAAATACATATAGAACGTATTCATTTACACAAAGGATGATACATGGCTGAAAACATTAAACGTCCCGATATCGAACTCTTCGAAAGGCTTGCCGACTCGAAGAAACGAATCGCCGGTGAAATCGCGAAAGTGATTGTTGGCCAGGACGACATAGTCGAAAATTTGATAATCACGCTGCTCTGCCGTGGGCACTGTCTCCTTGTTGGCGTTCCGGGGCTTGCGAAAACGCTCATGATCTCTACAATAGCGAAATCGCTCGACCTTGCATTCTCGCGGATTCAGTTCACTCCCGACCTTATGCCCTCGGACATTATCGGAACCGAGGTCATGGAGGAAAACGTCGAAACTGGAAGGCGGAGTTTCAGATTCCTTCATGGCCCGCTGTTTTCAAATATCGTGCTTGCCGACGAGATCAACCGTACGCCCCCGAAAACGCAATCGGCGCTCCTCGAATCCATGCAGGAACATGCAGTCACCGTGCAGGGCAACTCTATGCCTCTCGGCGAGCCGTTCTTTGTGCTCGCGACCCAAAATCCAATCGAGCAGGAGGGCACCTATCCGCTTCCCGAGGCACAGCTCGACCGGTTCATGTTCAATTTGTGGATCGGATATCCTTCCCGTGAGGAGGAGGTCGAGATTGTAAAACGCACCACCGGCGCGGTAAACATACCGTCAGAGAAGATTCTAACCGCGGAGGACATTGTTGCGCTTCAGAATTTGGTTCGCCGCATTCCCGCCGCGGACGATGTGGTTGCTCATGCGGTCGATCTTGTCCGCAGAACTCGTCCCGATGAGGAAAGCGCGCCGGATTACATCAAAGAGTGGGTGAAATGGGGAGCCGGCCCACGGGCGTCGCAGTATCTCATTCTTGGCGCCAAAGCGAGAGCCGCGTTGGAAAGAAGGTTTGTGCCCTCAACGAAGGATGTCGATTCAGTTGCGATGCAGGTGCTCAGACACCGTCTTGTGACCACATTCGCCGCAGAGGCGGAGGGCGTCTTCGCTCCGGATATCATTAACCGCCTGATCGGAGATATGAATTGAACAAAACACGCCGCGACTATCTTTCACCGGAGATTATAAGCAGGCTTTCGAGGCTCGATCTCATCGCGAAACATGTGGTCGAGGGATATATCACCGGGCTTCATAAAAGCCCATATCACGGCTTTTCAACCGAATTCGCCGAGCACCGTCAATACATGACCGGCGATTCACTTAGGTTTCTCGACTGGAAAGTATTCGGACGGACCGACCGGATGTATGTCAAACGGTTCGAGGAGGAAACGAACCTGAAAGCCCATATAATCCTTGATGTAAGCGGTTCGATGGGATTTAAAAGCGCCGGAACAGTCAGTAAACTCGAATATGGCAAAATACTTGCCGCATCGCTTGCGTTTCTCATGATCCGCCAGCGAGACAGCGCGGGACTTTTGACCTTTTCGGATAATCTGAATGAGTATATCCCGCCGCGATCGGTGCAGTCGCAAATCACCGAGATTATCAAAATCCTCGATAAATCGGAACCAGCCGGAGAGACTGTTGCCGGATCGATTCTGCATTCGCTTGCTGAACGGCTCACCGCCCGGGGGCTGGTGATTATCGTCAGCGATCTTGTTGTCGAGGCGGACGAGCTTATCCACGGTCTCAAGCATTTCCGTCACAACGGCCACGAAGTCCTTGTTTTTCACATTGTCGATCCTATGGAACTCCGGTTCGATTACACCGATGAAATGCGGTTCATCGATGCCGAAACGGGCGGCAGGATTACCATACAACCCTGGCATATACGCGATACATACCTTGCCATGTATAACGACCATCTCTCATCGCTTATCCACGATATGCATGATATCTCTGTCGATTACGCGCGGCTTGAAACAGATGTTCCACTCGACCGCGCTCTGGCAAAATATCTCGCAAAACGGAAAAGGCAGCGTTGATAATGAATTTCCTCAATTCGGTCATACTGTTCGGCCTCGGTGCCGCAGTGATTCCGCTTGTAATACATCTGTTGTCGAAACGCAATACGCAGGAGACGGTGTTCCCAAGCATCCGGTTTCTTGAATGGCTGAAAAGCGACCGTATCAGACTTCTCAGGCTCAAACAGTTCTTTGTCATACTGCTCCGTACTCTCATTATCTCATTAATTGTACTCGCTTTTGCACGGCCGGCGCTGAAAAGCGCATTCGAATCCTCAAGCCCTACCGCGGCGGCAATTATTGTGGACAACTCGGCCAGTATGTTCTATGTGGATAACGGCGAACTGTTATACGACCGTGCGCTGCGGAAAGCGGGGGATATCATCGATTTCCTTCGCGAGGACGATACGGCGGCGATTGTATTCACTGGCGATGATTCTCACGGTGAAATTCCGCGAGTATATGACGATCCCGAAGAACTTACCGCAGTTCTCGAAAACGCAGCCGAAAATCCCGCAGCCGCCGATCCTGCATCTGCATTTTCACGGGCACTCGATGCGCTGAAATCCTCCGGTTTGATCAATAAGGAGCTTTATTACATTACAGACGCTGCCGTGGAGAGCATTCCGGATTCACTGAATACAGACGGTGAGTCGGTTCGCTTATATGTTATGACGCTGGGACCGGATGAGCGGAACGGCCGGGTTGTGACCGATATTACGTTGGTCGATAAGCTGGTTGCACCGGGACGGACACTCACGTTTGCCGCTGAGGTTTCGGGAGATACCGGCGGGAGTAATGATGTGGAGTTCTTTGTAAACGGTGAGCGGAAAGGGAGAGCTGTGCCGGATGAATCGGGGTGGGCAGAATTTACGTATGTTCCCGACGTATCGGGATGGTATTCGGTTTACGCGGCGGTGAATGATGGCTATTTCGGGCAGGGAGAGGTACGTCGGCTCGTGCGCAGTGTTCCGGAAACGGTCAAAATACTCATTGCCGGCGAAAGCCGCGAGGACACGTTCTATCTTGAAAAAGCGCTCATTGCGGGCACAGAAGATATGGTTTTTGATGTCAGATCGATTACCGGAGAAAATATTGAGCAGGATGATTTATTTTGGGCGGATGTCATTGTTTTCTCGGGAATAAATGATATTCCGAAAACACTCTATCGAGCACTTCTCGCAGAGATAGCCGATCACGGCAAGGGATTTATGGTGTTTCCCGGAGCGGATGTTGAAACATCGCTGTATGCGGACGGCATTTTCCGCGACATGTTTCCTGTGCAGATTCTGACGGGCGGAGTATTAAGGACAGGCCGGACGAACCGCATCGAAACGTTCGATCTCAATCATCCGGTTCTTTCAGAGATTTCCCGCGACGGCGAATTCGCAAAACCAGAAACGTCCTCATACATCCGCATGGCGTCCGCTGCCAATATTTCAGTTCTTGCGAGATTCGATAACGGTGATATGGCGGCAGGTGTTACCGACTGCGGAAAAGGTGCGGTGCTGATGTTTGCGGTTGGAGCGGATACCGGAACCGGCGACGTTGCCGTTTCTGGGATTTTTTCGCCGCTGATTGTCCGTGCGGCGCAATATCTTTCGGGTACACTTTCCGGAAGCTTCACGTATACAACGGGCGAGTCCGGTTCAGTGAACATCGGCAGTGTTACGAGGGGCACGCAAGTCACAGTGAAACCAGAAGGGCTACCCCCGGTGCTTGTAGAATATGAAGCGGGGCCGAACGGTGCAATCGTATCGACCGGCAAATTTTCAGCGCCTGGATTTTATGTTATATATGCCGGTACGTTCGAGCGGGCAAGATTCTGTGTGAATACTCCGCGTTCAGAGATTGTCTATACACGTGCGGGAGAGCGTGCAATGGCCCAATCATTCGGGGAACTGCCGTGGAAAACGGTAACGGATACCGAGAGTGTAACCGATATTGTCACCGCGGATCGGTACGGCAGAGAATTGTTCAGTGTGTTCATAATATGTGCAGTTGCACTTGTTTGTGTTGAGATGGTACTGTCAAGAAAAGTTTGAACATGCGCGCGTCTGAAACGTTAATATTGAAAACAGGATAAATTTATTTATTTTTGTAGGAGACTGCTATGGATACCATATACATGGATAACGCCGCAGGTACACGGCTGCTCGACGAGGTGTTCGATGAGATGGTACCGTATTTCAAAACGGAGTTCGGGAATCCGTCCAGTATTCACACGCTTGGATCGAAACCGAAAGCGGCGATCGAGCATGCCCGCGAACAGGTAGCCGCGCTTATCGGCGCAAAGCCAAAAGAGATTTATTTCACCTCCTGCGGCACCGAATCGAACAATTTCGCTATTAAAGGTACCGCGTTTGCCCGCGAGAAAAAAGGCAGACATATCGTCGTCTCGGCAATCGATCATCAGTCCGTGCTGAACGCAGCGAAATCACTGACACGTCTCGGTTGGGAAGTGTCCTCGGTAAATGTCGATAGCCGCGGTTTTGTCGATCCTGCGGCAGTAACTGAGGCAATTCGTGACGATACCGCCGTTGTTTCGATTACGAGCGCGTCAAACGAGATTGGAACAATCCAGAACATTAAAGATATCGCTACTGTTGTGAAAGAGCGTGGGATACCGTTCCATACGGACGCCATTCAGACAGCGGGTACAATTCCGGCCAATGTGGACGATCTCGGCGTCGACATGCTGTCACTTGCAGGCAATGCATTTTACGGCCCGAAAGGAGTGGCGGCGCTGTATATCCGAGATGGTGTGCGGGTATTCGCGCTCATCGATGGCGGCATTCAGGAGCGTGGACGGCGCGGTGGAACTGAAAATGTTCCCGCTATTGTCGGGCTCGGAAAAGCTGCGGAGATTGCGGCGCGGGATATGGAAGCGAGAATCACTGCGACAACACCGCTCCGCGACAAACTCATGAACGGACTTGAGGCTGCAATCCCGAAACTACAGATCAATGGAGACCTCTTAAAACGCCTTCCCGGCAACGTTCACATCAGTGTCGAAGCGGTCGAGGGCGAAACGATGCTGTTCAGTCTCGCGGGGCGGGGAATTATGGCCGCCTCGGGATCATCCTGCGCGGACAAGGCGCTCAAAAGTTCGCATGTGCTTGCGGCGATGGGATGCGATCCGGCACTGGCGAATGCCTCTATTTTGTTCTCGCTCGGTTTCGAGAATACCGAGGCCGAGGTAAATAATGTGATCGAGACACTTCCACCAATTGTCGAACGGTTCCGGGCCATGTCGCCCATATGGGAAGGATAACGCAACCGGAAGAAACAGGCCTGATAGAAAGAAAAGGCGGGACCCCCCACCACCTTTTTTGTTATGTACGATTCCGATAATCTACCGTCCCATATCCCTGACTCTTACTCCGATATCGAGATTGTCCGCAAATGCCTCGATAAACGGAGTTAAATCGGCTTTGTTGAAATGATACGGATAGATTAACCACGGTTTGAACATATTCACCGCCTCGACCGCTTCTTCCGGTGAGATGTTATAGATTACATCCATCGCAAGAAACGTGATGTCGATATCAGAGATATTTTTCAATTCCGGGATAACTGCGGTTTCTGAGGCGATGTAAACCCGTTTGTCGGCAATATAGCCGTTACATTCGCCTTTCGGATGCGTCTCGCCACGTTCGGGTGTTTTGACCGTATACGCCGGAACCGCCTCGATTCCGATTCCCCGCACCGTCCATTTCATTCCCTAATCCATTACATCGCCGCCGGGATAATCACGTGAACATACCTGTGTATAGATAATATCGGTATCGTCCTTCGTAACCAGTTCAAGCGCTTTCGGATCGAGATGATCGGCGTGATCGTGCGAAATCAGTACGATATCGGCTTTCGTCAGTTTAGTATAATCCGCGATCCTCAACCATGGATCGAGATGAAAGACAAGACCGTCAAACGTGAACATGAGCGTGCCGTGACGGAGAAAATGTATTTCGAGGTCGACGGCTGACGTCGAGATCGTATCTTTATCGATCCGGTTCTGACCAAGTAACGGCATGACCGCAATACTGGCGGTAATAACAATTGAAAGCAAAACGGATTTCATCGCATCGCTCCCGTGTGAAAAGTCTCGCTGATAGTTTATGCACCGTACTTCTGGAGTTTCCCCGCCGCCGCAAGCAGTTCGTTGATAAGATAGCAGGCGTCAAACCTGCCGAGACCGCCGGATGCAGCCATTGTTTCGCCGAATGCGTTGATATTGTCGGGACGGACGTATTTACCGGCCATGAGAACCGGCACCGGATGCCATGAATGAGCGCCGTACACAGCCGGTGTCGAATGGTCGCCGGTCACAGCGACGACATCGGGATTGAGTTCAAGCATGCACGGCAGCGCAGTGTCGAATTCTTCGATGCAGGCGACTTTACGGCCGAAATCGCTGTCCTCACCTGCGGAATCGGTGTGTTTGTAGTGGAAGAAAACAAAATCGTGATCTTTCCAGACATCGATAAGTACATTGGTTTTGGTGGCGAAGTCCGTAATCCCCTCGGTATACACTTTCATCCCCGCAAACATCGCCACGCCTCGATACATGGGGTACAGCGCGACACACGCCGGATTCAGCCCGAATGCGTCCTGATAAGAGGGAATGTCGGGATAGTTGCACCATCCGCGTGTGAGAATGCAGTTTGCAGGTGATTCATCTTTGAGGATATCGTAAACCTGCGCAAGCCATTTTTGGGCGATTTCAGCCATCTCGCTCGATTCACCGCCATCGGAGGTTTCCGCTTTCAGAGGTGGTACACAGATTTTTTGCGGGTCGGTATCGTGAAGATTGCCTTTAAGCCCGGCTTTTCTAAATACTGCAATCCCCCGGTGCTCTTTAACCGTTTGTACGAATATCTCGATACCGGGTATTGTTGCCTCTTTCATTTTTTCGACAAGCTGTTTATTCACATCAGTCGCGATCCTCCCGGCACGGCGGTCGATGATGTTGCCGTCCCCGTCGAGCGTGCAGAAATTGAACCGCATTGCAACATCATCCCTTGTAAGCGGAAATCCGATACCGGAAGCTTCGAGTGCGCCACGCCCGATGAGGTATTTGAAAGGATCATAGCCGAACAGACCGAGATGTCCTGGACCGCTGCCGGGAGTGATGCCGCGACCGACCGTATCTATAAGACCGGAGGCACCGCGTGAGGCAAGCGCATCAAGATTCGGCGTATTCGCTGACTCGAGTTCTGTTTTGCCGTGCTTTCCGGGAAGGCCGCCGAGACCGTCCAGCACATAAAGTAGGATTTTACTTTCCGTTGTTAATTTTTGTTCGGATAGAAGTTTAATATTGTCCATAATTTCCTCTTTCGATATATTAGATTAAATTTTTTAGATCGTAATTATTACCATGTACGTATGCCAATCGTACCATAACAAATATAAAAGGCAGTTGTCTTACAATCAAGGAAAACAACTGCCTTTATTATCTGCCGCGCCGTTATAATGATGGGTTCTCAACCGCCTGAAAAACAGTTATCCGAGCCGTTTCTCAAGCTCTTCAAGCTGTGAATCCAAACGGCTGGGAAGTTTATCTCCGAACTGCTCGTAATGAGCCTTGATATCAGGAATTTCGGCTTTCCACGTGTCCGTATCGACTTTGAGAAGCTCGTCTATATCGGCATCGTCTATATCGAGTCCAGTAAGGTCGATGCTACCGGGTGTCGGTACGTATCCGATCGGCGTTTCGGCTGCATCAGCTTTACCCTCGAGACGTTCGCACATCCAAACAAGCACACGGCTGTTCTCGCCGAATCCCGGCCAGAGCCACCGGCCGTCCTCGTTTTTCCGGAACCAGTTGACATGGAATATTTTCGGCGCTTTCGGACCTAGACGGTCTCCCATATCCAGCCAGTGCTGGAAATAATCACCCATATTGTATCCGCAGAACGGTTTCATTGCGAATGGGTCGCGTCTGAGATTCCCCACCGCACCGATATTTGCCGACGTTGTCTCAGATGCAGCCGTCGATCCAATGAAAACGCCGTGATCCCAGTCTCTTGCCTCAAATACAAGCGGAACCACACTCGCACGGCGCCCGCCGAATACGAAAATGTCGATCGGAACACCCTCGGGATCCTCCCAGTCGGGACAGATCACCGGACATTGACGTGCCGGAGCAGTAAAACGCGCATTTGGATGAGCGCCGGTTTCCTTAGATGACGGTGTCCAATCATTGCCTTTCCAGTCGATTCCATGCGCGGGAACGTCGCCGTCCATACCTTCCCACCACACATCACTTTCATCGGTCAGAACGCAGTTGGTGAAAATGCAGTTCTCTTTCAGTGATTCCATCGCCATGGGATTTGAATCGTATGAGGTTCCCGGTGCGACACCGAAAAATCCGGTTTCGGGATTGATTGCGCGAAGGCTGCCGTCCGGCGCGATTTTCATCCAGCAGATATCATCGCCAATACACTCGCATTTCCACCCCTCTATCGTAGGCAACATCATGGCGAGATTGGTTTTACCGCATGCCGATGGGAATGCAGCGGCGATATGGTATTTTTTACCCTCAGGGTTTATGAGGCGCAGGATAAGCATATGTTCCGCCATCCAGCCCTCTCGTTTTGCCATATTCGACGCAATACGGAGCGCGAAACATTTTTTCCCGAGCAGCGCATTTCCGCCATACCCGGAGCCGAATGACCAGATAAGGTTCTCTTTCGGGAAATGGCTAATATATTTTTTTTCCATGGGTGCGCACGGCCACGGGACATCCTCCTGTCCGGGCTCAAGCGGAGCGCCGATAGAGTGAAGACAGGGGACATATTCACCGTCAGTACCAAGTTCATCCAGTACTCTTGTCCCAACTCGTGTCATGATATGCATATTACAAACCACATACGGGCTGTCGGTGATCTCGATACCAATTTTCGCTATCGGTGAGCCGACCGGTCCCATTGAAAAAGGAATCACATACAATGTTCGGCCTTTCATACATCCTTTATACAGGCCGCGCATGATATCCTTTAGTTCCTCGACATCGATCCAGTGATTCGTTGGACCTGCTTCTTCCTCTGTATCAGTACTAATGTATGTTCTTGCCTCAACCCGTGCGACATCGCTGGGGTCTGAGCGGAACAGAAAGCAGTTGTCGCGTTTTTCCAGCGCTTTTGCTGCCCCGACGTCGACCATGTGCTGCATCAGGCGGTCATATTCTTCTTTCGATCCGTCGCAAATATGGACGGAATCAGGAGTAACCATTTCCGCGATTTCGTTGATCCAGTTATTAAGCTTTTCATGTTTAACAAATTTTTCCATAATTATCCTTTGCGTTAAAATGTAAGTAAGTAAATTGGTGTAAAATGGCAAAGCAGGTTGAGCTGAAAATTAATAGTAGAAAATGAGGGGTTTTCCTCTAAATGCACATTGTTTACGGCGGAGTTGAGTTGTTATCCCGATTACGCGGGCACGTTCAGGACAAAACCCATTAAGGTGGAAAGTATTTATGCATTGCTTCCAGTACATCGAATTTCCCGTTATTTTTCGTTTACGTTACGGAATAAAAATCTGACAGAAAAATGAAAATAAAATATTAAAGGTGTTTCTAATGGCGGAATTTATAATATAACTAAATTGGAATTTCAATCAAGTATTTTTTCATCATTCCTGTCCATCCTTTAAAATCCAAAGAAGGAATTGATATAAAGCATAATAAAATATGGTTACGAGACAAAAAAAAGAGCTATGAAAAAGGGGTTCGAATCCGCTTTTAATGTAAGTCATTATAAATTATTAAATAACGGAAGGCTATAACAGGTTTAGCTCCAGAAATCAGAAGAGAATAAGCGATTTTGTACAATTTCTTGTAATAACAAGGGATGAATCGGCCGGAAGTGAAGTTTATGAGTGCAATCGTGACGGCGATGCTGAAAAAGCCTCATGTCCATTTGACGGTATTGGCGAGGAATC
>CAZCDQ010000030.1:0-4604 GCA_964497605.1 uncultured bacterium
TATACCGGAAAGGATGTATCCGTGAAGAATCATTCAACAGCAATACATATGCTCATTGCGATGTTTGTTCTTACTGCGGTGTTTGCTCCTGCGTCAGCCGCACAGCCTGTTATTAACGAAGTCATGTCGTCCAACTCGACTGTTGTTCAGGATGCCGACGGCGATTATCCGGATTGGATAGAGATTTATAACCCGAATGATTCGGCTGTGAATCTTGCAGGATACGGTCTCACAGACGATCCCGACGAGCCGTATAAATGGGCTTTCCCCGATTATTCGCTAGGGGCCGGGGAATATCTGCTTGTATTTGCGTCCGACAAGGATCGAACCGCCATCCCTGGCCATTGGGAAACGTTGATCGACATGGGAGACGAACTCAAATATATTATCGGAGGCTTTTCGGTTCCCGAGGACTGGAGGACGCTCGGTTTTGACGATACATCCTGGGATGTGGGGCCGAGCGGCATTGGATCACGGACTGATGATGCCACTCGTGTTTCATGGACGAGATCGGTTTTTATAAGAAAAAGTTTCACAGTTGATTCGGTCAATAATATCACACACGCGCAGCTCAATGTCGATTACGAGGACGGTTTTGTCGCATATATCAACGGTGTCGAAATTGCCCGTGCAAATATGGATGGCGAGCCGGGAACAATTCCCGTAGCAACGGAGTTATCGTCCGGTTCACGTGAAATGGTAATGTACGAGGGCGGAGAGCCTGAAGCATTTATTATTGAAAATATTGCCGAAGTGATTCAAACCGGTGAGAATATGCTTGCGGTCGAAGTTCATAACGATATGTTTGCATATTCAAATCTTTCGGTGATTCCGTTTCTCACACTGGGGATGAAAACGCCGCCTGTGTCGCCGAATGGTATGGCAGACATTCTCGCATCGTCGATACCGGTAGTTACATTCCATACGAATTATAAAATTAAGTCCGAGGGCGAGACGCTCATGCTGACCAATGCGCTGGGCGTAGTCGCCGACAGCCTTTACACCGGCGTTATTGCCTCGAATGTGTCGCGCGGGCGGCAGCCGGACGGTGGAGAGACACTGGTGTTTTTCGCCGATCCGACCCCGGGTGAAAGTAATGTCGCTCAGCCGATCACCGGTTATGCCGATGAGGTTGCTGTGTCGATGCCCGGCGGACTGTATGATGCAGGGGGAAACATTGAACTCTTTGTCGAATCAGAAACCGCGACAATCAGATACACGCTTGACGGCTCGTGGCCATCGGAAACCTCGACTGCATATACAGAGGAGATTGTTATCAATGAGACCACCGTCTTGCGGGCCCGCGCATTCGAAACTGGCAAATTCCCCGGACCGGTAGCGACGAATACCTATCTTATTAACGAAGATATCGAACTGCCGATCTTTTCGATCTCGCTTAATCCCGATGATCTGTGGGACCCTGAGATCGGTATCTATGTTAAAGGCGTCAATGGTGTTGCCGGAGGATATGAAGTTTCTCCGACCGGAGTCGGGAATTATTATCAGGACTGGGAGAAACCGGCGCATGTTGAGTTTTACGAGCCGGACGGCACACAGGGATTCAGTATCGATTTCGGTATGAAACTTGTCGGTAAGGGTTCTCGTACGAATGTTCAGAAAAATATTGCTATTTTCGCCCGCCCCGAATACGGGTACGATGAAATCGATTACAAAATATTCCCTGATTTGCCGGTGTCGAGTTTTAAATCGATAGTGCTTCGTGCCGGCGGAAGCGAACAGAAACAAGATAACAATACGTTGTTCCGCGATGGCCTTCACCAGACGCTGATGCAGCCCCTCGATCTCGAGGTGCAGGCATACCGCCCGTCAGTCGTGTTTCTGAATGGTGAGTATTTCGGCATTTTCAATATCCGTGAAAAATTGAACGAGGAATATCTCGCCACCTACCATGGTGTCGATTCCGATGAAGTGGATATGCTCGACGATTATCACGCTCAATTTGTTACACATTATGAGGCAACGGGTGAAATCGGCCCATACGACTCGGGCGACACTGCCTGGACAAGTTTTATTATCGAGGGAGACTCCGATCATTACGATGCTGTTCTCAAATATATGCTTGATCATGACGAATCCGATCCCGAAGTATACGAATATATTAAAACTCAGATCGATATCGATAATTATATCGACTATATGGCGGCAAGAATCTATATCGCTGATCCGGACGGTCCCGGACATAACACCAAGATGTGGCGGCCGTGGAAAGAGGACGGCAAATGGCGCTGGCTGATGTACGACACCGAGTTCGGTTCGGGGCTTCAACCAGGTTCGTTTGGCATACGAGACATTAACGGTAATAGAGGCGAATCCTACGAGCAGGATTTAGCCGACTATTATCTCAGGCTGATTCAAGCGGCAGCGCCCCGTTCGCCCGATGCGAATTTCCTTATGTACAGCCTGCTTGAAAACGATGAATTTAAAGCACGGTTCCTGAACCGTTATGCTGACCATATCAATACGATTTTCAGCCCCGAAGTTACGGTTCCAATCGTTGAAGAAATTACGGCGGCTGTCGAACACGATATGCCGAGGCATATTCAACGGTTTGTAAACGATTACAATGTCAAATCGATGGATACATGGTATGAAAATGTCGAGGAAGTGAAAGTGTTTTGGGAGAACCGCCCCGAATTTGCACGGCTGAATATCGCGAATCATGAATTTGTGAATGTGAGCGGCTGGAACGATGTCACGCTCGATGTGAATGATCCGGGGATGGGACGTATTCAGATCAGCTCGCTTATACTCGATCAGTATCCGTGGACTGGGGAATATTTCAACGATGTGCCCATACCGATAACCGCGTTACCCAGACCCGGTTACAAGTTTGTGGGATGGTCAGGCGCGGATACCTCCGACTCCTCGGTCATTTCGGTCATGCTTTCCGAGGCGATATCGCTCACCGCAACCTTTGTCGAGGACAGCTCCGCGCAGAATGCAATTGTCATCAACGAGATTAATTACAATTCCTCGCCGCTGTTTCCGGTCAACGACTGGCTTGAGCTGTATAACGCATACAGCAGCCCTATCGACGTTTCAGGCTGGACGCTCAAAGACTCCGGCAATGTCAATTCGTTCGACATACCGGGCGGCACGGTCATACCTGCGGGAGGCTATCTGGTTCTGTCGAGCAATCTTGAAACATTCAAGGAATTGTTCCCGCATACGCACAATGTTGTCGGCGATTTCGGATTCGGCCTCGGCAATGGAGGTGAATATATCAGTATTTTAAATCCCCGCGGCGAAATCGTCGATTCGCTCACCTACGACGATACTGGTGAATGGCCTGCGGAGGCGGACGGTACCGGCCCGACACTGTCTTTGATCAGCCCGGACCTCGACAATTCACTTGCCGAAAGCTGGACATATTCCACGGAAGCCGGTACGCCGGGCATATCCAACGATCTTGTGTATTCGGCCATCGGCGAGGAAGAGAATACTGCTCCGGCCGCATTCTCGCTTGATCAGAATTATCCAAATCCGTTCAATCCGGTGACCACGATACCGTTCACGCTGGCGGAATCGGGGCATGTGACCATCGAGGTGTATAACATCCTCGGCAGGTCGATCGGAAAAATTGTCGACCGCGAAATGTCCGCCGGAACGTATAACGCCATATTCAAATCGAACGGCCTTGCCGCGGGCATCTATATCTATACGATAAGAGCCGGGAATTACACCGAGACGCGGCAGATGACGCTGCTGAAATAGTGTGAGAAACTGAAAAAGTAAAGCTGTGGCTGAGCCCGCCCCTCCGTTTATGCCGGTTTCCTCCCTTATAGGTGGGACTTTTTGGTAAGCCGGTATAAAATAGTCCCCTTTAAAGGGGAGATTGCGGTTGCTGAGCTAACGGGATATCCGCATAACTTTTTTACACACAATAACGGAGCCAAATTATGGATAAAATATCGGTGAGCGACGCGCGTAAGGATTTTGCGGAAATTGTGAACAAGGCGCGGTACGGCGGCGAGCGCATCATTATCCAGCGCCAGGGGAAGGATTGTGTCGCGATTGTCCCGATGTCCGATCTTAAAACCATCGAGTTTATCGAGAATCATGTCGATATCACTGAAGCGCAACAAGTTAAAATGGAAGCAAAGGAAAAAGATATTGAGGTTTTCGAGGAGCTTTTAGATGATCTCGGGCTTGATAAGAGATGAATCAAAGAAATAAACTAAAAATCTGCCAAATAAATCCTAAGCATATCAATTCCATGCCCAAAAAAGATAAAACATCATAATTTTTTGCTTTTTTTTGCTCTTTTTCATTAACACCAACTTTTAATCCAATACTTCCAGACCTGTTAACTGCCGGTGGCAATCCATATTTCCATATTATTAAAACACCAACTAAATCATAAATTAAACCAATACAATTTACTATTTTGGCCAATTCAATACACATATTGACCTCATTAATTTTGTTTAATCGCTTGCATACTACTTGGCCTAGTATTATATGGGCAAAGAAAAAATGAATCATTAAAATCATCAATTTTTAGATTTAAATCATTACACATTGCCTTGAAAAGTTTAACCAATTCATCCCGATCAATATCCCGCGCCTTTAATTCGTCGATT
>CAZCDQ010000030.1:4614-26904 GCA_964497605.1 uncultured bacterium
TTTAACCAATTCATCCTCTGAATTTTTTTTACTTGTTACTGATTTATGATGATCTGATAAGGCGTTCATAACCTCTTTTGAGTTTTTAAATACAACAAATATTTCATTCAATGCTTGTGAAAAAGAATCACCTTTTAAGTTATAACGATTACCCATAAATCTTTTAAATGTTTCAAATTTGGTTTTTCTTTCTTCATATCTTCTGTAATGAATAATTGAAATAATAACTCCAATAACACCTGAAATAACAGATGATAAAATCATTACTACAACTTGTTCTTTTGTCGACATTTTAATCTCCCTGTTTATGTGAACTTTAACCTAATTCATTCACTCCCCCACACACCACAACCACTCATGCCCCCGCAAAAACAACTCATCCCCCGCAATCGCCGGCGAGGCGTCGAATTTGTCGGGCAGCTTATTGACCGTAAGAACGTTGAAATTTGCGCCGTGCTCGACCACCACAGTCGTTCCGTTACGGCCGGCAAAATAGATACGTCCGGCTGCGGCGGCGGGGGAGGCGTAGATACCGGAAATGCCGTCCAGGCGTTCACGGGCATAGTGCGGACTGCCCGTGCGGGCGTCTAAGGCGGTGATCATGTTGGTGTTGTATTTGACAAAATAGAGAATGCCGCCGTAAAGCGCGGGTGTGGGTACGTATGGCGTGTCGCGGTTGTATTCCCAGAGGATGCTGCCGGATTTGTCGAGCGATACGGCAAGAAGAACACTCTCGCGGTATCCGCCGGTGAGATAGACAATTCCGTTACCCTCGAGCGGGGTCGGAATGGGATTCGGTGTCATGCCGCGGGTGCGCCAGAGTTCGCGGCCGGTATTGAAACCGTAGCTGCGGACTGCGCGGATGGAGGAGGCGACCACCTGTTTTGTGCCGTTATACTCGATCACTGCAGGCGTTGCCCATGAGGTGCCGTCACTGCGCGGTGTGCGCCACAGTTCATTACCGGTGCGGACATCGAATGCGGCAATGAACGACCGTCCCGTATGATCCCAGGCGACAATGACACGGCCGTCCGCCAGCGCCGGGGAGGCTCCCTCGCCCCACTGGTACCGGATGCGCATATCGCCGAAATCTTTCTCCCACTTGAGGTTACCGTCCATGTCGTAACAGTAGAGCCCGCGGGAGCCGAACGAGGCAATCACATAATTACCGTCGGTTACCGGTGAGGGTGACGCCCAGCTTGCGGTGTCGTGACGGCTCTCGTGCGGCGGTTCGGTACGGGCTGTCCGGCGCCAGATAATGCTGCCGTCGCGGCGGTTGATGGCGAGCACCTGATAGTGGTAGGAATTGCGGCGCGTTGTCGAAAGAGCGGACTGTGCGGGCACGGCGGTCAGGACAAAAATACGGTCGCCCCAGACCACTGGAGAGGCGTGCCCCAAACCCGGCAGCGGTATTTTCCAACGGATGTTTGAGGTCTCGCTCCATTCGACAGGCGGATTCGCGCCGGGAGCCTCGCCGGTTCCCATCGGCCCGCGGAACTGCGGCCAGTTCTGTGCGGATAAAATTGATGCAGTGAGAGAGTAGAAAAGCACGAAAATGAGCGGTAAAGCTGATTTCAATATTTTAGTATTCATAATTTCTCAACGTCCCCTGCGCTCTCTGCAGTGAGATTATTATCACGTCTCCCGCAGAAGCCATCTGACCGCGTTATGCTGCAGTTTGATATACTCGGGATTGAACAACGCGCTTACCATGTGACCCGGCGCGGTGAAGCAGACACGGCCCTTGCCGTACTCGTACGCCCAGACCGCCTCGGCAGAATTGTTCGCACGGCCGAAATTATCTTTCCACGGTTCCCCCTGTCCCTCGTACACACTCCGCGCGAGAATATATTTCGGGTCCTTGTCGTAGCGGACATAATGCTGCTCGTCGGTGACCACGAAATCATTGACACCCTTCGTAATGGGGTGGTTCTTGTTCGTAATAACGACCCTGAACGGCCGTATCGGCGGATGGCCGGCATACAATGCGCCCTCCACATCGTGATAATCCTCGTTCTTGAGGGATGCGGCGCTGTTGTTGTGCCATGCCCAGAGCGAACCGCCCTCGCTCACCCATCGTTTGATATCGCGGCCCTGCTGTTCAGTCATCCAGCCCACACTTCCTCTGCCGATGGCTTTCTCAATGGGGGGATCGCTGATGACCTCTTTCTCGATGTCTTTCGGATTCCAGTAGGTCGCGAACCAGCGGCCCGTCGGGTATCTATTGCCGTTGCGGAAAAAAATGAAGATTTTGTAGTGCTTGAGATTGTCGTACGATATGATCTTTTCCTCGTCGGTGAAATCGATTGCAAGACCGTAATCGTCCACAAGATTGCTGCCGAGGCCCGAGCGGATATAATCTGAATTATGCGACTCATCGCCAATGAGCGCCAGCGCGACCGCATCTGTTTTAGAGACCGTGTTGATCGCATGGATATTGCCGGGACCGGCGATCGCGCCTGCCGCAGCGGCGGCTGTTGCGGTTCCGACCGACCTCATCGCCGAGCGCCGCGAATGGAAACGGGATAGTAATCTGTGTATATTCATATTGTTCTCCTTACGTGGGGTATGTTTTGAAAGTAACACGGGTGCGCCGTTTTGACAAGCAAAAAGAATCAGTTATTTAACCGAAATCAAACAGGATTATAAGACAAAAGCCTTGACTCTGCGGCTGTAATTTATAATTTTTCAAGAGTATTTTTCTGTTAGAATAAATTTTCAAGGAGCGTATTATATGAAAAAAATTCTTATTTGGTTATTGGGGATATTTCTTGTTCTGGCAGCATCACTTGCCGTTGTCTTCGCTCTTAAATGGCCAACCGCTCGAATCATTATGGGAACCGGCGGTCTTTCCGGTGAAACAGATACAATACCCGAACCCCGCTCTGATGCCGCGGATATTCCCCTGAACGAAGGTGAGGCCGACTGGACAAGCTGGCAGGGCCCGAACGGTGACAACCGGAGTCTTGTAACCGGTATTAGAACCGACTGGACAGGGGGACTTGATAAACACTGGGAAATCGAATACCTCTGTCAGGACAATTCGACCGCGGCATGGTCGGCGCCGGTAGTCAAAGGCAACCGTCTTGTCGTCTGCGGCCGTGACGCTGATAACGATCTCGTGTTCTGCCTCGACACCTCCGACGGCAGTCTGCTGTGGCTGGGATCGTACGAGGCTGATGCGGGCACCAGCCACGGTTCCGGGCCGCGAGCGACACCGTATATTGACGGCGATCGTGTATACACGTTTGGCCGCGCCGGCGATCTTGTCTGCTGGAATCTTTTGGACGGCGAGATGCGGTGGACAACGAATGTCGTGCTCGAGGGCGGTATGGCTCCCCAGTGGGGATTTGCATCTTCTCCTCTTGTGCTCGGCGACCGTGTCATTGTGCAGGCAGGCGGTTCAGCCCGGACAATAGCATACGACAAAATGACCGGCAAAATGCTCTGGAAAAGCGGCAGCGGCATTGGAGGATATGCCGCAATCACTACGATGGATATCGACAGCGAACCTATCGTGCTGACATTCCACGGTACCGGCCTTTCCGCGCTCGATCCCGGTGACGGCGCTCAATTGTGGAATGTGCCATGGGAAACATCGTACAATGTAAACGCAACGACGCCGATTTCCTCCGGGGACACCGTGTTTATCACCTCCGGCTATAAAACCGGCGGTATGTTGCTCAGAGCCGACCGTATCGACGCATCAACGATATGGCAAAACGACGTGATCGCAGCACAGCATTCCGATCCTTTTTTTATCGACGGTTACCTCTATGGCTATTCCGGTGACAGTTCTCAAAATAAAGGGGCATTCAAATGTGTTAATCCCGCAAATGGTAATGAGATATGGTCGACAAACGATATGGGCTGGGGCACGTGCGTATTCGCGGACGGTCATCTGATTTGTCTCGATATCAAAGGCAACCTTTTTATCATGAAACCCGATCCCGCAAGGTTTACAAAAGTATCTGAAATCGAGCGGGCCCTCGGCGATGTTCGGGGACCGGTCTGGACGAAACCAGTGCTGGCGAACGGCAATCTGTATCTCCGGTTCAAACAACGGCTCGTATGTTACAATATCCTACCATAAATTCGCCATTAAACGTTTACCATGCCGGAAGCGTCTGAAAAAGTATGTTGATATACATTTACTCTCTCAAGAAAGCAAGATATCGAATATGAAAAGAAAAATAATTTCCAGTATTACCGCATGTTTGGCAACAGCGCTCCTTTTTAACTCACCACACTTTACATACGGTCAGAGACGGCGCAGTCCGCAGCCATTCAATATCAATCAGGTAAACGATCATCTTTATGAAATGACCGGCGGCGGCATTTCATGCGGCGGTCGGGATTGACCGTCAATGGTGGGAACTCGAGGTGCCGCTCGATCCCGCCACCGCCGCGTTTCTGGGACAGGACAACTATGTCGACCGGGGCAACAGAACCGATATCGCGACGACGGCGGGTATTTCACGGAAACTGTTCGGCACAAGCAGATTTTTTCTCGAGGCTTCAAATATCGATGAAAACTATGGTTGCGCGGGGATTCGATTCACTCTATAATTTGGTAACAATAACTCACTCTTAGAAACGTTTCGACTATGAATGAGAAAAACATACGGCTGATATCGCTCGCAGGAACTGCAATAACAGGATTCATGCTGCTCATCTGGTTTATGACCGCAAATCCCGTGAAAGATTTTTACATGCTGACTCCGGGTATGGACAACCGGCCCGTCGGTATGGCGATCGGAGGCGATGTTGTCGATATTGGAGCTGTATTCGCCTCGTTCAACGGTGTCGCCTCGGATATCGCGGGAAGCTGGCCGCGGTTCCGCGGCGCGTCGTTCGACAATATCAGCGCGGAAACAACCGAGCTTGCCGATTCATGGGACTCGGACGGTCCGGATATTCTCTGGTCGGTGGAGCTCGGCGAGGGACATGCAGGGCCGGTAGTAGCGAACGGCCGCGTGTATATCATGGATTATGACGAGGACTCGCGGACCGATCTGCTCCGATGTTTTTCGTTCGAAGACGGCAGAGAGATTTGGCGCCGCGGGTACGATATATATGTGAAACGGAATCATGGCATGTCTCGAACGGTCCCCGCGGTCACCGATAAATACGTGGTCACGATGGGCCCGAAATGCCAGGTCATGTGTGTTGATGCGATAAACGGGGATTTCCTCTGGGGCATCGATCTTGTCAATGAGTACGAAGCCGAAGTACCTCTATGGTATACCGGTCAGTGTCCGCTCATCGACAATGGCAGAGCAATAATCGCGGTCGGCGGATCGTCGCTCATTATCGCGGTGGACTGCGAAACCGGCGAGGTTGTCTGGGAGACGCCGAATCCAAACGGATGGGGAATGTCCCATTCCTCGTTGATACCGTACACCGTTCACGGCCGCGAAATGTATGTATACTGCGCACTGGGGGGTGTGCTCGGCATCTCGGCAGAGGAGGAATCTGCCGGTGAGGCGCTGTTTGAGACCGACCTCTGGAACAAGAATGTAATCGCACCGTCGCCGGTCTACCTCGGGGACGGACGAATGTTTGTCACATCTGGATACGGTTCCGGCAGCATGATGCTCAATATTATTGAGTCGGATGGTTCGTTCGAGGTTGAGGATATCGACTCGATTGAGCCCGGGGAGGGTATCTGCTCCGAGCAGCAGACCCCGCTTTTCTATGACGGACATCTATTCGCAATTCTGCCAAAAGACGCCGGACCGATGAGAAATCAGTTCGTGTGCTACAATCCGGACGATATCACCACATCGGTATGGACAAGCGGCACGACTCACCGGTACGGACTCGGGCCGTATTTGATGGCGGACGGTAAATTTTTCATTTTAAGCGACGAGGGTGCGCTCACAATCATGGAAGCGACTGCGCGCGAACCGGTTTTGCTCGCCGAGGCAAAAATTCTTGACGGTCACGACGCATGGGGTCCGATGGCGTTAGTGAATGGCAGACTGCTGGCACGTGATTCACGTCGGCTTGTCTGCATCGACATTCGGGAATACGAATAATGGTATCAACATGAAAATCACGAATCTTCGGGATGTTAGAAAGGTTTACACCTCGAAAACGGACTGCAGGTATGAAAAAGAATGATTCGACAACGGGCAGGCTGGTAATCTGGACGATCATCGTTGTATCGGTAATCGGGACAATCTATTTCGGATATCGTGCAATCTTGGAGGACACCCGCCATGCAGCGGACAATCCGTTCGAATACGATATCGAACGCTATATGACAGTCGATCCGGCGCTGCTTCGATATAGTGAGACGAATGTCATTCCGGCGCCCGTCGAAGATGTAAGCGGAATTGCGCTCGGAAACGACAACTCCATTGCGGTGACTGGTGGCGGATCGGTCGTTATTCTGAATCCGGACGGCACGGTACGGATCACGATCTCAACAGGGGAAACCGCAAACTGTATTCATATCGCTGATAACGGCGATATATATCTCGGCATGAACGATCATATTGAGGTCTATGACAACGGCGGCGTTTTTAAAGCGGAGTGGGAATCACTCGGGGTAAGTGCGCTTATCACTTCGATCGTATCTTCTAAGGGATTCGTATTTGCCGCGGATGCCGGACATAAGGTTGTGGTGAAATACGACAAACAGGGGAATAAACTGTTGAACATTGGTAAAAAGGACGATCGCAGAGATATAACTGGATTTATTATTCCCAGCCGGTTTTTCGATCTTGACATTGATCCGGACGGTTTCCTTTGGGCGGTGAATACGGGACGTCATTCGCTGGAGAATTACACGTTTAACGGTGATTTCAGATCATCGTGGGGTGAGAATTCAATGAGAATCGAGGATTTTTGCGGATGCTGCAATCCAACCCATATTGCAATCACCGATGACGGCAAATTTGTAACAAGCGAAAAAGGCATTCCACGGGTGAAAATCTACAACCGTATTGGAGAACTCGAATCGGTGGTCGCCGGGCCCGATCAGTTTGCGGAGAAGACTCAGGGGCTCGACCTCGCAATTGGCAAGGGCGGTACAGTTTATGTGCTCGATCCGGTGAAAAAGGTGGTGCGAATTTTCAAACGTAACGAACCGGAGGTATAAATTCATGTCATATTCTAAAAAGCATATCGACCGGCGCAGTTTTCTGAAAGGGTTGCTCCGGACAATACTTCTCGGCAGTATCGCTGTGGTCTGCGGGCTGCTCGGCCTCAGAAGAAGCGGGATACCCAGCAATACTGCAGCATGTGTAATTGAACTTCCATGCGCACACTGTGACAAGCGTTCCGGCTGCACCGATCCAAAAGCGCTGGCATCGGTTAAGAACGATCAATATCCGGAGTATTAATATAATGGCAGAAGAACAAAACAAACAAAAGCCAAACCGCCGGTCGATCATCCGCACGGGACTGCAAGTTATCGCCGGAATTACTGTCGGCGGCATATCGGGGAAAATTGCACGTAATGCCGGCGCCGAGGAGATGGTCTGGCAGCTCGATCCCGATATCTGCCGTCAATGCGAAAAATGTGCGGTAAATTGTGTGCTGCCAGAATCGGCGGTAAAATGCGTACATTCCTATTCCATGTGCGGATACTGCGACCTCTGCAGCGGATATCTCGAGGCCGGTGCACCATCCCGTGACACCGGCGCTGAGAATCAGCTTTGCCCTACCGGTGCGATCAAACGAACATACATCGAGGATCCCTATTTTGAATATATTATCGACGAAAAGCTGTGTATCGGATGCGGAAAATGTGTCAAGGGCTGTGGATCGTTCGGCAATGGCTCTTTATATCTGCAGGTCCGTCACGACCGCTGTCTGAACTGCAACGACTGCTCAATCGCACGGTCATGTCCGGCGCAGGCATACAAACGCGTACCCGTCGAAACGCCATATATTCTTCGCGGTGAAGAGGGATCGACACTGGTCGAATCGCTCTGAATCGAATGCTATAATCCAAATCAGCCTGAATTTATGAAAAAACTGTTCACAACTATCGTCTTTATCGCACTCAATCCCGCGCTTGCGGCGGCGCAGGCGGTTTCACGGTTCCCGAAACCCGATTTCCAGTCCGGTTATATCCCTCCGGAGCTGCAGACTCCGGCAGCACGGTCGCAGATGCTCGAATATCTGGATGTTGCTGTGCTAATCGGAGCGCTGTCACTGGCATCGTATTTTACGCTGAAACTCCGCTCACGGCGGAAGATATTTCTTCTTATGCTGTTCAGTCTCGTATATTTCGGGTTTTTCCGCAAAGGCTGCATCTGCCCTGTCGGATCGGTTCAAAACATGAGTCTTTCGTTATTCAATTCCGGATATGTTATACCGCTGACTGTCATTGCTTTTTTTGCATTGCCGCTGATTTTCACTTTGTTTTTCGGGCGGACATTTTGCGCGGCGGTTTGTCCGCTCGGAGCGGCACAGGATGCAGTTGTTATGAAACCGGTCAAAGTGGCGCCCTGGCTTGCTCATATACTGAGCATCGGGCCCTATATTTATCTTGGGCTTGGTGTGCTGTTTGCGGCAACCGGCGCCGGATTTTTGATATGCCAGTTCGATCCGTTTGTGGGATACTTCCGGTTCGGAGCGTCTTTCAATATGATTTTACTCGGGATTTCGATGCTTATGCTCGGTACGGTAATTGCGCGGCCCTACTGCCGGTTTCTGTGTCCGCTCGGTGTCATTCTGAACTGGACGTCACGGCTATCGAAATGGCATGTTCGTATTTCACCCGACGATTGCATCAACTGCCGTCTCTGCGAGGAATCCTGTCCGTTCGGCGCAATTGACATGCCAACCGGGGAACCGCCAGTCAGCCGTGAAAAGAACCTTCGACAACTTATAGTCTTATTTCTTCTTGTCCCCGTCATTGTCATCGGCAGCGGATGGGCGGTATCACAATTCCAAACGCAGCTTGCCCGCCAGCATTTCACCGTATCGCTCGCCGAGACAATCCGGCTCGAAAATGAGGGGAAACGGCCGTTTACAACTGAAGAGAGTGATATTTTCCGTGCATCCGGCACACCAACCGAGGAACTCTATGCAGAAGCAGACAGTATCCGCGCACAGTTTAAAACTGGTTCATGGCTTTTGGGGCTGTTTCTCGGTGTCATGATTAGCCTGAAACTCATCGAGCTGACCGTATACAAAAAGCATACCGAGTACACGCCAAACACTGGATACTGCCTGAGTTGCGCGAGATGTTTTTCATACTGTCCTATCGAACAGGTCAGACGCGGGAAAATGACCGAGGAAGATGCACTGAAACTGAAACAGGCTATCGAATAACATTCACATATATCAGCGGGACACAATGGACAAAAACGAAAAAATATATTTCAGACAAATCGCCGCACAACGCATTGCGCTTGCTTCTGCAGTGCTTGCGGCTGTTCTCAGTATACTGCTGATTGCAAATTATATACAGACAAAATCGGTCGATCCGCTCAATTCCGCGGCGCTGACTGAACTCATGCAGGATTACCGTGAAGACCCGGATAATGAGACATTGAAAGAACAGATCAGGGCGCTCGACATGCTTGCCCGTAAAGCGTATTTCACCAACCAATGGCAGATCAGAACCGGCGGCTTTTTACTGTTTGCCTTTACGGTAACATTTCTTGTGTCGCTGAAATACCTGAGTTCTCTTAAACGGCAATATCCCGATTTCGAGGCGGATGCCCAACCGGAGTCTCATTGGGAGCAGAATCTCCTGGCAAAAAAATATCTCATCTATGGTGGGCTCGGCGTGTTTTCGGGCGCACTTGTTTTGAGTGTTTTTTCCGGTAGGGATATGTCCGGCGTCGGTTCCGGAGGAGGCACAGCATCGTATCCCTCAATCGATGAAGTTCGGGCTAATTGGCCGAATTTCCGGGGACCCGAGGGGATCGGCATTGCATACGCCGAAACAGCGCCAATCGAGTGGGACGGCGTCTCCGGTGAAAACATTGTATGGAAAACCGAAATTCCTCTACCCGGATATAATTCACCGGTCATCTGGGGCAATAAAATATTCCTTTCGGGTGCGGACGAAGAGACCGAAACGGTATACTGCATCGACGCCGATACAGGCGCGATCCTCTGGGAGACAGAACTCGGCGATATTCCGGATTCGCCGAAGGAGCCGCCGGATGTGACCGAGGATACCGGGCTTGCGGCGCCGACTCTGGCGGTAGACGGCACGCACGTGTTTGCGCTGTTCGGAACCGGCGACATCGCAGGGATTAACTTCGGGGGCGAAATCATCTGGAAGAAAAATCTCGGAGTACCTGACAATCATTACGGGCATTCGACGTCGCTTATCACATACCGCGATCTGCTCATTGTGCAGTACGATCAGAATTCCGGCGGCCGCATTATCGCTCTCAGGGCTGAATCGGGCAATGTGGCTTACGATCAGCCTCGTGATATTCAGATGTCCTGGGCATCGCCCATTCTGGTCAATACAGGAAACCGCGACGAACTTATTCTCAACAGTAATCCCTTTGTCATGGCACACGATCCTGTCACAGGGCGCGAACTCTGGCGGGTGGACTGCATGATGGGCGAGGTTGCACCGTCGCTGGCGTATGCGGATGGTATGGTATATGCTGTCAACGAGTATGCCATTCTCGCGGGAATAACACTTGAGGGAACACCGTCGGTCGTATGGGAATCCGAGGACGATCTCTCCGAGGTGGCAAGCCCGGTCGCGGACGGGGATTTCGTGATAGTGCCAACCAGTTACGGCACGGTATCGTGCTACGACGCGAAATCGGGTGAGCGGTACTGGTATCAGGATTTCAGCACAGGGTTCTACTCCTCGCCGGTGATGGTGGGCGATACGGTGTATCTGATGGACCTGTCGGGGCTGATGTATATTTTCACGGCGGCGCAGGAGTATAGTGAAATCAATCAATGCGAACTCGGCGAACAGGCGGTCGCGGTGCCGGCGTTCATGCACGGCCGGATATATATCCGCGGTTTCGAGAACCTTTATTGTATCGGCGAATAGAGCGGCGCATGATTATCGACAATAAAAAAATGAACGGTGAGATAGACCGTATCGTACGCGGGATCGGCGCCGCCGAAAGCGATGTCATTCCGATTCTGCATGCAATCCAGAACGAATACAAATATCTCCCCGAACAGGCGCTCCGTCGGGTCTGCGAAACGACCGAAATCACTCCCTCCGCAATCGTGGGCGTCTCAACATTTTATACCCAGTTTCGCCACACCCCTGTCGGCGAGCATGTCATCCATGTCTGTAACGGCACCGCCTGCCATGTCAAAGGCGCTGAACTTGTTTACGACGCTTTCCTCCGCGATCTGAATATAAAAGAGGGGAGCGACACCGATCCGCAGGGGCTGTTCACGATGCAGAAAGTTGCCTGCTTAGGATGCTGTACTCTGGCGCCGGTGGTACAGATCGACAATGTCACCTACGGACATGTGAAAATCAACGCGGTGGCGAACATTTTCCAGGATTTTCTGTCGTATCATGCCAACAAACGCGTAAAAAAGGTTGAACCGATAGACGTTGCCGTGGACAGCGGTGAGATAAGGATCGGGCTCGGCTCCTGCTGTGTGGCAAGCGGCAGCCGTAAGGTGAAAGAGGCGCTCGAGACAACGCTCTCGAAAAACGGCATCGGCGCCAAAATCAAACAAGTCGGCTGTGTCGGCATGTGTCACCGCACACCGCTTCTCGAGGTAGTGCTTCCCGACAAACCACCCTTTCTCTACGACCGTGTCCGTCCGGAGGATGTATCGCGGATCGTCCTCAGCCATTACCGTCCCCAAACATTTGTGAAACGATTCACCAAAACGACGGCGGATATTATCGAGAAGATGCTTTACGAGCCGGATATGGACGGATTCAGCCGTCACCCGATCAATATCCGGGACGGACAGGTAGAATCGTTTTTGGGCAGTCAGGTTCATATCGCGACTGAACATTCAGGGCAGATCGATCCGCTCGATCTCGATGAATACCGTGCACGGGGCGGATTTACAGCCGCAGAACGCTGTCTGAACGAATCGACACCCGAGCTGGTGATCGACACTGTCCTCGCCAGCGGACTCAGAGGAAAAGGCGGCGCCGGATTCCCGACCGGCCGTAAATGGCAGATCGCGCGGAGCTATGAAGACGACAAAAAATTCATCATCTGCAACGGCGACGAGGGCGATCCGGGAGCGTTCATGGACAGGATGATCCTGGAATCGTATCCGTTCCGGGTGATCGAGGGCATGATCATCGCGGCATTCGCGGTCGGCGCTCACGAGGGGGTTTTCTATATCCGCGCCGAATATCCGCTTGCGGTGGAGCGGATTAAAAGCGCAATCGCCATGTGTGAGCATACCGGACTTCTCGGGGACGATATACTCGGTAGCGGATTTCCCCTCACGCTCCGCATCATGGAGGGCGCAGGTGCGTTCGTTTGCGGGGAGGAAACCGCACTAATCGCCTCAATCGAGGGGAAACGCGGCATGCCCGTGTTCCGGCCGCCCTACCCTGCAGAAAAAGGCCTCTGGGGGCATTCCACTCTTGTGAACAACTGCGAAACATACGCCTCTGTCCCTTGGATTATGCGGAACGGCGCAGATGCGTTCTCAAAAATGGGAACGAAGAAAAGCAAAGGAACGAAAGTCTTTTCGCTGGCCGGAAAAATCGCGCGCGGCGGATTGATTGAGGTTCCGATGGGCATCACAATCCGAGAGATTGTCGAACGGATCGGCGGCGGCATCGAGGGAGGGAAACAATTCAAAGCAGTTCAGATTGGCGGTCCCTCGGGGGGGTGTATTCCGTCGTCTCTTGCGGATACCAAAGTCGATTTTGACGATCTGACCACGGTGGACGCCATGATGGGTTCAGGCGGCCTGCTGGTTATGGATGAAAACGACTGCATGGTCGATATTGCGCGCTATTTCCTCACGTTCACCTGCGACCAGTCCTGTGGGAAATGTACATACTGCCGTATCGGAACCCACCGTATGCTGACTATTCTCGAAAAACTGTGCGCCGGAAAAGGAATTAAATCAGACCTTGTCAAACTTGAGGAAATCGCCCGTAAAACAAAAGCGGGCAGTTTGTGCGCGCTGGGCGGAACTGCGCCGAATCCGGTGCTCTCCACGCTGAAGTATTTCCGGGATGAATACGAGGCGCATCTGAACGGCGTTTGTCCGGCGAAAAGCTGCAAAGACCTCATCGCCTACTCTATTGACGAGAGCTGCATCGGCTGTACGATCTGCGCACAGAAATGCCCTGTTGGCGCCATTAAAGCCATACCTTATGAACGCCACACCATCGATCAAACGCTCTGCACAAAATGCGGGACCTGCAAACAGGTATGTCCCACCGAATCAGTCGAGGTGAAATGATATGGTCAGACTGACAATAAACGGCCGGGAGGTAACGGTCGAGAATGGCGCCACGGTACTTGAGGCTGCAGAAACGCTCGGTATCGCCATCCCAACACTCTGCCATATCAAGGGCCGCCCGTCGAATACGACCTGCATGCTCTGCCGTGTGGAAGATCTCGATGCGGACAAACTGGTTCTCTCCTGCGCGGTGAAAGCAGCCGAGGGCATGCGAATCCAAACCGACAGCGAACGTGTCCACAAATCCCGCAAAGATACGCTCGACCTCCTCCTGAGCGAGCATGTGGGCGACTGCGAGGCCCCCTGTATGAGAATCTGTCCGGCGGGGATGAACATCCCGCTGATGATTCGCCAGATCAAATCGAACGATTTCGCCGCGGCGATCGCAACGGTTAAAAAAGATATCGCACTCCCCGCGGTTCTCGGGAGAATCTGCCCGGCTCCCTGCGAAAAGGGCTGCAACCGCAAATATCACGACGATCCCGTCTCGATCTGCGCGCTCAAACGGTTTGCCGCCGACATCGACCTTGCACAGGATGCGCCGTATCGCCCCGAACCGAAACCGTCGACAGGCAAAACCGTCGCAGTTGTCGGCGCCGGACCTGCCGGGCTTTCTGCGGCGTATTACATCGCGCTTCTCGGACACTCATGCACCGTGTTTGATAGCGGCGACAGTCCCGGGGGACAGCTCCGGAGTGCGGTCCCGGACGATAAACTTCCGAAACAGGTGCTTGACATCGAAATCGAACAAATCATAAAACCGGGAGTCATACTGAAAACATGGCATACTCTCGGGAAAGATATGAGCCTGGACGACCTCCGGAATACGTACGACGCGGTGGCGCTCGCGTTCGGCAAAAAGGACAGCGGTTTCCTCGACAGGATGGGTATCGAACATACCGACCGCGGGATCACGGTGAACAGAACAACGTACGAAACGTCAATCCACGGCGTGTTTGCCGGCGGGAATGCGGTTGTCGAGGGCAAAATGGCGATCCGCTCTGCCGCCCACGGAAAATTCATAGCGTATGCGGTCGATCAGTTTGTCACAGGCAGCGCAGTGACAGGCGAGCCGAAACGGTTCAATTCGTCTATCGGAAAAATCCGTAAGGAAGAGGCTGCAGAATTTCTTAAAGAGAGGGATGACCGCGGACGTGTCGAACTGGAGGATGGATTCGCAGCCGGTTTCGCAGTCGCCGAGGCGGTTTCTGAATCGCAGCGATGCCTGCACTGCGACTGCCGTAAGCCGGATACCTGCAGACTCCGTATCTACGCCGAGGAATACGGCGCGGATCAGAGACGATATTCGTTCGAGGAGCGGAAACCGGTTGAAAAGACAGTGCAGCACGATCTGGTTGTATTCGAGCAGGGGAAATGCATCCGGTGCGGCATCTGTATCGATATCACGAAACAGTCCGGAGAACGGTACGGATTCACATTCGTCGGCCGCGGATTTAAAGTCCGGTTGACTGTTCCATTCAGCGAATCACTGAAAGACGGTCTTGTTAAGACAGCACGCGAATGCGCAGACAATTGCCCGACCGGCGCGATAGCGTTGAAAGACAAGGCACAAAGTTTATAAAGACAGGCACAAAAGCACAAAGAAAAAAAGATTTTTCAACGCAGAGCAAACAGAGGTTTTCAAAATCCCTTTCAGGGGATTTCGGGGGCTTCGTAAGGGAAAAATGATACGATTTAATAAAATATTGATACTGCTTCTTTTCCCGTTTTTAATTGCGGCATGTTCGAGAGGTGAAGATTCCTCAGTCGCACCCGATGCCGGGAACGCCTCCTGGCCGGTATTCCGCGGCGACAGGAACTTGTCGGGCACCACAAACGAACGGCTTTTCGCCAATATTGAGCTGCGGTGGTCGTTCGACACCGGCGAGAGCGTTGTATCCTCACCAGCGGTCGGATTCGGGAATGTGTATATCGGTTCGACGGATGGTGTCGTATACGCTGTCAGACTCAATGACGGAAGCATGATCTGGCAGACCGATACCGGGGACGATATCGAGGCATCGCCACTGCTTATCGGCGAAACGCTCTACATCGGCAATTTGAGCGGCAATTTTTTCGCCATGGATGCACGTGACGGCGCCATTCTATGGCAGTCGAAAACCGGCAGCGATATCATGGGATCGGCAAACAGGGCGGGCAGCCCGGCCGGCTCGGAACCGCTGGTCGTGGTGGGAAGCTACGATACAAAGATGTACTGTTTCGACACGCTCACCGGCGAACTGCAATGGACATACGAAACCGGAAACTACATTAACGGCGCCCCGGGATCGGACGGCGAACATGTCGTATTTGGCGGCTGCGACGCTATTCTTCATATCGTTTCGGCTGCGGACGGTTCAAAAACCGGCGAGGTCGAGGTGGGAGCTTATATCGCCGGATCGACCGCGCTTGTAGACGGCCGTGCATATCTCGGTCATTATGACGGCGGTGTGGTCTGCATTGATGTCGGCGAACAGCTTGTTGTCTGGGAATATACCGATGGCGGAAACGCCGGAGAATTTTTTTCTTCGCCTGCGGTTGGTGAAGACCGGGTAATCATCGGATCGCGCGACAATTACCTTCACTGCATCGATCGCGTCACAGGCAAACAGCTCTGGAAATTCCGGGCGCGTGACGAAATCGACAGCTCGCCGGTAATCGCGGACGGCGCGGTTGTGGTGGGAGCCTCGGACGGCAGAGTCTATATGCTCGACATTGAAAACGGTCAAGAAATATGGTCATACGAAATCGGCACCCGGATCACCGGATGCCCCGCGATTACCGGCGGGATGATTTTTATCGGCGCCGAGGATGGCCGTATATACGCATTCGGAGAACGCACATGAAAATCGTCCATATGATCCCCGGTTCCGGGGGAACGTTTTATTGTCAAAACTGCCTGCGCGACAGCGAGCTTATCCGCGCACTCAAATTTTACGGCCACGATATTCTCATGAGCCCCATGTATTTGCCGCTTAGTATAGACAACGAAGTTAAAACGAGCGACACACCGATTTTTTTCGGCGCCATCAACGTTTATCTTGAGGAAAAAATTCCTTTTTCCCGTTACATACCACGCTGGATAGAGAAATTGCTCGATTCTCCGGTACTATTAAAATATGCAGCAAAAAAATCGGAATCTACACGTGCCGAGGGGCTTGAGGAAATGACCATTTCCATGCTTCGGGGCGAGGACGGCCGTCAGGCATCCCAGCTCGATCATCTGATTGATTTTCTAAAAAAGGAAATTAAACCGGATGTGGTGCATCTCTCCAATGCACTCCTGCTTGGACTCGCTCACCGTTTGAAAAACGATCTCGGCACCACAGTGGTGTGCTCTCTTCAGGACGAAAACGAATGGATCGATCCCATGCGTGCCGAATACCGTGATACCGTCTGGAATCTGATGGCGGAGAAAGCCGCCGATGTGGACAGGTTTATTGCGATAAGCCGCTATTACGAACATAAATCGAAAGCCCTCATGAAAATCCCTGACGATAAAATCTCAATTGTCTCGGGGGGTATTAATTTGGATGGCTATGAATATTCCGGACTGCCTATGAATCCGCCGGTTATCGGTTATCTGTGCCGTTTATCAGAATATTTCGGGCTTGGGATTCTTGCCGATGCGATTCTCAGGCTGAAAAACGAGGAACGGTTCCGTGATCTTCAATTTCATGTCACCGGGGGATATAACGCGGACGATAAAAAATTTATCCAGGGAATCCGCCGTGAATTCTACCGTCTCGGATTCGAAAACGATCTGGTTATTTATGAAAAATTCGATAAGGCGAGCCGGACAAACTTTCTCAAAGCTCTTACGCTGATGAGTGTTCCTGTTCCTGCCGGCGAAGCATTCGGGACATATCAGGTCGAGTCTCTGGCGGCAGGCGTACCTATCGTACAGCCGAATGTCGGCGGATATCCAGAATTTATCGAGGCGACCGGCGGCGGTATCATTTATGAACCTAATGACAGCGAACATCTTGCTGACGCGATAGAATCGCTTTTAGTTAATCCCTCGAAGATTGCAGAAATGGGCGCTACGGGCAATAAAGTTGTCCTGGAAAAATATTCCATCGACGAAATGGCAAAAAATATAATTTATATCTATGAAACTGCTGTCAATTCACAACGTTGATAACTATATTCCTGCTGACGTAACCTTATACAATACACTCTAAACGGAGCGGTCATGCTGCTGGAACTGAAACATATCGTAAAACAATACAATACGCCCGCTGGGGCACCGCTCACGGTGTTGGACGATATTTCTCTTCGGATCGAGCAGGGTGACACCATCGCGGTCGCAGGGCCCTCAGGCTCGGGGAAAAGCACATTGCTTAATATTATCGGCGCGCTCGATAAACCGTCATCAGGTTCTGTCCTTTTCGACGGCCGTGATCTTGCCGGCTTGAGCGCGACCGAATCCGCGGCTTTTAGGAATACTGAGGTCGGATTCGTCTTTCAGCTTCACCATTTGCTGCCCCAGTGTACTGCGCTCGAGAATGTCCTGGTTCCGGCGATTCCCCGAAATAATACCATCCCCGATGATTTCGAACTCCGCGCCCGGGAACTGCTCAGCAGGGTCGGGCTTGAGAATCACATCGATTATTTCCCCGCACAGCTTTCCGGCGGTGAACGTCAGCGTGTCGCAGTGGTACGGGCACTGATCAACAGTCCAAAGCTTGTGCTGGCGGACGAACCGACCGGCTCGCTCGACCGTGATACTGCGGATATCCTCAGCCGCATTCTGATCGACCTGAACACCGAAGAAAACACGGCGCTTTTCGTGGTGACCCATTCCGAGGAGTTGGCGAAAAAAATGAACAGGGTATACCATCTCCGAAACGGTTCACTGGAACAGCGCGGGTAACCGTAATCGACACTATCCCAACCTCCGGTACTGGGTATGAAAAAATCGAAACTTATTTTCCGTAATCTTATATTTTTCCGGCGCACCCATCTCTGGGTTGTTCTCGGAACAATGATCAGCGCTGCAATACTTACCGGCGCATTGATTACCGGTGATTCGGTCAGGTACTCACTCCGCCGAATCGTTCTCGACAGGCTCGGCAATACCCGGTTTGCCCTCTCCTCCGGCACCCGCTTTTTCAATACCGATATCGCGGATAAACTCGCCACACAACTCGGCACAGCGGCGGCGCCCGTTCTCGAAGCGAACGGTATCGCAATCACCGGCGGCGGCGAAAACCGTTTGAATGACGTGCACATCCTCGGCGTCGACCGTCGATTCGGCGAAATCGGCGGGATCGCGGGCATCTATGACACGATTCCGCCGGGCAAGGCGGTTGTCAACAAGCATGTTGCGGGACGGCTTGGGCTTGCGGTTGGTGACGAGTTCCTGCTCAGGATCGACGAGCCGGACATTATCCCGAAAGATATCCCGATCACACCGGATTCCAAATCGGGTGTGACTATGCGGGTTACGGTCAAACATATAGCTGCAAACAGCGAATTCGGCGGATTCAATCTCAACAACGATCAGGTCACACCGGGAAATGTGTTTGTATCGCTGGACTTTCTCGGCGGAGAACTGAATGTTGGCAATACCTCAAATGTGCTTCTTGTCAGCGACGGTGGAAATAAAATACAATCGGTGAACGAGGTCGATGCCGCATTCGCAAACGCCTGGTCGCTGTCCGATGCCGGATACAAATTGACACCGACCGCGAAATCCGGAGAAATCGAACTTACAACCGACCGCATTTTCCTCGAACCCGCGGTAACCGGTGCGGCCATGAATTTCGAGCGCGATGTACGGGGAATATTCACCTACTTTGTCAACGAGCTTCGCTGTGGCGATAAAACGACGCCCTATTCGTTTGTGGCAGGAATCGACGGACTTGATACGGATGGGAATGATATTCTCATAAACGAGTGGCTTGCCGACGATCTCGGCGCGGCATCGGGCGATACGCTGTCGCTTACCTATTTCGTGCTCGGTGAATCGCGGTCGCTTATTGAGAAGACTGCGGAATTCCGTATCGGCGGTGTCGTTTCCATGAACGGTGTGTATGCCGATAGTACACTCATGCCCGATTTCCCTGGGCTGGCCGATGCGGACAAGAGCCGCGAATGGGATCCGGGCATCCCCATCGATCTCGACAAAATCCGCGACAAGGATGAGGACTACTGGGAGCGGTACCGCGGAACACCGAAAGCGTTTCTTCTGCTTGCGGCTGCCCAAACACTGTGGCAGAACCGGTTCGGCACGCTTACCGCGATACGGTTCGATAGCGGCAATATCGCTGAACTCGAGCGTGCACTGACCGGGGCGGTCGATCCTGCCGCGCTGGGTTTTTATTTCCGTGATGTCAAAACCGCGGGTGAGCAGGCGAGCGCCCATTCGGTGGATTTCGCCGGATTGTTTCTGGGGCTGAGTTTTTTTATCATTGTCGCGGCGCTGCTTCTGACCGGACTGCTTTATGTGTTCAACATCGAGCAGCGGTCAGAGGAGACAGGGCTGCTGCTGGCGCTGGGATATACAGAAAATGCGGTCAAACGATTGATCCTCACCGAGGGCGCGGTATTAGTTATGGTCGGCAGCATTCTCGGCGCTCTGCTCGGTGTAGTCTACAACCAGCTTATCCTTGCCGCGCTGCGAACCGTTTGGAGCGATATTGTCGGTACCTCCGCTATCGTCATCCATGTTCGCCCGATTACGCTCGCCGCCGGAATCGTCATCGGAATAATTGTGAACATTCTTACTATCTTTCTTGTCGCCCGGAACCAGATGAAACAATCGATCGCCGATCTTCAGAAAGGGATTATAAAACTCGGCGCTGTCAAACCGCATAAACCGGTGAAAAGCTTTGCCGTCGGCGCAGCAAGTCTTGTCGGCATGATTGTAATTCTCGCTCTATCCGCCGGAGAGACCGGCGATTCCTTCGCGTTTTTCTTCACCGCGGGAGCGCTGCTTCTGGCCGGCGGCGTTGCATTCGCCAACGCATATATCGTGAAAAAAGCCGGCGCTGTCGGCGCATCCGCACTCGGACTTTTCAATCTCGGCATCCGCAATACGGTGCGGAAACGGATTCGCAGCCTTGCTGTCATCGGACTTCTCGCAAGCGGTATTTTTATCGTGTTCACTGTGGGAGCAAACCGTCAAAGTCTCTCGAACGACGCCGAAAACCGCGCCTCCGGCACCGGCGGATTTGCATTGTTCGGGGAGACGGTGCTACCGGTGCTTTATGACCTTAATACCGAACAGGGTCGAGAATATTACGGACTCGACACGGTCGATGATAGGTCGGTATCGTTCGTGCAATTCAGAGTGAAAGAGGGGGACGATGCGAGCTGCCTTAACCTGAACCGTGTCGCGGCGCCGCAGCTTATCGCTGTCGATCCGGCGGAGCTTACAAAACGGAAAGCGTTCACGTTTGTCAAGATTGCGAACAATGTCGATTCCGAACGGCCGTGGGAGATTCTCGACGAATGGCAGCCGGGCGATGTTATTCCGGGTATCGCGGATCAGACGGTGATTGTCTGGGGACTCGGGAAAGCGGTCGGCGATACGCTTGCGTATGTGGACGAATCCGGCAGGACATTCCGGGTGAGGCTTGTCGGCGGGCTTGCGAATTCTGTGTTTCAGGGCAACGTTATCATTTCCGAGAACGCGTTCAGAGCGAAATTTCCATCTGTGAGCGGCTCGAATATGTTCCTCGCGGACGCCCCGTTCGGTGATATCGACCAGATTTCACAGACACTGAACCGTGCCCTCGAGGATCAGGGCGCTGAAATCGTTCCGGCATACGAACGGCTCGCACAGTTTGCGAAAGTCGAAAACACCTATCTATCCATCTTTCTGATTCTCGGGACATTCGGACTGATTATCGGCAGCATCGGCATCAGCATTGTCATCGCCCGCAATGTGTCGGAGCGGGCGGGGGAACTTGCGCTGCTGTATGCCGCAGGATTCGAACGGAAGCAGATCAGAAAACTGATTCTCTCAGAGCATTCCGTTCTTCTTCTCGCAGGTATCCTGATCGGAACCGTATCGGCCCTTCTCGCCGCGCTTCCCGCGTTCATGCGGCCGGGCTCGGGTATCCCCTATCTCACCATCCTCGTCTTGCTCTGCCTTGTCACAGCAAACGGCATTCTCTGGACATGGGCGGCAGCGTCGTTGGCCATCGGACGCGACCTTCTCCCGGCGCTCAGGAATGAATGAGCGGGTGTCAAGGTTCCAAGGTTCGAAATGAATCAAAACATTTATTTGATACTGTACACAAATACTTTGTCACCGTGACGGGTATACAGCCGTCCACCGCACACAACCGGATGCGCCCAGCACATGCCCTTGCCCCCTCCCCTCGGGACACTCGATTGTGCAGGGCATGATTGGCGAACTTGTCGAGGACGGCAAGGGCAATAACGATCACGGCGGCATTGTGCAGGCGCTGGAGAAGAAGAACAGGGTGGAGATTAAGTAGTTTCGAGGAACGAAAGAAGCATCACATAGAAAAATCCCCCTCTGGGGTGTTTTGAGGGGGATTTTTATGCGGCAGCCAAACAGTTATTTTATTGACAAAGACTTAGTAAAATTGAGTTTTATCGCCTGACTGGCAGTCAGGAGGTCACGAGTTCGATCCTCGTTAGCTCCACCATATAATAAATAAAGAGACTTAGGAGAGGTTACTGAGTCTTTTTTTATGCCTGTTATTTGTGTTTCCCCCACACTATTCCCCACATATATTAATTTTGCTATCTATACAATAAAACATTGTAATGCAAAAAATGACCATAAGAATGATAAGAAATTGCGGGAGTCATTGCGCAACAGAAGGATTTTTCTCCGGTGAGATATAGTAGCGGTGGCTTTTCAGACCGCGGTTACTGGTTTGATTGGGATATTTCTCAGGCAGTCGGTGAATTAAATCGGTGTTTTTTTTATTAGTGATTAGAATT
>CAZCDQ010000031.1:0-26544 GCA_964497605.1 uncultured bacterium
GATGTGTTCAATTGACTTTTATTTTACATTTGAGAACTTTTGACTGTCGAGTTGTGTATTTCAATATTTTTAATGTCCCATACAGGGAATGGGGGTAAATCCCTCGCCTTTAGTCGAATACTTAAGTATGCTTGCGGCGACAATAATTTATCCTGCTTTAAATGAGTATAATAATAAGCCACAAGCATATTTCCGTTTTTTTTCTTAGCGGCTGTGGAAGTCGGTTTTATATGATTGAACAAACAAAGCCGCTCCAAGCTACCGGCTTCAGTCCGGTAGTAGTTCATTCCTTTTCGCGCTCCGTGTCCTCTGCATTGAAAAAGGGTAAGCTGCAAAAACCCTTGACACCTCAAGCGTAAAGAGGGATATTTATATTATGAAAAATAGCGAAAAAAAAATGGCCGAGGCCGGTGAACTTGAATTGATACGGGTTTTCAGAACGATGATGCCCGGAGAAAGCGATGGAATTATCCGGTCGGTCGGCGACGATTGTTTTGCGGTGGAATCGTTCGGCGGCGATCTCATGATAAGCACCATCGACACGTTTATCGAGGACATTCATTTCAAGCGCGATTTTGCCACCTACGAGCAGACGGGGCGCCGCTGCATGGCGGCCGCGGTGAGCGATATCGCCGCGATGGCGGGCACGCCGGTGTATTCGCTGGTTTCGATGTCTCTGCCGGGGGATTTCCTATTCGACGATGCGGTCGGGATGTTTGTGGGAATGCAGAATACAGCTCAGCTTTACGGCTGTCCCATTGTCGGCGGAGAAACGACCTCGACGAATGGTTCCACGGCGGTTTCGGTCACGGTTATCGGCCGGGTTGCGCCTGATAGCATGATTATTCGGTCGGGTGCGCAGGTTGGCGATGCGGTCTATGTGTCGGGAACGCTTGGCGATGCTATGGCAGGGCTGCTCGCGCTTGAAAAAGGCGACAGCGGATTCGAGAGGCTGACAGAGGCGTTTTTGTTCCCCGCGGCGCAGGTGCATCTCGCGCAGACGCTTGCACGGCATTATGATATAACCGCGATGATCGATTTATCGGACGGCCTTTCCTCCGATCTGGCGCATATCTGCGAAGAAAGCGGATGCGGTGCGGTCATATGGGAGGATACGCTGCCGCTGAGCGAAGAATTTTTAACGATCTGCGAAAAATACGGTAAATCCCCGTCGGAATTCGCGCTGAAAGGCGGCGAGGAATTCGAGCTTCTGTTCACCTCGGGGGACGACTCCATGCCGGAATCGTTCGAGCGTGCGGGTCGCGGCATTACCCGAATCGGTGAAATCGTTGCAGTGGAAGAGGGTATTGCCGTCCAACGCGACGACGGTTTAGCGAAAAAAATATCATTAACGGGATACGAGCATTTCAAATCATGAAAAGAAGTAACGACATGATGATGGCGCTGACAAAAATCGGCGAACTTGTCACCATGACAAACGACACATCTAAGATTCTCAGGCAGGTTATTGAGATAACGGCCGAGATTATGAAATTAGATGTGTGTTCGATTTATCTGTCTGACGAAACCGGAAAAAAACTTGTGCTGGCGGCGACCATAGGTCTTAAAGATGACGCGGTCGGTAACGTCGAAATCAATATCGGCGAAGGTATCACCGGCCGTGCCGCTAAACAGGGACGTATTGTGTCTGTCGAGGATGTCACCCGCGATAAACGAAATATTTATATTCCAATGACCGGCGAGGAGGCGTTTCGGTCGATCTTGAGTGTCCCGCTTCGGTATCACGACGAGAGTATCGGTGTGATAAATGTCCAGACGATACAGCCGCGGGTGTTCGAAAGAAACGAAAAGCAGCTTCTGAAAACTATTGCGCATCAGGTTTCGGGACTGATACGAAGCGCCCGGCTGTTCGAGAGTGTACTTGCTGCGAACAAAGAGCTTGAACAGGCGCACGAACGTCTGATCGAATCCGAGAAAATGGCAGCGCTTGGCCGTCTCTCGGCAACGCTGTCGCACGAGTTGAGAAATCCCCTCGCCGGACTTAAAGGCGCCTCACAGCTCCTGAACAGAAAGACGAGCGACTATGACGAGAGGAAACAGTATGTAAAACTTATTATCGAGGAGGTCGAGCGGCTCGGAAAAATTGTAGATGATCTTATACATTTTGCGAAACCGAAATCGCTTAATACAAGATTGTTCGATGCAAACAAAGTCATCGAGGATTTGCTGCTTCTCCATTCGGAAGATTTAACGTATAAAAAGATTACTGTCCGGAAGCGGCTGTCTAAACTGCCTATTATCAACGCCGACCTCGATAAATTCAAACAGATCGTGGTCAATATTATGATCAATGCCATTGATGCCATGCCCGGCGGCGGGGAACTGCTTGTCATATCGAGCGTTACAATAGATGAGAAAGCCAATCGGGAAGTTGTCACATTCAAGTTCAAAGATACGGGAAACGGAATAGCCGAGGATGCGATCGATCATGTGCTCGAGCCGTTTTTTACGACCAAGCCGAACGGTGTAGGTTTGGGGCTTGCGGTGTCGAAATCGATTGTCGAACAGCATAAGGGAAAGATTTCAATCGAATCGGGCGCCGAGAATGGAAAACCCTCCGGAACATTGATTGCGTTTGAAATCCCGACAAATAATAAAAAAAAGAGTGACAAGCAAATATAATGCATTATATATTTGTTAACGAACCGGAAACGAAACTTTCAACGAAAGGAAATTGCCATGGAAAAACAACAACTTTGGGATAAGATTAAAAAATCAATCTCCGAGGGAGTCTCGATCGCCGCGGAAAAAACCGAGGAATATTCGAAAATCGGTAAGGTGAAGATCGAAATTCTCAATACGAAACGAAAGATATCAAAAGTATTCACTGAACTCGGCGGTATCACATACGATTCCATCAAAGCCGGCAATGCCGACGAGGTTATTAAATCGGAAGAGGTCGAGGCATTGTTCGAACAGGTAAAAGAACTCGAAGCCGACCTTGAGGCCAGTGAAGAAAAGTTTGAAGAGATGAAGAAAAAATCCGAATGATATAAACAATGCAATATCCCCATTTGAGGGATAATAAACGAAATAAGATATGCATTTAAATGAAAATAACCGGAGAATATCCGGTTATTTTTTTTGAAACCAAATAGGTGTTTGAAAGTATATAGAATGGAGACGAAAACTGAATTTTAGTAATCTCTCCGCAGAATTTCATCGAATATAATTGTAATTTTTATTTAATAAACTATTGACAATTCTGAAATAAGTGTATATAATTTGATTTTATGCTAAGGGGGTCCACATGCTGAACAGAACGTTTTCCGGAAATTACGCTAAGGTCTATGTATTATTGACGTTAGCGTTTATATTATCCGCCGCGCAGTATACTGACGCGCTGCCGATAAATACAGGTGTGGACAGCCCGTTTCGAAAGATATACGAAAAAGTCGCTCCGGCGGTTGTTATGATCGAGGTCGAGGGTGAGGTTTCGGCGCGGGCGCAGATGCGCGGAAACAGTCCATGGGAACGGTTTTTCAATATTCCTATACCGGAGGGAGAAGGTGAAGAAGAGGGTATGCGGCGACCGGTCGAGGGTATGGGTTCCGGTGTCATCATCGACCGTGAGGGCCATATTGTCACCAACAACCATGTTATCGAAAATGCAACGAAAATAAAGGTTAAGCTCGACGACGAAAGGGAGTACACCGCTGAAATTATCGGCCGCGATCCCCAATCCGACCTTGCGGTTATCAAACTAAACCTTAACGGTGAACTGCTTCCGTCCGAACGAGTCGCAGAGCTTGGCGATTCCGATACTCTGCAGCCCGGCGATTACGCCATCGCGATCGGAAATCCGGTCGGGCTCGAACGGACAATTACGGTCGGCGTTGTCAGCGCTATCGGCCGTCATAATATTACGCCGGCAAATGCGAGCCAAATGAAGTTTCAGGATTTCATCCAAACGGATGCCCAGATCAATCCGGGGAATTCCGGCGGTGCGCTTGTCGATATCAACGGGCTTGTTGTCGGCATCAACAACATGTATGCCGCACGATACGCCGCAATCGGTTTCTCCATACCGATCAATCTCGCGAAAGGGGTCGTCGACCGTATCATCGAATTCGGTGTGGTAAAACGTGGATTTGTTGGGATTTCGGACAGAGATAATAACACAAGAATTACAAAGGATATTCAGGAAGCGATGGAACTACCGGGTACAGACGGTATTTTGCTGAATGATATTGTGGAAAATTCACCCGCCGAAGAAGCAGGGCTTGAGCACGGCGATGTAATAGTATCGCTTGACGGTGAACAAATCAAGGATTTCAATGATTTCCTTTTGAAAATCGGAGAACATTTTCCGGGCGATACGGTCGAGCTTGGTGTTATTCATGATAAACAACTGAAAACAGTCGAATTGACGCTCGGTGACCGTGACGAATATCAGACCGCGTCCATGTCTTCTCCAGCATTGTCCGGAGACGGCCATTCATGGCGGGGACTCAATGTTATTAATCTCAGCGACGAAATGGCGCAGCAGTACGATCTTGAAATGATGACCTCGGGCGTTGTCGTTGTGCATGTCGACGAGGACAGTTTTGCATCCGAATCGGATATACGCGAGGGCGATGTGATTTTGGAGATTGAAGGCAAACAGATAAATAATACACGTGATTTCGACAGCATTAAGGAAGAACTAAGCGATTCCGATAAACGAATTTTGATTTACAAGGCTCGAAAACTCCCCAACGGGAGCATTCGAAAGGGCTATGTAACGGTTAAAGGCAAATAAACAGTCTAAGCCGAGGAGTGTGAGACATTGTCGAAGCTCGCAAAAAAACCATATACTCGCGAAGATCAGTCGCTTGACAGGTATCTTCAGGAAATCGGCGAAGTCGAGCTTATCAGCGCAAGCGAGGAAGTTAAACTTGCCAGAGAAATTAAAAATGGTAATCAGAAAGCGCTTGAAAGCCTCACCAAGGCCAATCTGAGATTTGTTGTCAGTGTGGCAAAACAGTATCAAAACCAGGGTTTATCGCTCGGCGATCTCATAAACGAGGGGAATCTCGGGCTCATCAAAGCAGCGAAACGGTTCGATGAGACGAAAGGGTTCAAATTTATCTCGTACGCTGTGTGGTGGATTCGACAGGCAATCCTGCAGGCTCTTGCCGAACAGTCGAGGATTGTTCGTCTGCCGCTCAACCGGGTCGGCGCGCTGCACAAGATAGGGAAAACATCGAGCGGCTTAGAACAGACGTTCGGAAGAGAACCCTCTGCAAACGAAATTGCAGACGAACTTGAAATGAGCGCCCACGAGGTCATGGACACGCTGAAAATATCCTCGCGGCATCTTTCACTTGACGCGCCGTTTAACGACGGTGAGGACAACCGGCTTCTCGATGTTCTCGAGGACAAGTTTCAGCCCTCGCCGGACCAAAAACTTATGAAAGATTCACTGAAAAACGAGATCGAAAAAGCGCTGTCCTCGATTACCGAGCGGGAGGCCGAGGTGATAAGCCTGTATTTCGGAATCAATCGCGAACACTCGCTTACACTCGAGGAGATCGGCGAGAAGTTCAAACTTACCCGCGAACGTGTCCGTCAAATCAAGGAAAAGGCGATCAAACGCCTGCGTCACGCATCGCGCTCAAAACCGCTGAAAGGATATCTGGTTTAGGGAAAGATTACGCGACTCCGGCTGCATCTGTCGGGGACATGTGCTGTCCGGCCGTAAGGCTGCACAGTGCCTAATAGCATATAAATTAATATGGTTATCAAGTTAAGTCAGCAACAGCTTTGTGCCACCCTCACCCCTCTCACCCACTCTCCCGCCAGCGGGCGAGGAGGAGCTGCAATACTAACATTATATCTTCTCTTTGAAAGGAGAGAAAAAAAGGGTGAGGTCGTTTTTAAAAATTTTGAGACTTCTCGGATATTACGTTTAGTTAACTGGATAACCGGAAAAATTATTTTTCGCGGAGCAATATGGCCTGGAAAAACCTGACTTTTATTCTAATACCGCATTCGCAGTCGAATGTAAAGCAGATAAAAGTGAAACGTGCCACCATTATCGGATTCGGAATATTTCTCGTTGCCGCAATCGGCGTCATGATATTCTATATTATCGGATTTCAGAATAAAGATTTTCATCTGAGCCGCACAAGAGAACTTAGGCACCAAAACGAAATTATCGAGAAAGTTGTTACGAATCTTGATTCCTCAATCACTGCCATGACCACCAAGATCGACAGTATAGAAGCGACCGCAGAACGGATACGGACAGAGGCGAAAATTTCGGATATGGATCTTAAACTGAACAGCGGTGGCAATGTTCAGCTTGCGCTGAGCGGTACGGCGCTTCCGCTGAATAAAATTCTTGCTGAAGTCGACCATCTTGAACGCCGGAGTGTCATATTCGAAAAAGATTTCAACGCGCTATATGAAAAATGTATGGAGAATGTCGATTTTCTCGTACGTCTGCCGTCCATCCGTCCCGCACAGGGAACCATCACGAAAGAGTTCAATTTTCTCAATAAGGAGAGTGTATTTTCGGTGACCGGTGAAAGCCATCCCGGCATCAGTATCACCAATGACGAACAAACGCCCATTATCGCTACCGCTGACGGTGTCGTTCAAAGAATAGATTCGTCCAATGAACTGGGACGCTATATCGAGATCGATCATGAAAACGGTTACAAAACCCGTTATACGCACCTTTTCACCAAAGGAATAACGGTTAAACAGGGCGATAAAGTTCAGCGCGGTCAGGTTATCGGGCTTATGGGTAACACAGCCTCGATGCCGATGAAAGCCGAAGCTCCGCATGTAATGTATACCGTGGAGCATAATGGGACCTATGTGAATCCCGCGAATTATTTCATCGTTTCTGCGAACCCGGAGGCAGCGGAAACATCTTCCGAATGAACAAAGCCGCCTCTTCCTTTGTCCTCAGTTTTCCTTCAAGCTGCGCGTCGGTCACGGAGTTAAGAATCGTAGTAAATTCCTTTCCCGGTTTATATCCCAAAGATATAAGGTATTTCCCGTCAACAAGCGGTTTGGGCAGTTTCAACGTTTCCCGCTCTCGTTCGATGCGGGCAGCCTCGGATTTGACAGATCCGTAAATATCGAGGTTGCCGTGACTCGCAAGACAATCGAGCCGGTGCAGTTCGAGCAGCTCTGAAAAATTATCCTCCGCGATAAACCTCCTCAGTGTGGACTGTTTCATATGCGAAGCATTGATGAAACGCATATGGCCGCCTACAAGCGCACGAACTTTTTTCACTGTATCTCCCGGGAACCGGAGACGTCTCATGATCGCTCCCGCCATTTCGCTTCCGATCTTATCGTGACCATGGAATCTGATGCGGCCGGCTAACGTTTTTGTCTGCGGTTTGGCGATATCGTGAAGCAGTATTCCAAACGCGAGTGTGACGGAACCGCCACCGAACAATTCCAGCATCAGCCGCGTATGTTCGAACACATCCCCCTCGGGATGATATGTTTTTGGCTGCTCAACGCCTTTCAGCGTGTAAACCTCGGGCAGTACTACCTTGAGAAGACCCGTGTCATCGAGAATTGTCAGCGCATCGGCGGGATGCGGTCCTGAAAACATTTTCGACAACTCTTCGCCGATTCTCTCAGCGCTGATACGTTTGATTTTACCGGCATTCCGGCGTATTGCCATAAACGTATCCGGGTCAATACAGAACCGGAACCGCGCCGCAAATCTGACCGCCCGAAGCATGCGCAGATGGTCCTCCTCGAACCGTCTTACAGGATCGCCGATGGCGCGAATGATGCCCTTATCGATATCCTCACGGCCCGAGACATGGTCGATGAATTCGTCATGTTCGGGATCGTATAAAATCCCGTTTATGGTGAAATCGCGGCGGTTGACATCCTCCGTTTCGCCGGCGGGTTCGATTTCTGCGGGACGTCTACCGTCAAGATACACGCCCTCTTTCCTGAACTGCGAGACCTCGAACGAATGCCCGCCGATTACAACGAGACTCACGCCGAATTTTTTGCCGACCGGATAGATGCGGTCGAATAATCCGGCAACATTGTCGGGCGACGCATCAGTCGCGATATCGTAATCTTTCGGCTCGATTCCCATAAGCATGTCGCGGGGCGCCCCACCCACGATATATGCGGTATAGCCGGCATTTTGAAGGGTGCGGACTATTGAACATGCGGATTGTTTGAGTGAATTTGACGTCATAAAGGCTTTATGTTGGCGTAATTGTAATGAGAAGTACTGTTGTTCGGTGAGATTAATATAACAGCCGGAAGCATGAGATACAAAAAGACTTTTATCAAAGAAAGTTTGTTCGATGCTTGATTATGTATAAATGGTTAAGCGTGCGGTAAGAAGTACGAGTAGAACCCACATTGAGCGATACTTGTGTAGATATTATGGTATAAATAATTGGATAATTCGGGGAACTCGTTTAATCTCTTCAGCCGTTTGTGTCGTTTCCAAACAAACTTGAAATGTCGATCAAATCAATGATTTTTCCCGCAATTTCCTGATGTACGCCCTGGTTGTCGTAAAAGTTATTCGCAATATTTTCGTTGATCTTTGCAATTTCCTCGGAATCCATGCTCGTTTCTCGAGTATCGTATAGAATGTCGGTCACGACATCCGATTCATACAGTTTATTTGCCACAAGTTCAATTGTGTCGCGGGAATCATATTCATTCGCTGTCATTTTCTGCGTCGCGGACTCGATTTCCTCCGGACGGGGCTGAAATTCGACTTCAACCATTTCTTCAACAATGTACCGTTCGGCCGAGGCGTTTGAAATCTCAACGGAATCCGAACGCGATCTCACCGTCTCGGCGGACACTTTTTTCGTATTGCCGCCACCAATATTTTTCATGGCGCCGTTACCGTAGACAGATCCAATTATTTTCATTGAACTCTCCGTATTTCCTTACGCGTTGCTATAAACCGCATACGCGTTTATCTTTTTTTTCTTTTTGTCGTATGATTTAAGGTCTTTTTCAGCGATTTTTTTTTGTTCTTCCATAAACGTCACTGACTTTTCAACAATGCTCATTGTCTCTTTGATTTTTTCACGCAGTGTTTCAATAAGCTGCGATACATTTTCGACGCTTTGGGTGTCTGTATTGCCATGCCCGACATCGGCATTCGATAGTATATCAATAAGTATATTATTTGTTTTTTCGATTTCCCGCTCGAGCAGAATACGGTCTCTGCCTTTTTCCGGCAGACTTTCAAAATTATCGTCTTTGAAAGAGTTGTATTCCTCGAGCACAAGTTTGCCGAGTTTTTCGTGAAGAAGTATATCGGTATTAATTATTTCGATAATTTTTTTGGCCGAATTCATGGCACATCCCTTATACAAAATGATTACTAACTATTTTTTCGCTCTATTCATTTTAAACTTTTCATATTCCTCGCTTGAGAATATTTCTTCCCATACGTTTTCGAGTTCGGCCATCGAATCTCTGACTTCCCTGATCTTAACCATATCATCGTTCATATGGGCTGCATTCAGTTTTTGAAACAGCCGTTTGTATGTGTTTAAAAGAGTATTTCCGATCCCGCCAGTATCTTCGATATTCAGCGACGAGATAAGTTCAAGTATTACTTCTTTTGCCTTTGAAACATTCTCGCTCATTCCGAATTTATCGGTTTCGGCAAGTTCAAGCGCTTTATCGAGAAATTTAATACCACCCGAATACAACATAAGTATAAGCTGCGACTGTTCGAGCTGATTCGCCTGAGCTTCCTGATATGCCTCAAATCCTTTTTGTTTCATGTTCGATAGTCCTTATTAAATGTATGTATTCTCTCTTACTATTTATATCGGAATATTGTTTAGAAACTTAACTATCAACTAAAATTTTGTGGGGTCGGAAGCGCCGAAAGCGATGACGACAGCCGCTGCTGAATTGACTGAAGCCGCGCCAGCGCCTGTTCCATGCGGGTAAATCTGCGTACATACATCTCTCTCCGCTGGTCGATTCGCTCCTGCATCGTATTGATACGATCCTGATACGAGTCGATTTCAACTTCAAGACTGTCGAGCTGCGTTTCAATGAATCCGTCCACAAGATTTGTAAAAGACGATACTTCGTTGTACATTCTATCCGCTATACCGGAAACCAAAGAAATTGTGCCCTGATCCGATCCCTCGGCAGCGAGTTCTTCGGGCGTAATGGTCACATTAATCACGATATCGCGAGCACTGCCCTCGGTTCCACTCATGGAAAGCGCCTGGCCTCTGCCAGCCCCTGCCACGCCGTTGACCGTTCCGGCGACATCGACACCGGCATATTCTCCGTCGGCGATCCCGATGCCTCCGGCGCCCGAGGCGGTGAACGTCTTGTCCGATCCGTAGTTATCATGGGTAAGCTTGAGGCGGTTATCGGATACCGAAGCGTTTACACTCAACTGATCCCGGCCGTCCTGTGTTACGACAAATGTACCGAAATTGAGCCCCTGAACAGTCGTTTCGATGGAAAGGTCGAGTTCGCTCGAACCGGTTTCTTTGTCCTGAACAACGATGGTGCCGTTCGCACTGATTGAGGCTGAGGTTTCGTTGTTTGTGATACCCTCGATTGCGTTCAGTATATCCTCGACCGTATGGCTTGAACCAGGATTCAGGGTAAGGATTGTCTGGTATTCCTTTCCTGCTCTATCGGTAGTATTAATTGTTATCGTATCGTTTGCCGAGACTGTGACGCCGTCCATTTCACCGATTTTCGTGCTGAGATCGATTGGCTCCTGTCTGTTTGATTTGGTATGCGCAGTATTCGATTCGAGTATTTTCGCATAGGTTTTCGCAGCTTCGGTATTAATCAGACCGGCGATATCCGAAAGCCTGTTATCGGCGGTGTAATCGACAATGACATCGGTGCCGTAGTTGTCGGTCAGAATGATCGTTCCCGCGCTGTCAACACCGCCTTCAATCGCATTGGACACGACTTCGGCCTGTTCCGTGGCAGTTGTAATGGATACGGCATATTCTCCGGGTTTAGTATTTTGCGAACTGTAAACAAACGAAACATCGTTGTCGTTTGAGGACCGTGAAATGGTAAACAAGTCCATAACCCCGTCGATATCTTCATTCATCGCTTCATTTAGCCGTGAGGCGTTAAGGTTGAGACGACCGTCGGCAGTCATTTCGATTCCGACCAGTGCAAGCTGATTATAGGTAAGATCGCTGTTGCCGATTGTGCTTTGGAGGATAGACTGTGCTCGATAGACCGTTGTTCTTGACGTTAGATCGCCGTTCAGCGGACCGGCAGCGCCCGTTTCATGGTTATATTCGGAATTTTTGTTTATATGGTCGACGAATGCATTGTACGCCTCAACAAATCCTTCGATTTTGCTGTAAATAGCCCCATTGTCAGTATCGACCGTAATATTGATTGTGCTATCGGCATCCGCTTTTTTCAATGTCATCGATAATCCGGTCAGAATATCGTCGATTTCGTTGCTTTCTCGAGTTACCTTGATATTGTTGATCTGGACTTTCGCGTCCGTTCCCTCGACAACAAGACGGTCGCGTCCGGTGACAACCCTGGAAACAATGCCGAAATCGAGCGTTCCGCCGTTTTCGTTGTTTGCGGTTATGGAAAACGCAAGATCGGTATCTCCTGCAACATTGCTGCGAACGGTTATTTTTCCATTTTCGATGTCGGCGGTAACGTTATTAAAAAACGCCGATTCGATTTCACCGAGAAGATCGTCGATGCGGGCGTTTCCATTGATTACAAATGTTGACAGAACATCGGAACCGTCGGTATTTGCCCCGGATATCGTAATCGTTTCGGAAACATTGCCGGTCACTGCGCCGAGGTGGTCCAGTTTCGTGTTGCCTAACGCAAACTGGCCGGAATCGGTGCGATACACTGTATTTGTTTCAAATTGCGCGTGTGTTCCTGTTGTCCCGCCGGTCAATATTCCGAGCGTTTCAAGCACGTTCCCGTCATCGGTGAAATCCTCTGTGCCGGAAATTTCAAGCCTGTAGCGAGTATCGCCGTTGATCTCGACCTGTTCGACCGAGGCGGAAACACCGCCCAATCCTAAACCGTTAATTTTGTTGCGGATTGAGGAGAGAGTGTCGGTTGCAAGATCGATCGGCAACGTTTCGTTCCGTATCGAAACGTTGCCCGATACACCGGCAGAAAGTCCGATAAGACTTCCTATCGTTGAACCGGACGATTCGAATGCGGACGAAATAACGCTGCCGTTTTCAATCTCTCTAACATTTTTAGTGCCGTCGGTAAATCCCAGATTGCCGAGTATATCGTTGGTTCCGGCATTGGCAATGACAAATCCTTCGCTGCCCTGCTGATCGGATGATATGATTAAACGATAGTCGGATTCGGAAATTTTCAGAATGTTTGCGGTAACGCCGTTATCGAGAGCGTTGATTGCATTGCGGATATCGGTCAGGCTGTCGGTGGTTCTGATCCTGACGCTATCGTTATTGATGAGAATGTTGCCTGATAAACCGATATCTGTATCGGTATTTTGGAATGAGTTGCCGGAAATAGTTTTTGCCTGTGCAAGCTCGAGAATTTTGAGAGAGTAATTCCCCGGAACCGCATTGGTCGAAACGTTAAGAGACAGTGCCTCTTCATCGGAAGAAGAGGCACTGAATGCTTCTAAGGTTGAAGAGTTTTTTACCTCATAAGCCTTGTCCTTCAACTCTAAGAGGTTGGATTTGATAGTATCGTAGACATCAGATTTCGCACGAAGATTTTCTTTCTGTTTTTCCAACCGGTTTAACGGCACGGAATCAACTTTCACAAGATCATCGATAATTTTTTTCGTGTCCAGCCCGGAGGCGAGACCGTCGAAATTAATGCTTCCTATACTAGGCATTTCCAACCACCTTCATTCATAAGTTATGCGCTGCTGTCAACAAGCCAGCCCACATTTTTACGAATATTAGCAATCATGGCCAAAATTTCTTCAGCCGGGAATTGCTTGATGAGTTCCCCTGTCTCGGTCTGGAAGACCTTTATAACAGTGGAATGAGTTTCTTCATCAACCGAAAAGTTGACGTATTTTTGTTGAGATTTCGCAAGTTTGCTTAATTTCTCAACCGCTTCTTTTACGTCCATCGGCGTTTGTTCTTTTGTGATAGTGAGTTTAACACCAGAACTTTCGGCATCAAAACGTATGGCCCGGGGTTTCTTGCTATTTGGCCTAGAGGCATTTGGAATCTGTCGATCTGAAGCGACACTCTTGTCGGCTTGCGCCTGCATCTCAAGAGCAACCGCCTGCAGATGACTGTCGTTTCTTATTTCCATTATATTCACCCCTTACCCCTGTGCTCTCCTGCAGCACAGGGAAGACCTTTTATCTAAATAGCGCGAGCACGTTTTGAGGAACAGCATTTGCTTGCGCCAACATTGACATACCAGCCTGAACCAGAATCTGAGATTTCGTGAAATTGGTAATCTCTTCCGAGATATCAAGGTCGCGAATCGAAGATTCGGATGCTGCAAGGTTCTCAGCGGCATTGTCAACACTGGCAACAGTGTATGCCAACCTGTTCTGAATCGTACCGAGGTTCGATCTGATAGTCGATACTGAATCGATGGCAGTCGTTAATTCGGTAAGCGCTGCTGTTGCGTCAGCAAGAGTATCAATTGAAGATGCATCAATAGCCAAATCAGCCGAGCTAACAGAATCAATGGTTATTGCAATTGCATCATTAGCGCCGGCATTTGCTCCAATTTGGTACTGGCCGGAAAATGTGCCGTCCAAAAGCGCTTCGCCGTTATACTCAGCCGCTAATGCAATACGATCGATTTCATCACGCAGCAAAGCAAACTCAGCCTGCAGAGAATTTCTATCGGATGTTCCGACAGTGTCTGACGCAGCCTGTACAGCCAACACTCGCATACGGCCAAGCATGTTGTGGATTTCGCCAAGGAAACCCTCGGATGTCTGTACCATGTTTTTGGCCTGCTCGGCATTCTGAGAGGCCATTTTCAGACCATCGACCTGAGAACGTAATCTCTGGGAGATAGCGAGACCAGCGCTATCGTCCGCCGCACGATTAATACGCAAACCGCTTGAGAGTTTCTCGAGGGAACTCGACAGCATTCTGTCAGTCTGAAGAAGCTGACGATGCGTGTTCATCGCTGAAATGTTATGGTTGATTCTTAAACTCATGACGTGTAACCTCCATAAGGATCCGCATTTGGACCCACTTCTTTAGTTTACATTTTTAAGCAGGTTTTCCTGCTAAGCCTAATTGTGATTCAGGCCTTTATCATGTTGGTCTGATCATCACCTCCTCAAAATCTTCATAACGTAAAAGGTTTTTTGAAGTTTTATACATATTTAATGTGTATTCAATCCATATATAATTTATCGGTATAAAGGCAAAAAGCTTTAGACGTTTTTTTAATTTTAATTATTTTTTTCTTTAAAGCGTTCGATACGCGAAAAAGCGCTGTCATATACTGATAAAACAACCATTTCCGCGAAAAAACAACGTTATAATACAGATGGTTACTGAATAATATCGGACAAAAAGAAAAAATCTTAAGCACATTCTTTCGATATTGCGTTATTTGTAAGAGTTTTGGTATGTCGGAAAAGAATATGTTATTCGTAATATTGTCGAAATGACAACTGTAATGATCTGCTGTTTTCATAAGGAGAAATAAACAAATTAATAACAACGGAATAGTGAAAGTTTTGTTGATGTTTTGATAAAATTTGATTATACTTAAAAATTAAGTAATCCTATGAAAGAAAATACGTTATGAAAGGTTGAAATATTCGTGGAACAAACCGTTGAACTTTCAGTGCTGCGGCTGGTAATCCAGGCGAGTTTATTTACAAAATCCATTTTGATAATACTTTTGTCCATTTCGATCGCGTCCTGGGCTATTCTTATAAATAAGTATCTGTTTCTCAAGAATTACAAAGAACAGATAACAAAATTTACTCGAACTCTGGCCCAAAAGGGTAATATCTCAATTATGGAGGATTCTCTCATTCCGTTCAGCAAAGGGGCGGCGAAAACACTGCCGCTTATCATGATAAAAATACTGAGGTATAAAAGTCAGGGCGGCGAAATTACGTCCTCGGGAGCAATAGTAAAGAATGCGGCAATGATTGAGATGGCAAAACTTCAGAGAGGCCTCGGTGTGCTGGCCACAACAGCAAATGTTGCCCCGCTGATTGGACTCCTGGGGACCGTATGGGGCATCATGTACTCGTTTATCAATATCAGCCAGCATGGATCGGCGAGCATTGCGGTTGTTGCGCCGGGTATTGCCGAGGCGCTGATAACTACCATCGCGGGATTGTGTGTTGCGATCCCGGCAATGGTTGGACATAATTTTCTGTCGGTATGGATCAACCAATGCCTGGACAATATCGACCGCATTACCGAATTCGCGGTCGCCCTTTTTTCCGATGAGATAAAACGATGATGAAGCGAAGGATGGTCAATCCGGACATCTCGATTATCAATCTAATCGATGTCATGCTTGTACTGTTAATTATTTTTATGATGGCCGCGCCGACCATACAGCAATGGATCGATGTCGATCTGCCGTCCGCAGAGGTATCGAAAGTAAAAATTACCGAGGGTATTGTACTGTCCATTACAAAAGACGGCGATATCTATGTGGACCGTGAAAAAATCGAGCGTAAGAATTTCAGCGACAGGTTTACCGAAATCTGGGAAAACCGGTCCGGAGAGCCGGTGTTTATCCGTGCGGACGGCGAGGCGCCATACAAATACGTTATCGATGTTTTGGGAACCGCGAAAAAGCTGGGTGGTGAAAATGTAGGGTTGGTGATTGAGGAAGTGAATGATTCAGGTGCGAACTGATATAATGACGGAGTTGCGATACTATGTTTCGGGATATGATACTTTCCTCAGTGGGGCATACGGTCGTTTTTATCGTGATTGTGGTCGCATCCCTTTTTAACCGTAAACCGGAGATAGAGTCGTTCGACGTCTATCAGGTGAAGACGGTTACACCGCAATCGATCTCAGAGCTTATCAGGCGGAATGAAACGGTTGAAAAACCGGTACCGACAACACCTCAAATCAAAACCGAAACAAAAGCGCTCCCGACAAAGCACCGTAAAGAGGCGCAACCAGTGAAACGGTCGGATCCGAAAAGCACGACGGTTACTGAAACGAAAACGACATCGAAAACCACCGGTGTTCAGGGGCTGCGGGTCGACAGCGAAATTGATATCGAATACCTTCTCGAACTCAGGAACCGCATCGAGCGGAACTGGAGGCCGATAAATACCGGAAAAACGCTTGCGACACGGGTGTATTTCAGGATAGGTACCGACGGAAAGATACAGCGTGTATATATCGAGAAGCCAACGGGAAACATAAATTTCGACAGATCGGCATTCGACGCGGTTCGTTTGAGCGATCCGTTTCCGCCGCTTCCCGACGATTTTGAGAACGATACCCTTGGCGTTCATTTTGATTTTATCTATGAAGTTGATTAAACAATGATTAAGAAATCTATTGCACAAATAAATATTTCGTTTTATCTTTTATTTTCATTCGTTATATTCATATCTGTTACAAGTGTGTTTGCCCAGTCCGAGGTGCATCTTTCCATTCGGGCCGGCGGTTCCGATTTAATCGGGATAAACATCGGCGGATTTGAGGCTGTGCAGGATTCCTCCGGCATTTTTACCGGGGATTCCGTTCCAATTTTAGATGTGCGGAGCACGCTTTCGGACGATTTGGACCAGAGCGGCATTTTTCGGATTATCTCGCTGCATGATAGTTTGAAATCTCAGACCGGCGGACTGTTCGATCAGCTTAGAAATACCGGCGCGAAATACTATCTGTTTGGGAGAACGGCAAATAACGGCGGCACGGTAACGGTCAGTCTTGTCGATCTGAAAACGGCATTGACAATACTCGGCGAAGAGTATATCATTCATAAGGAACGGCCGTGGCATACCGCCCATGTTATAACGGACGATCTTATAGAGTTGTTTACCGGCCATAGGGGAGCGACGGCATCGCAGATCGCCTATGTGAATCCCTATAATGCGCTGAATAACGAGATATATCTGATCGATGCGGATGGACGGAATAATCGTCAATTATCCTATTCGAATATGCTGAATATTTCGCCGAATTGGTCGCCAGACGGCAAGAATCTGGTGTTTTCAGCTCTCGAGGAAGATTGGGCGCTGAAAATGATCAATGTCAGCACGGGCAGGACGCAGAACATATCGGATTGGCCAGGGATGAGCACATCGCCGTCCTTTTCGCCCGTAAATCCCGATATTATAGCGTTTTCGTCCAACCGCGACGGCAACAGCGAAATATACACCTGCCGGACAGACGGTAAGAATCTGCGGCGTCTGACGAATCATTACCGGATTGATTCGTCACCGACATGGTCCCCGGACGGTAAACAGATTGCGTTTACATCCGACCGGTCTGGTCAGCCGATGATATATGTGATGAACAGCGACGGTTCCGGCGTTCACAGATTAACCTCGCGGCTCAATGCATATGAGGATTCTCCCTGCTGGTCGCCACGCGGTGACCGGATCGCGTTTGTGGTGCTGTTCGACAGGAGTTTCGATATTGCGACCGCAAGCCCCAGCGGTGATGATACCATTATCCTCACCTCGGGACCGGGATCGAAAGAAAATCCCCGGTGGTCTCCCGATGGGTTGAAACTGGTTTTTTCATCATCCGCGGAGGGTTCGAAAAACATTTATACGATGAATGCCGACGGATCGAATATACTGCTATTAACAAAAGGAATAAATAATTTTTCACCGGCGTGGGCACCTGCCTCTACTGGGAACGATACACGGGTCTCTTCCAGAAGGTAGGGCAAAGTTCCATAACATTTCATGAAAGGATTCACAATGTTCAAAAGAAAAGTGCTCATGGTTTTCGCATTAGGTGTTGCTGTAGCGATAGCCGTTCCCGGCTGTTCGAGCAAGAAAAAAACAACTGAGCCTGTAGAGCAGACACAGCAGACACGGCCTCAGACACCACAACGTCCGCAGCAGCCGGAAGTTGTTCCCAGAACTCCTGAAAGGACAGAACCGTCCGTCCCGAGAGACCTGAAATTTGAAACCATATACTTCGACTTTGACCAATCCAATATTCGTTCCGATCAGCGTTCCGCAATGAGCCGAAACGCACAGCTTCTGTCGCGGTATGACTCGGTTACTATCAGAGTTGAGGGTCATTGTGACGAACGCGGAACAGAAGAATATAATATCGCACTCGGCCAGCGCCGTGCGGATACCGTTGTCGATTACCTGACCAATTACGGTATTTCGAGTTCGCGAATCAGGTCGATCTCCTATGGTGAAATGCGTCCTGTCGATCCCGACCATAATGAAAGCGCCTGGGCGAAAAACAGGCGTGCCGAAATCACCATTACCGGACGGTAATATACGGCAACGGCATATTAACGCATTTTTGAACACTCACCGTTGAATGACGGCGGTGAGTGTTCTTTCTCTTTCCGTGTCGAACCCGGCGTATTATCGCCGGACAATTCTGGTTTGACCAATATTCGGGCAAAGCTATGATCACACCTAAATTGCACCCATTCCCTGCATTCATTGTCATTATATCAATGACTTTTCTGTTGACATCCTGCGCAACCAATAAGGATATGCTTGATCTAAGCAACAACATCGCTATCCGAAATAAGGTTGTCAATGAGCGGCTCGACAGAATGGAACAATCGCTTGCGTCCATTCAGAACATGCTTCAGGAGCAGCAAAACCTCACAAAAGATCTCCGCGCGCTTGTCGGAACCCGGGATGCCGAACAGCGCGATATGATCGCCTCAATCATGGCCCGTCAGGACGATATCAACTATCAACTTCACGAACTGCTCGATAAACTGCAGGCGATTCAGCTTTACGGCGGTATCAGCGCACAGACTTCCCCCGAAACTCCTGACCAGTTAACGCCGCAGCCGGTTGATCGGAAACCTGCGGCCGCACAACCGGAAAATCAAAGCCAGCCGATCGCGCTGCCGGATGATACCGCAGAGACGGACGACTCGAATGCGGAGGAGGTGTTCAACGCCGCGGTTGCCGATATCGATCAGGGGAATTATATGCTCGCCGAAAGCCGCTTTCTGACATTCCTGATTCAGTTCCCGAAACACGAGCGCGCCGCCGATGCGCAATTCTACCTCGGGAAAGTGGCGTTCGATCAGAAGAAGTTTGATCTCGCGGTGACCGAGATCGACAAGCTGCTCAAACAGTTCCCCAAATCGCCCCGCATACCCGCCGCGATGCTTATGAAAGGCATCGCGCAGATCGAAAGTGGTAACACTCAGGATGCCGCCGCGACATTGAAACAGCTGCTGAGCACCTATCCCAAATCGGACGAGGCGAAACAGGCACGGGAAAAACTCGAATCGCTTTAATCCACATTAAATCGCCATTCACCCAAAACATTCTTGGAAACATTCAGAAAATGTAGTATATTATTGTTCTATATTGGGTTATAGTGATATTGAAAGCCTGATGTGTGGCCATGTTTTTTTATTACACTGAGGATTTCAGGATGCAGAAAATTGTCATGCTTGCGGCCGCAGGATCGCTCGGAACGCTTGCCAGGTACTGGCTTGGCGGCCTTGCCCAGCGTATCGGCGGGACAGCGTTTCCCTGGGGGACGCTTGCGGTCAATATAATCGGCTGTTTTTTCGCCGGGCTTTTATGGGCGGTGTATGAGCATCACTGGCAGGTGTCCGCTGAAACGCGGCTCATTGTGCTTGCCGGTTTCATGGGAGCGTTTACCACGTTTTCGGCATTTATCCTCGAAACAAGCCATGTCATCAAAACCTCCGACTGGATCATGGTTGTCTCAAATATTTTCCTCCAGAACGGCCTTGGTATTGCGTTTTTATTCGCCGGGATGTATCTTGGCAGAATGAGGTAACCGTATCCGATTATCAAGTTAAGTAAGCAATTGCTATTATTCCACCCTCCCCCTCCTAACCCCCAAAATTGGTAGAGGGAGAGCCATATTGCAAACTTTTCCGTAATAAAGAAAATAATTACATCTGCCTCTCTCCCTTTAAGGAAAGATGATTAATGAGCGATGTTCTCCGCGCACTCTGCTTTCTCTGCGTTGGGAAAAAGGGCGATCCCGAAAGTTGGATTTGCCCTTTCATCATCTGCAAAATCGTTTAATCAGCGTCGATCTGCCCGCTGTGACGGTGCGCAGCGCGGCGAGCGGTCCAGATTTTTTTACCGCCCGACACACTCACGGCATTTGATACAGTTATGCGAATCGACATCCTCCGGCCTGGTGATTTGGACAGGGCAGTCTTTGAGCTTATAGGGAGCGTCCGATTTTGTATGCTCAGCGGAGGGATTGACAAACAGAGAAATCCGATTGAACAGTCCAAGAATCGCACCGAGTGGGCAGGCTGTTCGGCAGAACGGGCGGCGGACTTTGATCGTAAGCCCGATCATCCCGGCGAGAATTGCTATCTTTAACCAGAACCACCAGCCGATCATGCCGAGGATCCCGAAATCCGCGGCGAAAATGTCCGCAGATTCGAATTTTGAGTTATACCACGATTGTGTGACAATGGGAATACCGCCCTCGAGCGTTCCCGCCGGGCAGAGTGTGCAGAAGAACGGCTCTTTGACTATGGGAGGAATGATAATGACAAGCACAACAAGCGAGACATATTTCAAATATCCCGCCCAATGGGGAAAGCGCAATTTTTTTGCGGAGATTTTTCCGATTAAATCCTGAAAAAAGCCGAACGGGCAGAGATGACTGCAATAAAACCGGCCAGCCATGAGTCCGAACAGCCCCATGGCTCCAAGTGCGATGAACGGTATCGCACCGATAACAAAAAAATGCTGAATCGTTCCGATAGGGCATGCCCCCTGAGCGAGCGGGCATGCGTAACAATTCAGCACAGGTATAGGCAGAAACGCAAAATGATTCGGTCCGATGAACGGAATGTTGAACACTATAACGCCGGTTATCTGCCACCAAAACCGTTTTATCTTCCCGAGGATCATGGCCTATTTTATCCCGATGCAGGAATAGCAAATCAGCGTCGCGTTCGAGATAATGTCCCACACCTCTTCACGCATGATTCCGATGGCAACAAACACGGCAAACAGTACAAACAGTGATATTTTAAGCGTCAATTTCATTCCGGGTCGAATTATCGCGTCCTTTCTTGTTCGAGTTAGCGTTTACGAAAAAAACTCAAGAATTTGACTCGATATACTCCTGTAAATTAACTTCCTCGGCATACAGCTCTTTTTCGAAATATTCAAGTATCGGCAGAAATTTTTCTTTTTCGAAGTAGCTTGAAATAACGGTGATCGGCTGCCCCTCTTTGTCGAAGAATAGATATGAGGGATACCCTCGTACCCCGAACGCCTGTGCAAGGTTACTGTACGGAAGCGTTTTGTCCCGAAACGTTCCTTTTGTATTATTGTCCTCGGCGTTGATCTTTATCTTGACCCAGTCGTCGTTCATAGCTTTCATAACCGCGGGCGCAGAAAACGTTTCCTCGTCCATAACTGTGCACCAGTGACACCAGTCGGTATAGAAATCCACAATGATCGGTTTATTTTCACGTTTCGCGGCGGCAAGCCCCTCGTCCCAGTCGTGATACCAGTTATGTTCGTCCAGCGAGTCGGTCGAAACAACGGGCTTTGCCTGAGTATCAGTATCGGCAGCAGGTATTGCCTCAACTGACTGTTTGGTCGGTTTGGCGGTGTTCATTTCGGCATTCGCCTGATCCTCCGATTGCCCGCATCCTACTGCAGTCAGAACCGCGGCAGCGATTATCAGAATATACGCAGAATATTTCATGTTTATTCCTCTCGATTAAAATTATCAATTACCCTTTTTACTTTAAACAAATGGGACATGAAAAAGTTTCCTTATATAGCATTATTGCTAATATAATATATTATATCCGCTTGTCAAGCCGCTTCTACGTATATTTATAGCCCTTCTGACTGAACCTACAGGTTTCGTTTTTCGAGTTCGCTCATCAGCTCGGGAATGATCTCGAACACATCGCCGATAATGCCGAAATCGGCAACCTGAAATATCTGCGCCTGTTTGTCGCTGTTGACTGCGACGATGGTCTCGGCGGTTTTCATCCCCGCGAGATGCTGAATCGCACCGGAAATACCGAATCCCATGTAAAGCCTCGGCACAACTGTCTTGCCGCTGAGTCCAATCTGCTGGGGATATTCAGCCCATCCGCGGTCGACCGCATCGCGGGACGCTCCCGCCGCGGCGCCGATACGGTGCGCAAGCTCGTGAATCAGTTTGAAATTCTCGCCTTTTTTAAGTCCGCGACCGCCGGCTACGATTTTATCCGCGTCCTGAATATTGCCGTCATCGGTTTCAAGCGGGCGGAATCCGAGCTTTTTCTCGCGTCCGGACAGAAGTTCATCAGGAACATCCACCTCGACAATCTCGCCGCTTCGCGATTCGTCGCGTGGTGGAACCGGAGTTGATTTCGGCCGCACAGTCGCCATTTGAGGTCGGTGGTTCGGTGTTTTGATAGTCGCCATGATATTGCCACCGATAGCAGGGCGGGTTTGAAGAAGGTTGTCGGTACCGTCCTCGATGTCGAATTCGGTGCAATCAGCGGTAAGCCCAGCCATAATCTTCGCCGCGATATAGGGCATCACACTCCGTCCGGTCGTGCTGGCGCCGGCAAGAAATATTTCCGGTTCATATTCTTTTACTAAATGAATCAGTACATTCGAATAATTGTCGTTCAGATAGCTTTTCAATTCCGGCCGTTCAACAAGATACACCTTGTCGGTGCCGCGCTCGAAAAGCTCGTTGATATCGTCCCTGACAACATTTTCACCGAGAATGACCGACGCAAGCCCGACATCGAGTTTATCGGCCAGCGCACGACCTCTGCCCAAAAGCTCGAACGAAATCGGATCGAGATGACCGCCGGTCTGTTCGGCGAATGTCCATACCTCGTTTGCCAAATATATACCCTCCGTATTTATTTGCAGCCGTCCTGTGGCGGCAGTAGTTCAATCCTTTATAGAACGTCTTTTTCCTCAAGAAAATCGACCAGATCCTCGACAGCCTTTTTTACGCCGGTTTTTTTCGTGTCGATAAACGTACCGTTCCGTGTGACTTTCGGTTTGGCGATTTTTACCACCCGTGTCGGCGATCCTTTCAGTCCGAGGTTGCCCTCCTCTACTGTGAGATCATCCTTGCCTTTCACCTGTACAACCTTGCCGCGGGCGGACTGTTTGCCTCTGAGAGTGGGAAGTCGCGGATTTGCAATCTCTTTCACCACCGTGATCAGACACGGCAACGGAAGCTCAAGCGTCTCATAACCGTTCTCGACCAGCCGTTCTAATGTAATCGATTCATCGCCCATCTTAATAATCTTACTGACGAATGTCGCCATCGGTATATCCAGAAAGGCCGCCATTTCGGGACCGACCTGGCCGGTATCGCCGTCCGTCGCACGGACACCGGCAACAATGATGTCGAAATCGTCCAGCGTTTTCACCGCCTCGGCTAGCACATACGCTGTGCTCCAGGTATCGGCGCCGGCGAATTTACGGTCGGAGAGCAGCGTTCCCTCGTCGCACCCCATTGAGAGCGCTTCTCGTATAGCCTTTTCCGCTTTCGGAGGTCCCATTGACAGTACATCGACACTGCCGCCGTGCTCCTCGCGTAGACGAAGGGCGCATTCGATGGCATACAAGTCGAGCGGATTTACAATGCTCTCTACACCGTCGCGGATCATCGTTCCGGTTTCTTCATCCATCTTGACATTTCCCGTTTCCGGGACCTGCTTAATGGGCACGATAATTTTCATGTGTTCTCCTTGAAATTTGTCTTTTCTGCCGCGGGGCAACAGTAGCTACGCCTATCATCCAGCCGTGCATTCTAAACAGTATAATCTTTTTCAATCCATATGGCAAGTGTGAACGATGCAAGGAATCGCAACATCGCTATGCCCACAATCTGCATTAATTATCATGAATCATCGCTTATGTCTGCCCGTTTTTCAGCTTGCCGCGCAGTCATGCAGTGTGTTTATGCCGCACCGGCGGATACGGTCGTCACCCGCTACCGGTTCACACGCAGGCTGCTTTCGTCGACTGCAAGCTCCCAGACCGCCGCGGTCTTACCGGCATCCTTTCCGGCAACAATATAATCGGTGACAGTCACCGCAAGCGGCATATATATCCCGTTACTGAACTCTTTATACGTGTATGAATCCATGACACGGTACAGTACCTCATTATAGTATTGTTCCATTCTTCGGGGGCGGTAGCCGGTTTTCGGATCGAGATAGAACATCATATACTGATCTTTGCCGATATGCGGATACCTGACTGCGATACATTCGCATCCGTCAATTGTCACCGTGTCGTCAGTGATTATGCCGCCCATAATGCGGAAGAAACCATTATAGTATGTACCGATCGTACCGAATGCCCCTTTGAAATACTGATCGTAATCGCGGTAAAAGCCGCCGTACGCCTCACGGTAGGGATTTTCGCCGATAAATCGCTCGTCCGGCTTTCCGTATAGTCCGGCATATTTCCCGCCAGTTACCTCAAGATATGAGCCGTTAAAGCGCACACGTCCGGAATCTTCCGTGCAGGCACCGGCAACAGTCGACAATTCACGATACCGCTTATCGCGCCGATCCCCGTTCATCGACCAGTCCGATACCCTATATTCCACCACACAGACCGGGCTGCTCTCAGGCATTACGGCGGCTTTTTTCGGATCGTCTCGGTTGTCGATCGCGATATCCAGATAGTTTATGTACGTGATTTTATAGGATGCGCTTACCGAGCGGATTTTTTTGTTCTCACGATCTATTTTGCCGATGAGGTCGATTATACTATCATTCATCGCAAGCACCTCTCGGCCGTACGAATCGGTAATTTCGACAACCGGCGGCTGAGGTATTGTGCTGTCGCGCATAACGCCGACCGCATCGAAACCGGTCATATTGTTTCTGAGCCGTGAATTCGCGCTGAATTCGAACTTGCCGTCCAGCGGATCGACAAAATGCGGATCCATCTCGCGCTCCCCTGCGCCGGGGTAGACATCATACTGCCGGGGAAGGCCTTCCTCGTTGAAATCGCGGAAATGCGGCGACTGGAATGTGATATTATTGAAAATTACCGGATTCGCGCCTCTGAGCATCCGCTGTCCCCACTGGTTCTTATACATGATGTTGTTGCAGATAATCGGCTCGCTCCGGTTGACCGCCATCGGTATGTTGTTGTAGTAAAAAATGTTGTGGTGCAGGAACGGTTTTGAGTGACGTTCGAGTCCCATTGCTTTCACATTGCCGGAAAAGATATTATTGAACACCTCGCCGTTTCCATGCACAAAGAAAATGCCGCGCTGACCGATACGGTAAAACGTGTTGCCCATGATAATTGGATTAGGCGCGTCCACGTAGGGAATATTTTGCATTTCGATCTGACGTTCGCCGTAGGTATCGTACAGTCCCGATATTTTCCGTGTATCCGGGGTGCCGTCGACCCATACGCCGAACAGCCCGTTCTCGCGGAATATATTGTTTGCGATGACACAGCTATTGTCACAACCCCGTACATAGACTGCCGCATGAAATTCTTTCGTTTCATAAACGATTCCTGTGCCGGTAAGTGTGAAACCCGCAATCGTTGATTTGTTCGCGGCGGTAATCGCATGCCCCGCATTCATCGGATTGATAACTGTCGTGTATGGATCCTCTCCGATAAGACTAACGCCGTCCTTAAGTTTCACAACCTCATTGTATTCGCCGGGTCGAACAAAAACTGTCGTTCCCGGTTTTGCTTTGGCGACCGCTTTACGGATGCTGTCATAATCGCCGCCGTCTTTCGCAACAGTGATGACCGGCCCCGAAATATCGCTTCTGCTTCGGGGGATATCGGGAACACCCCCACGCTGCGATACAATGCTCATCGTTTCTGCACGTTCGGCAATATCCTCTGGCCAGGGATACAGTTCCTCTGATTTCCACCAGTCGGTTCCGTAATAGGTCAAATATGTATTTTCGATCTCCGGACGATTCCACGGATCATAGAAGCCGAATGTCGGAACACCGTCGAATAAATATCCGTAGCGGTCCCAGCCATGATAATAGTCAAACCGTTCCGCCCAGGTTAAATGACACTTGGTACAGTTGTCCGGTTCGAGATACGAATCTCCAACTGCAACTCGGCTCGAACTGTTCGATAAAAAGCCGACACATCCGCCGGCCACAATAACGATCACAAGCAGCACAGCGGAAATAACATACGGTTTGGGGGTTTCTGTTTCTGAAAGCATGACGGTTCACTCCTTATTTATTAGTTAGTCGAATAGGTTGGTCGAGCATAATTATGCAACATGGGAGAAACCGGAATATGCGTCCGTTATACGTGCCTTGTCATAGTGTAATTTGACGTGACAGTCCCCAAAATATATAACACAATAATGTAACGATTTTTAGCCGAATCTGCAAGGAAAGAGGCGCTGACTGGCGACCCCCCATTTTTTAGCCTCCCTGTAAGGCAAGAGATAACTGCACGTA
>CAZCDQ010000032.1:0-26213 GCA_964497605.1 uncultured bacterium
TTTATATTTATTCTCTGACAATATGCTACTTTCTTTTAAGTCGGAAAGTTGAGTATTATAAGTTTAAAAAAACCGATAATATGAAAATTGTCGTCAGTAAGAGAATAATATATCCTGCACCGATGAGAGTATTCCTGCTTCGTATGGAGCGCCGCATTGCGCCATAGGGTTTCGATTCCTCATCACGCTTACGGTTTTTCATCTCGGCTGAGACAAACTTTCTCAGTTTTGGATTCACCCGGTCAAGGAGATTGAAAATCAGCATTTTAATATCCATAACCTGACGGACAAGCTGTGCAGTTTGCTTCTTCTTTTCAGAATCGTCGCCAGTATCAATATTTCGGGATTTGACAGCGTACTGTGGCCATTCACTCAAAAGAAGCTTGACCTTGAGAAGCGCAACCTTAATGCTGACAACTTTCAAATCCTCATGAATAGCAATCATTTGAGACAACACATACTCGCATGATTCTAAAAAATTACGGAGGTAATTTCTTATCTCCGCTTCAGAGAGTGAAAGAAGATACGACTCTTCGATAAGCTCTTCGACTTGATCTTTTATCACGTATAATTATCCCCTTTTTTACATATAAAAGGTATGAAATTATCGTCCCAAAAGCAATCTGATTAATGAACTTTTATGATATTAATAAGGTTTGTTGTGCCGGCAACACCGATCGGTGTCCCGAACGTTATGACAACAATATCGCCTTTCTTGGCAAGTTTTTCCTGTTTTACGATTTTCTCAGCGGTTTCTGCGATCTTATCGATTTCAACGACTTTCTCGATCAGCGCCGATTTTATGCCCCAAAATATTTGGATACGCCGCCGAATCTTCTCGGATGGCGTAATTGCAAGCATCCGAGTTCGAGGACGGTGTTTTGCGAGCCGCATTGCAGTTGAACCTGACTGGGTGTATGCCAGTAACGCTTTCGCGCTCAGAATCTCCGCAGCACGGCATGCCGAGGCAGTCACCGCATCCTCAATGGATGTTGTTTTCTCCTGAATCCGGCGGTCGAATAAACGCTGTTCGTCAGACAGCGAACCCTCGACATCCTTGATAATCCGGGCGACCGTGAGTGCGGCCTCAATTGGATATTTTCCTATTGAGGTTTCTCCTGAAAGCATCACCGCATCGGAACCGTCGATAATCGCATTTGCCACATCGGACGTTTCCGCCCGTGTCGCAATGGGTTTCGATATCATTGATTCGAGCATTTGTGTCGCGGTGATGACTGGTTTTCCAAGTCTGTTGCAGATACCAATGATCTTTTTCTGAATAAGCGGAACCCGCTCAGAGGCCATTTCAACACCAAGATCACCGCGGGCTATCATAATACCGTAAGCCTCATTAACAATTTTCTCGATATCGTCGACCGCCTCCTCTTTCTCGATTTTCGCGATCACCGGGATATCTGAACCGTAATTAGCCACAATTTTCTTAGCCTTTTCCACATCGTTTACGCTGCGCACAAAAGATAGCGCCAAAAGATCGATACCCTCCCTGACAGCAAATTCGATATCGCTGAAATCCTTCGTGCTTATCGAGGGTGCAGAAACGTTGACCCCAGGAAGATTCATCCCCTTATGGGATTTGAGAATGCCTCCGTATACAACGCGCGCCGTCACCTCGTCCGGCTTCACATGTTCGACAACCAGTTTAATATTCCCGTCGTCGATCATGACATGATTCCCCTTCTCAACATCGCTAACCAGATTCGGATATGTTGTGCTGACAAGCCCGGGAGTTCCTATGACATCACGTGTGGTAATCCTGAGTTCATCACCGGGAAATATCTCAAACGATCCTCCCTCGATTTCACCGACCCGGATTTTGGGTCCGCAGAGATCACCGAGAATGGAAATTGGTTTGCCTGTTTTTTCAGAGACGGCGCGAACCATCGCAATTCGTTTGCGGAACTCGTCATATGTTTCGTGCGAAAAATTCAATCTGGCGACATTCATACCCGCGTCCACCAACTCCATGACCGTTTTCTCTGCCGATGTGGAGGGCCCGAGCGTACAGATCAATTTTGCTCTCGGCATTAATTGGTCTCCCTTGGATTATCATACTTAATATTATAATCGAAAATTATCATTGCATAATAACTGGCTTTTATTCTGCATTTAGCGTCAATATTTCAGTCATTGCTCGGGGAATTCTGTCGAGTACATCACCGGCAGTCAGGCTGTGAACGCCTCGTTCTTCTGATGCATAATCGCCTGCTGTCCCATGAATATATGCACCAAGCACCGCAGCCTCGAAAAGATTCATTCCCTGCGCAGCAAAACCTGTGATAAGCCCGGTAAGAACATCGCCCATACCAGCAGTCGCCATGCCCTCATTTCCGGTCCCGTTATACCACAGTTCACCCGCCGAACCGACAATAATCGTGGGAGCGCCTTTAAGAAGCACGATGCATCCGGTTACTTTAGCAGCGTTTTTTGCCGCTTCTGCGGGATTTTCCGCGATGTTGTTTATTTCTGCTCCCGTTAGACGCGAAAGTTCGCCGTAATGGGGCGTTATCACAATTTCCGCGGGAGATTCTGCCAGCGTTTCAAACTGTCCCTTATACGCGTTGATGCCGTCAGCATCAAGAATAATTTTGCCTTTGTATTTTGAAATAAAACGTCTGATAAGTTCGGATGTTTCTGTGTATGTCCCGAGTCCCGGACCGACTGCAACAGCATCGGCTTTCTTCACCGCTGACCGTACCGATCCAAGCGCGCGAAGTGCCAAGCACCGTTTTTTACGCACCTCGGGAAGGGGAATAGTCATTATCTCGGTCATTTTAACCTCAAGAATATCGTTCAGGCTTGCGGGACACCCGACTGTCACCGCACCGGCGCCGGCCCGTAATGCTGCCTTGCCAGCAAGCGCCGATGCACCCGTCATACCGACCGACCCGGCTAAGAGAAAAACCCGTCCAGCCGAACCTTTATGGGCATTGTACGGGCGTTCGGGAAAAAGCGCTGCCGCCTCATCGGGCGTAAGTGTATAACCCGCCGATTCGGCCTCTGCCATAACATCCTCAGAAAAACCGATATCCGCGATCTGTATGACACCGCATAAGTTCCGACCGGGCGGGACAATATGACCGACTTTGGGAAATCCGAACGAGACAGTGTAATTCGCATAGACCGTTTTCGCCGAAATACGGCCGGTCGTTGCATCCACACCTGAGGGAATATCGACCGCCACGACTGAGGCACCCGAATCGTTTATCATATCAACCACATCCGCATAAAACCCTTCGATCTCTCCTTCGAGTCCGGTCCCAAACACTGCATCAACAATAAGCTGCGCAGACCGGAAAACTTCACCGTATTCCGTTAGCTTGCCGCTGTCGGTTATCTCGACTACCATGCCGCCGAGCTTTTCAAAATCTTTCATGCATACCGCGGCGCTGCCTTTCACTTTGGCCTTTTCGCCGATGAGTAACAATTGAACGTTAAGCCTTTCCCCAGCGCATAGCTCCGCGACACGGAAACCGTCCCCGCCATTATTTCCTTTTCCCGCAACAATCACAATACCGGAACGAATTCCGATATCGTCGCGGATATAATGAAATACCTCCATACCGGCATTCCGCATAAGGTCGATACCGGGGGTGCCGGTTTCAATAGTTTTACGGTCGACATCCATCATTTGTATGGCGGTCAGTACTTTCATAACTTTTTATCCTTGTTTGAGCTACATCTCAACGATTTTGAGCAGTTCACGGATATCGTCAATAACAAAATCGGCGCCCTCTGAGCCGACCGGCTTGCGGTCGAATGAAAATCCGTAACGCGCAAAAACTGTACTCATACCTACCTCGCGTGCGCCGACAAGGTCGCGTTCCGGCCAGTCGCCCACCATCAGCGTGTCCTCCGGCGGAATATCAATGAGCGAGAGCACTTTCATAAATGGAATCTGGTGGGGTTTACGGAATCCGGTATCCTCGAACGTGATGACCGTATCGAACGTGTGCTGAAGCTGAAGGTATGATAGCCGGAGCCATGCCTCCCGGCATGGTGCATCAGACAATACCGCCAATTTGATGCCCTTTTTCAGAAGTTCTATAAGCGTCATATTTACATGTGGATACAATACAAGTGATGCCTCACGGGCCTTTCGATAAGCCACAACGCCGCTCGAGAGAATTTTCCAGTCTACATTACCGAGCACATCCTCGAGGAAATTGTTAAATACTTTTTGAAACTCAATGCCTTTTTTGTCATAGATATCGTAAAGAGCTTTATGGGCCGTTTCTTGCTCGATATTCAACCCCGCATCGATCATTGCAGTCACCGACGCATTGATCGCATTCTCTTTCATCTGCATGAAATCCATGAGCGTATTGTCAAGATCAAACACTACAGCTCTTACCACGTTTCAATCTCCTTAAACGATTACCGCAGCTACTAAACGACGATTCTTCCGGTAGATTATAATTTTGTATTGTATCAATTTATATACTGTACTCCGATTCAGGTATTCTCGTTCCGGAAACCTTAATCATTGCGATTTCATCGCAGTTTGGGAAATGAATACAGTTTACGCATTCGCTCCATATCTTTTGCGGAAGTTCCGCTTTGTCGATCTCGCTAAATCCCATCTTTCCGAAAAATATTTCCTGATACGTCAGTACAAAAACTTTCTCAATCTTGAGCGCGTCTGCCTCCTCAAGTAGTTTTTCGACAATCCGTCGTCCGTATCCTTTTCCGATATGTCCTTCTCTAATAGAAAGCGCACGGATTTCCGCCAGATCCGACCAAGTAACATGAAGCGCACCGCAGCCAATGATATCCCCATCCAGCTCGATAACATGATAATCCCTGACATTATCGTATATCTGCGATATCGGTCGTGGAAGCATAATCCCTTTCGGTGCGTGAATATTAATCGTATCCGCGATGGCCGGGACATCGTTCACATCTGCTTTCCGAATAATGACATCCTGCTCCATTCGTTTTTGTTTCCTTTCAGACAAGCTGCTTTTTCGCATGTTTGAACTGTTCGAGTAGCGTTTTTTTACCCGTGCCGCCTTCAACCATTCTGTTGTCGGCCGATGCGTAGAGATCGAACAGCCCATAAACATCGTCCCCAAACAGCTCTGAATGAGACTTTAACACGTCAATGGGAACTGCCGATAACGCGACATCGTTGTTCCGGGACCATTTTACCAATTCTCCAACTACCTCATGAGCCTGTCTGAATGGTAGCCCCTTTCGGGTGAGGTAATCGGCAATATCGGTCGCAAACACACTCTCATCGAATGCGGACGCCATGACATCGGTATTGAATTCGATACCGTCCATAACCCCTTTCATAATAAGCAGACATCCCTGCGCGGTTTCAACCGAATCGAACAACGGTTCCTTGTCCTCTTGCATATCCTTGCCGTAAGTGAGCGGCAGACCTTTCATAACCGTAAGGAGCGACATCAGATTCCCGAACGCTCTGCCTGTCTTACCCCGTATCAGTTCAAGCGAATCGGGATTCTTTTTCTGCGGCATCATCGATGAGCCGGTGGAATAGCTGTCCGGCATGACAGCGAAATTGAATTCCGCAGACGACCATATAATGAAATCTTCCGCAAACCGTGAAAGGTGAGTCATCAGAATCGAAATGCACGACAGTGTCTCGATGAGATAGTCTCTGTCGGATACCGCATCGATACTGTTCTCCGAAGCTGCCGCAAAGCCCAGTTTTTCTACGAGATACGCTCTGTCAATTTCAAAACCGGTTCCGGCGACAGCACCCGATCCGAGCGGGAGCGAATCTGCCCGTGTGATCGCATCGCCGAACCGCGCCTTATCCCTGTTCAGCATCCAGAACAGGCTCATAATATAATGAGCGAGGCGGATCGGCTGCGCCTGTTGGAGATGGGTATATGACGGCGCAATCGTCTCAATATGCTGCTCGGCTTTAGTGAGAATCGAGGTCTGAAGCTCATTAATTGCATGTATTATGACGCCGAGCGCATGTTTGATATAAAGCCGCTCGTCGAGCGCAATCTGATCGTTCCGCGAACGCCCGGTGTGAAGTTTCGCGCCGGTATCACCGATCAATTCGGTAAGAGCAGCCTCCACCGTCATGTGAACGTCCTCGAGCGAATAATCAAACGGTTTCGAACCGTCTGCATAATCTTTTTTTAGCTTTTCCTCGACTTTTTCAAGTCCGCCGATAATGAGCGTGACCTCCTCGCAATCGAGGATTCCGGCTTTCCCGAGCGCCTCCGCCCACGCGATACTGCCCCGGACGTCGAATTCGAGCAATGCTATGTCGACTGCGATGGACGAACCGAATTCCATAAGAAAATCGTCCGGTTTCCCGCTGAATCTTCCGCCCCACATCAGCTTCTTTTTCATCTGTCAGTCTCCGATATTTCTGAACTTCGCACTGATCGTCTCTGGAAGTCCAAAGAGATTAATGAATCCTTCGGCATCGAACTGATTGTATACCTCATCTTCAGAAAACGTTGCGATATCCTCGCGGTACAGTGAATAAGGGCTCTTGATACCGACAGCCGTGCAGTTGCCTTTGTATAGTTTTACACGGACCTTACCGGTCACCTGCCGTTGTGTACTGGCTACAAATGCATCGAGCGCCTCTCTGAGCGGGTTGAACCATTTGCCGTTATACACAAGCTCGGCATACCGGTACGCAATGACTGCCTTGTAATGCTTTGTATCGCGGTCGAGTGTAAGCGACTCCAACGCCCGATGCGCCTCATACAGCACTGTCCCGCCCGGCGTTTCATAGACGCCTCTCGATTTCATGCCGACAAGCCGGTTCTCGACAATATCGGTCCGCCCGACACCGTTCCGAGCGGCGATTTCATTCAGCGTTTCGACAACATTCAGCGGGCTGAGCTTTTGTCCATTTACAGCAACGGGCCGCCCCTGCTCGAAGTCAATTTCGGCATATTCGGGTGTATCCGGTGCGTTTTCCGGCGATACGGTCAGCACATACACATCCTCGTTCGGTTCGTTCCAGGGTTCCTCGAGATTGCCGCCCTCGTGGCTGATATGCCAGGCATTTCTGTCGCGCGAATATATCTTTTCCTTTGTCTGCGCGATAGGAATATTCCGCGTTGTGGCATATTCTATGGCATCCTCGCGGCTTTTGATATTCCACTCCCTCCATGGAGCGATAATGGTCAGATCGGGCGCAAACGCTTTAAACGTAAGCTCGAACCGCACCTGATCGTTCCCTTTTCCCGTCGCGCCGTGACACACCGCTTCGGCGCCTTCGCGGCGTGCAATCTCAACCAGACGTTTCGCAATGATCGGGCGTGCAAACGAGGTTCCGAGCAGATACAAATCCTCGTATACAGCGCCCGCCATAAGCGTAGGAAATACGTAATCGCTCACAAATTCCTTGCGAAGATCCTCGATATACAATTTCGATGCGCCGGAATTCAGCGCTTTTTCCTCGAGCCCTTCAAGCTCCTCCTGCTGACCGACATCTGCGGCCATGGCGATAACCTCACAGCCATAGTTTTCTTTCAGCCACGGTATGATTATCGAGGTGTCGAGTCCTCCGGAATATGCAAGTACGGTTTTTGTAACATATTTCTTCATACATTACTCCTTATTCTAATATAAACAATATTTTCCAATTGTCGCCGAATTTACGGAATTCGACATTCTCGCTGAACATCCGCATGCTGTACTGCGACTCCAGGTCGATGATCGAATCGATGAATTCCCTGAAATCCGCGCCCTCGAATTTTCCGAGAAAATCCGGGTGAAGATTCTGAATTGCAAGCATCAGGTCACCAACTTTCAGTGAATGTTTAAACGACTCGAGAACAAGCTGCTTTTCATCGACGGGTTGATACACCCATGTTTCGGGGACCTTATAGATTTCAACATTATATCCGCTTGCAAGCAAATCCCATTCCTCGGGAGGTACCCGTACAAACTGTCCGAGATTCTCGTATGACAACCTCAGTCCGAGATCGTTCTGACCGCTAAAATGTGTGCGGTCTATCAGTACATATGCCCCTGCCAATTCCGAAGAGTCACTTATATCCGTTAAATCTCTCAGCATCTCTGAGCGGTCCCATTCGACATCGGCAAACCGTTCATCCGGCAGATAATAATACGCGAGCTTGTTACGCCACCACCCCCCAGTTAAATATATCGGAGCAACCGGCCGGTCCTCGAGCACCCGGTAATACGCCCATCGGTATTTTCTGATCGAATAGTTCGTGTTGTTTCGGCTGATCATAAGCACAAACAAAAGCGAAAACAGATGAAGAATGAGCAATACTCCCATGATCGAAACCGTCGGAACATGCATGAGTGTCAGCCGTCGATATTTTTCAGCCCGTTTCCGTATTTTGCGTGCGATATCGTAAAATATCACCCCATATCCAAGGGCAAGCGCCGGAGTCAAAAGCAGCAGAAACCGCGACAGTTTCCGCATCATCTGATACTGCGAAAACGATATCGAACCAAATTCCTGATAAAGATACGCAATAAGGAACCACCAGGGAATAACCGCCGTTTTCCAGTCCCGCTTAACAATCGATTTCAATGTAACATAGACTATAAAAGGCACTCCGAGGACAAAATTAATCCCGAAAATGGGATTGATAAAGCCTCGCCCGCCTCTTATTTTTCCGAAAAATTCAGGAAATATGTAGTAAAACAGCATATACCAGTTTGTGCTGTTCTCAGGAATATATCCCGAAGCGATTAAAGGATCGCGGTATTTTTCCGCCAGACGGAGATTATAAAGAAAATCCCCAGTCTTGATAAAATAAAATGTATACAGCATGATAACCGGTGCAGCAAAACCGGCCCCGATGAGATACATACCGTTTTCCCACCGTGCCTTATTAAATGCAAACGGTAAAAAGAACAGCAGGAAATAGTATGAGTTTTCACGAGCATTGAACGCGATAAAGACCGCCAGTCCGGTCAACAGATACAATATTTTTGCCCGTCTCCCTTTATCCTCTAACGCATACAGAAACAGCAGCACAGCGAGGCTCAGGAAGAAAGTCACTATCATTCCCGGCAAAAGCAGCGTTCCTGCGCGGATATCTGTGGGAAAAGTCGCATATATAAATGCGGAAAATATCCCGGCTTTCGGGCTGACAAGCTTTTTCCCGATGAGATAGACAAGTATGATTGTCCCGAACGATGCCGTCATCGGATATATGACCGCGACGAATTCATTAGGGGGAAACAGTTTGAACAGCACGGCGACGGGCAACAGAAGCGTCAGCCGCAGAGTCCTGAAATCCATGCTCATGTCCCACGGCAGGCCCTGGCGAAAAAGCCGGAAAGCGTATACGCCGTAAGAGAAATCGTCGGCCATGACAAGCCCGTAAAAGTATTTCCATTTCAAATATGCGTTTATCGCCAGAATACATACGAGTACAACCGCATAAGGATTCACTCTCGACTTTTTCAGTCTCAGCACTTACCTTCTCCCCGCCAGAAATGAATCGAGCGTTTTCAGCACACGGTCGATATGTTTCTTCTTCACAATCAGCGGTGGAATAAACCGTATGACATCCGGTCCGGCGGAGCAGATAAGGATATGTTCCTCTTCGAAATAATCGACTGCCTCGGATGCCGGGAAATCAACCTGCAATCCCATAAGCAGACCTTTGCCTCGGGTTTCTTTCACCGAATCGTATTTGGAGGCGATCTCTTCAAGATTTCTTGCAAGGTATTCGCCTTTTTTTTCCACATCTGCAAGAAATCCTGAATCTGCAAGAATATCGAACACACCACAGGCGACCGCAGTTACAAAATGATTGCCCCCGAAAGTCGCAGCATGGTCTCCGGGTTTGATTTCCGGCCACACTTTCGGCCCCACAACCACCGCACCGATGGGAAGCCCGCCGGCCAGCGGTTTTGCCACTGTCATAATGTCCGGGGTAATTCCAAAATGCTCGTGCGCAAAGAGTTTACCCGTCCGCCCCATACCGCACTGAACCTCGTCTACAATAATCAGCGCATCGTTCGCCCGCGCAATTCGTTCGACTTCGTGCAAAAATGAGCTGACTGCAAAATTAATACCGCCCTCTCCCTGAAGCGGTTCGACAATGACCGCAGCGGTCTTATCGGACACTGACTCCTCGACTGAAGAAACATCGTTGAACACTGCAGAAATGAAACCCGGTACAAGCGGCTCGAATCCTCTCCGATACTTTTCCTGCATGGTCGCCGAAAGCGAACCGAACGTCCGGCCGTGGAACGAATTCTCGAATGCAACAATCTCAACTTTTTCCGGGCCGAATTTTTTCCCGTATTTCCGGGTGAATTTAATAGCACCCTCAATCGCTTCGGTACCACTGTTACAGAAAAACACTTTCTCACCGAAACACTTTGCGCAGATTTTTTCCGCAAGTAACGCCTGCGATGGTATGTTATACAGATTCGAGGTATGGATGACTTTATCCGCCTGTTTCACGACCAGTTCCGCGACCGCCGGATGTGCATACCCGAGTGCGTTTACGCCGAGACCTGATGCAAAATCGAGATATTCCGTCCCCTCAAGATCGTACAAAAACGGACCATTCCCTTTCTCAAAAGCGATGGTCCGCCGTCCGTAGGTCCTCAGAATGTATTTTTCTGTCAATGCTATCGCTTCGTTCGTATTCATGTATATCCTCTATTATTTGTTATCTTTTCGATTAGTATACTCGTTATCGTGTGATCGTTGTACCCAAACTGCAATCCTCTCGAATAGAGTTGACAATGCTTGACCGTCCATCCCAACCGATGATGTGAACTCTGCCGACACCCTGTATGACCGCCGCAGCGCAGTTCATCAGCTTTGGTATCATCCCGTCGGTGATTTCGCCGGAATCAATCAGATCTTCAACTTCATCGACACGAATAATTTCCCTAACTTCGCCTCCAACGGTAATACCGTCCACATTGGTGATGTAAATGAGATCGTCGGCCTGCCATGCTTCGGCGAGTTTCCCGGCAGCGTGATCGGCGTTGACATTGTATGCCCGACCTTCAGGACCGATTGATATAGGAGACACAACCGGCGTAATCCCTCTCTCAATTAATAACTCAATCAGCTCAGTGCTCACCAGTTCAATCGCCCCGACATAACCAAGGTCACCCCCTTTCACTACAAGCTTCTCTGCGTGAAAAAGCTCGAGATCGGTGCCGCTTACACCGACAGCACGGACATTGCGGCGTTCGAGGGCTCGCGTAATCCATTTATTGACCAGCCCGGAAAGTACCATCTCGACCATATCGATGATCTCGTCGTCGGTCACTCTAAGCCCGTCAATAAACGTAAATTCCCTCCCCATGCGGGCAAGCTGACGGGCGATATCCTTTCCGCCGCCGTGCACGACCGCGATCCTGCAGTTCTCAGGCATAACCGCAATAGAATCGGCGAACTGCACAAGCACATCCTCGGTGTCAAGTGTTGAACCACCCATTTTCACTACAATATTCCGTATCTTGCCTGTCACACTAACCCCTCTTTTTCGTCAAAACCAAACATCGCGTTCATATTTTGCACCGCCTGTCCGGAAGCTCCTTTGCCGAGGTTGCAGATGGACGAAACAATTACTGCCTTGTCCGTATCTTTTACTATCGAATACCCAATATCGCAAAAATTCGTATCGGCGACATTTTTACTCTCGGGCAGTTTGTTTTTTTTGTAACGTACAAAGAACTCGTCTCTGCATGCTTCGGAATAAACGCTGTCTATCATTTCGCTGTTCACTCCGTCCTTAAGCGTCACCAGAATCGTTGACACGATACCCGTCTTCACCGGCACCACATGCGGCGAAAATATGACAGTGCAGTCAGAGCCGGACAGTTTGGACAGTTCCTGCTCCATTTCCCCCACATGCTTATGAATTCTACCGTGTTTATAGGGCATGACATTGGAATCGGTCTCATAAAACAGTTTGAAATTTTTAAGGCCCCGTCCCGCCCCGGTGATACCGCTCATAGAGGCCACATTCACTGTCCCGCAGATGACAAGCTCACGTTTCAGAAGCGGTGCAAGCGCGAGAATCACGGAGGTGGGATAGCAGCCTGGATTCGAAACGAATTTTGACTGACATATCCGTTCTCTGTGCAATTCTGTAAGACCATATACTGCTTTACCAATATAATCGGGCGCAGAATGCGGAGCGCCGTACCACTCTTCGTACGCTTCCCCGGAATCCATCCTGAAATCGCCGGCAAGATCGATCACTGCAACACCCCTGTCGATATATTCCGGTATAACTTTCATTGAAACCTGATCCGGCGCGCAGGTAAACAGCACATCGATATCAGCAGTTTTGACATCATCCGGATCGGAGAACGTTATATCACATATACCGTAGAGATTACCGTATAAATCCGATACTTCGTTCCCCTTTTCCTGACGGGAGGTCATAAACGAAATCTCGACCTCTTTATGGCGGGAGAGATAATATCCGAGTTTCGATCCCGTATATCCCGATGCGCCTAATATTCCTGCCCGAATCATTTCAGTTCCTTTCCTTCTTCATGCCATGCCTCATTTCACCATTAGCAGTACATATATATTTCTATATTACATTGTTATTATTACACATATACCATATTCTTGCGGCGAAGCCTTCTGAGACGGTCTATAATGATCTCAGAATCGGCGGCATCTCTTAAAACGACAAGAATCGTATCGTCGCCCGCAACTGTTCCTGCTATCTCGCGCCATTCCTGTTTGTCGATGATCACACACAATCCCGGTGCGCTGCCCAATGCGGTCTTTATCACCAGCAAATTACCGACCGCCTCGTATCCGGCCTGAAAACCCGTAATATCTCCGACCGGAACCGCAGGCGAGGGTTCCCGAAGACGGTAATACGCTTTCCCTCCGTTGACCGGAATTTTAACAACGCCCATCTCACGTAAATCACGGGAGAGCGTGGATTGACTTGCTTTGATACCTTTTTCTCCGAGATACCGAATTATTTCACTGTGAGTCGTGCCCGATCCGCTGCTTAGAATATTTCGTATCGTATTCTGACGTAACGTCTTTCCCGCTTCGTTCTCACGCTTTTTCGAATTCGGCATAGGTTGTATCTCCTTTGCATCAAGCACTGACTGAGCCGGCGCCTGCTTTGTGACGGAAGCAAAACCTTACAAAATTGGTTCACCGCTTTCACCGGTACGTATTTTTATTGCATCAAGCGCTTCAAATACGAAAATCTTCCCATCACCCACTCGACCTGTTCCGGCGTTTTCGATGATCGTGTCTATCGCATCGTCAAGAAACGAATCTTTTACAATCACCTCAATCTTGATTTTCGGGAGAAAATCGACCGTATATTCGCTGCCTCGGTACATTTCTTTGTGCCCGCGCTGACGACCGAATCCTTTCACCTCTGATACCGACATACCGGTAATGCCCATTTTGGTCAGCGCCTCTTTAACTTCGTCGAGTTTAAACGGCCTGATATAGGCCTCGATTTTTTTCACCTTCACCCCCTTGCCAAGGGAACTGTCTACATGATTTTGAATATTAATTTAATAATTATTCATACTCGAAGCAAGTTTTTTTTGTATTTTATTGCCTTTTTAACAAAGAAATCTTATTATTCCGTTATAAAGGAGCGTAACAATATATGAAATCAGGCAATATTGATATACACAATAAGACATTATCCGCAGTCGAATCTCTTGCGCAAGGTGATTCCGGTCCGATCGAATCAATGGGTATTTCGGCTGATAATATTCATACAATACGCAATATTATGAATATATATTCATATCAGGTTTCCGCACTACTCATGGAAACTGCTGCATTGATTCTTCGACAGCCCACACCCTCACAGGCACTTAATCGGTTGGAACAATGCGCGGAAACCGCTCCGGAACTGTTTGAGCTGGTTTCGTATTCGGCCGATCTGCCGCTTGTTCTTGCGAATCTGTTTTTGTCAAGCCGGGTACTTGCCCAGCGATTTGGCTCGGACCCTAAATTGATTGATTATCTGTCCGGTCTCTCCGGTCCTCTTTTACCACAGACTGAACCGGTGTATTACCGCGGGTTCATCAATAATGATTTTGAACATGCCGAAACCTCCTCGGATAAAATTAAAATCCTTCACCGAATTCACACATCCCAACTCATCAGGATATGCGCAAGGAATGCCGATATTGGAAACGAAATTGCCGACATTACCGCCGAACTGTCTGCGCTTGCCGACAGCGTAATCGATGCAAGCCTCAAAATTGCACTCGATGAACTGCACCCGTATGCTGAGCAGGCGTTAGGCGATAATGCATTATTCGTGTTGGGTCTCGGGAAACTCGGCGGCAGAGAGCTAAATGTCGGCTCGGATGTGGATATTATCTATCTTTATGATATCGCTGCAGAAAATGAAGCGGGGCCAGTAAACGATACCAAACTTTACGAATATCAGGTTTTCTATACAAGAGTCGCTGAGCGGATGACAGGTATTCTTACCGAGGCGACCGAATCAGGTTATTTGTACCGTGTAGATACCCGACTGCGGGCGGATGGTTCCTCAGGTCCGTTGGTACGGTCGGCGGACGATTATATAAGATACCTTGAAATGCGAGGAAAAGCGTGGGAGCGCCAGATGCTGCTCAAAGCGCGCCCATCGGCGGGAAATATCGATGCGGCAAATGCATTTCTCAGATCGGTCGAACGGTTTATTTTCACCACAAATATCACCCGCAGTCCGCATCACGAAATCGCCGCGATAAAAAACCAGATTGAGGCGCGCATCGTTACGGAGGGCAGCAAAAAGACCCATCTGAAACTCATGCCGGGCGGGATACGCGATATCGAATTCATTACCCAGTGTCTTCAACTTCTTATGGGCGGTTTACATCCGGAGGTCCAGTGCACCGGGACACTGCCGTCCCTTGCGTGCCTGAAGAAGGTCGATGCGCTCAGCGACGATGAGTATACGCTTCTTCGGGAAGCGTATGTGCTTTACCGGCGGATCGAAAACGTTCTTCAGTGGCGCGAACTTCTCCCGGCGTTCAAACTTCCGGAATCTCCCGACGAGATAATCGAATTGACTGAACGTCTCGACGTATCGAACATTACCGCAAAAATAGCCGAAACAAAAACACGCGTCCGGGCAGTGTTTGATGATATCTTCAATGCCGAAAAAAGCGAATCATTCGACGAAATGGCGGTACGTGCTGCGGTCAATCCGGCCGGGGACGATAAAGTGCGGCGTTTTCTCGAAAACCTCGGATTTACCGATCCGGAAAAAAGCGCCAAAGACATTTCGCTTCTTGTATTCGGCAGAGACGAGCGACCCGAGGAATTGTCGCTGCATCCATCCATAGAACGGTTCCTGCCGAAACTGCTTAAAAAATTGTCTGAACTCTCCGATCCGCGCGGGACGCTTGAGCATTTCAAACTTATTGCAGAGTCATACAACGCGCGGGCGATGCTGTTCGACATACTGGAGCACAATCCACGATTTTTCGAGCTTCTGATATCGATTACGCACGGTTCGGTGTCGATATCTGAGATACTTATTATGGACCCATCCCTTCTGGATTGGCTTGTCGAATCGGGGGGGATACTGCGCACAATCGATACCAACCAGCTCAAAAAGGAACTCGACGCCATCGACACCAAAAGCCACGACAGCGGACGGTTCACCCGCGAATGTATGAAACTCAAACGTCGGGAGGAACTGCGCATCGGTACCCGCGACATATCCGGCCTGTCCGAAACGGTGCAGACGTTCGCAGAGTTGAGCACGCTCGCGGAAAATATCGTATCCGCGGCTGCTGCACGTGCATACCGTGAAATATCCTCGGAAATACCATTTCTTACCGGCGGTTACGAATTTGGCATTATCGCCGCAGGCAAACTGGGATGCTCGAGAATGAATTTTGGCTCTGATATTGACATAATTTTCGTGTATAAAAGCTCTGAGACCAATGAAGATCCCGAAATCTCCGCACATTCAATCATGCTCGCACAGCGGATACTCGCCTATATTACCGGCGGCGGTGGCGTTTACAAGCTTTACGATATCGACGCGCGGCTTCGTCCCGAAGGCGGCAATTCTCCGCTCGCCATATCCATCGGCGAGTATAAGCGTTATCTGGCGCACCGTGCCTCGGTCTGGGAACGGCTTGCGATGATACGGTCAAGATGCCTGAACAGCCCGAAAGCGCTTAACGATGAGATCGCCGAAACGCTGGAAACATTCGTCTTCGGAAAACCGCTGAGGCCATCCGAGACAAAGAAGATCATGGATATCCGCAAATCCATGATCGACAACTCGGCAAAACGCTATCCCGGCCTTATGAATATCAAATCCGGCGCCGGCGGCATTGCGGATATCGATTTTATCGCGCAGTCGTACGCAATTCATTTCGGCGCCGTAAATCCTGAGCTGCGGTTACACGAGACAGAATCCATCATCGAGATGCTCGGCGAAACGGCAATAATATCCCGTCACGATGCATCCTCACTTCTCGAATTATATGAGTTTCTCCGCGATGTCGAAAAATCGCTCCGTATCGGATCGGGAAAACCGGTCAATACCCTGCCTGATTCGGGTACCGAGCTTGCGCGAGTAACGCGGCTTATGAAATACGATAACATCCGTCGGTTTAAAAAGCGGCTCGGGGACGTTACCGGTCTTGTGAGGGATTTTTACAATCGTCTGATGGAGAATCTTCTTGATTTTTCCTCGGATTCGCAAACATGAAAACAATCCCGCCGATAACAGCAGGCAGGATAAAGGTAACCACATTCTGGGTGACCGTTGCGCTGAATGCCGGTCCGCCCTCGATGCCGAACGGACCGAGCACCTGCACCGCCGCCATCTCTTTCACACCGAAATCGCCTATCCCGACCGGAAACATAGTATTTATCACATAAATCACCGGAATCGTGCGTATTCCATTCAGCAATGAAAAATCAGAAAAACAGCGGATAAGAAAGTAAAACTGCAACGTGAAAGTCGCATAGAAAACCGCGGTAATAACTAACATTCCAACAGCTTTGGTCCATGTGAGGGAGTCGAATGCTGCAAGGGCGTTATCGACCGTTTCAGAGTGTGTGAAACGGTGAAAGAAACGCTCAAGACGGGGGCGAGTTTTGTGAATGTTGAGTATAATCGTAATTATTACGATTGCTGCGAGAAACGGAATCGCCCGAAACGGCCATGAAAACATAAATCCCATTGCTGTCAGGCCGAATATCAATATCATAATCTGATTAAATCCCTTATCAACAACGGTCAGCGATGCAGTTCTGAGCGGCGAATGACCAGGTACCAATACGCCGCGTGCAATCTCTCCTGTTCGCCCCGGTGTCGAGGCCCCGAGAAAATAACCGCCGATCAGCGATACAGCTGTCGTTTTCAGTGAGGGGGTTGGCTTCAGACTCAACAGGATAAAGCGCCATTTAAGGAACTGAAGAAAAAGACTGGGAATCATCAAAAGTATCGCGTAGATAAGATATCGCGGACGGGCATCTTTAAACGCCGTAACGATCTCAGCAGGTTTGATATTATAAATCAATATTGAAAAGAGCACGACAACAATGGTTAGCCGTGTTTTTATTGGATTACGTTTTAAAAAAGTAACGAACGTGGCAAAATACTTTTTAATATTACCCACCGTATTCCCTTATCGTACTGCAAGAGTTATGATTACATATATATTTTAAACTATATTCAAAAATACCGGATGTAGCTCATTCTTTCTCCATAGTGACCGTGTACTCGGCACCGCCAATAAGCCAGATACCGGTTATCCTCGAATCTTTACTGTCGAACATTCCGTCGAAAATACCGTTTATCTCGGGAATCTCAAAGTGGATTGTGGCATTATCGAGTGTGATGACATCGATCGGAATATCCTGACCGTTTTCGCCAGCACCGATAAGTGTTCCCGTAAACGATCCGTCGGCCTTATTCACTATCTTCATAATTCCGCACTTTACCTGTCCCGAGAAGGATTTGACCTCGCCGTTCCATGTTCCGCTGATGTTAGGCCTTGCTTTCAGGCCGCCTAAAATACTGCAGCCCATGAGCGCTAATGCAACAAAAAGGAATAAAGAGAGAAACACTGTCTTTTTCATATGATACTCTCCTGAAAAATTTGAAATTATGTGATTTTTACTTTTTTTATTGTCAGGCGTTTGAGACCCTCAGTACAATCCCTGCAAATGGAAAGTACTCTTCCTTTTTTATTAAGCAAATTACGAAATGCACGGTATTTTTTGCCGTTCCATATTTCCGAGACCGGTTCATTAAATGCATTGCCCATGATATTCTCGCTGTCTTTATCGAAACAGCAGGGCAGCACGTTCCCCTGCCAGTCGATCTGAAAGCTGTAATACAGCCTGAGACAGCGGTTACGGAGATACCACACACGGTCGGTTTCCATCTTACCGTTATCGTCAACATAATATCGTGTATGTCCCGAATTATCGGGAAGATAAATCTCCCCATCCTCGATAAATCCGACCTGCAGGGTTTTGAACTCAACTTCGTCGGCGCCGGTCTCTCGGGCAAGGCTTACAACACCGGGCATATCGCTGTCGCTTTTATTTGTGACAAGACACTGAAGAATTATCCATGGACCTCCCCCGTTCCGTTTAACCGCATCGGAAACATTGCGAATACCTTCAATAACCGTATCAAAATCTCCTCCGACCCTGTAATAATCATAGGATTCCTTATCCGCCCCGTCAATGGAGACAATCAGGGTATCGAGACCGCTTGAGGTGATTTTATTTGCCTCATCGAGAAAATGACCGTTGGTTGAGACAATCGTCCGATACCGCTTTGAAACTGCATACCGTATCATGTCGATGAAATCAGGCACCATAAACGGCTCGCCCTGTCCCCACAAATACAAATTCGTCACACTTGCGGGAAGACCATCTATAACCTTTCGAAAATCTCCCTGCCGCATAAATCCCATGGGGCGGTTCAAGGTACCCGCTCCAGCAGCACACAGCGGACATCTGAGATTGCAGACATTTCCCGGCTCGATTGCCACTGAAACGGGGCCGCAGTAAGCACGGGGAGATTTCGTAATAAATCCCGCCAGCGCTGAACTGTATCCGAGGCCGTTTGCGATATATCTACCAATCCTCATTGTCCCCATCCATTCCCAGAAGACGCCGAATCACCGGTACTACAAAAAATCCCTCAAGATCAAGAGTTTTAAAATCACGGACAAATACATCAAGCTGAGTACGCCCGTCAAGATTTTTCTCGATGAACAGAACCCGTTTCCCTTTGACCGTACACAGACCTGACGGCCCGTCACTGTTGTAGCGGATATCGATGCCGAAACGAGCCGCAAGCTTCTTGAATTCCTGAATACAAAGCGTTTCATTCATGTCAGAAATTCCAGTTAATATTATAGTTAAGGGTAAAAAGATAGAGGAATCCGACCGCAACTTTCCGATGCACAGTATTCCGGTATGTATATGCTTTGAAAGTCATATCAGCGTGGATATTCTTCCAAACCTGAACTTTTATATTGCTGAAACTGTCCATTTTGAATTCCATATCGAACCGTGCCAGCGGATTCCAGTAGATATTGGTTTCGGAGGTTATCTCGGTTTCGGAGGAAAATAGCAGCCATGCTGGGAATTTTCGATTGTATGTGATTGCGCCGGAGGTTCCGAACGTATTTTCGAGCGTAAAATAATCGCGTGTTCCCGATATACCGAGCGATACATTCAGCCCCTGAACTCGCTTAAAACTGCGTGTGCCGCCAGCCGAAACTATACCGGTAATCGGGTGTTTTCCTTTGCCGGAATACAGAAACGTCTTTGTACGTATCTGGACATACGGTTTCGCGGGGAACAAATCGAGGTTATAGGTGTATTTATTCGATAATTCCACTTCATCCTGATTCCGCTGGGTATTATACCTAATTTTCTCCGAGTCGTCCGTTTTAGTCCCTAAGCGTTTATAGCTAAACCGCAGGAAATTCTGAAAAATATGTTTTTTAAACGTCCTGTTCATCCGAAGTATGTTGTTCTGTGAGTTGATAATGAAGTTACCCGAATATGTGTCTTCCATGTTCCTGAACGGTTTCGGGATACGGTCGCCGTAAAGCTCTTTGTCTTCATCCACATCGGTGCGGTCGAAGTTTGTGTTCAGCGACAGGTTCAGACTAAGGTCCCAATACTTTTTACGTTGCAGCTTTCTGATACGATCCGCCTCCGCGACGAGGTAACGTTCCGCAGTCTTTTGCATATCGACCCCGGTCACTGTAAAATCGGTTTCGGACTTAAACTGGTCGTAGCCGTTGCCCCCTGATTGGAGGAATTCGGTGGTCACAACCGTATAATTGCTCTCGTCAATAATCGGTAGTGAATTCACTTTCATCTCATCATCTACACCTGAAACAAACAGCCGCATATCGGTGTCGAGATTATTCTGGCTCTGTTCCAATATCGATTTGAGCTGACTTCCTTTGAGCGAATAAGAGACAAGCTCTTTGTCCGGTTTGACAATCTTTCTGACATTGAGCACATTCAGACTGTCCTCGAGAGGATAATAATACATGCATTGACGTTCCAGAAATACCGCATCGACCTCAAAGACTTCCCTAAGCATATCCGCTACCTCGCTGCCCGCCTTGACAATATAAGCCTCTTCATCTTCAAGGCGCTCCAGCCGGGCGGTGATTTCGGTGAGCGTTGCGGCTATTAATTTATCAGGATCGAACTGTTCCCCGAGTGTGATATCAGAAAATTCGATCGTCTCAACACCGTCCACATCCTTCACATGGAGATACCCGAGATGATCGTTCGATTCCGTGCCAATATAGACCGGCGTTCCGGCGATATGAATCGAAGTTGTAGCAATCTCGTCATCTGAAAACCCCTCTGCCCTGTCGTTGGTCACAAACAAATCGACAAACGAATGACTGAGCGCCATATTCATGATATCATCCCGGTCCATACGTCCGGCGACAATAACCACACTGGCGTATTCGGATATCACATCCCAGTAAATGTTTTCCAGTGCCTCCTCGTGGGAGATAACATCCACGCCTCGTACGTTTTCGTCAGGGGCATCGATGAGCGTATTCATGTCCGACATGGCGATGATGCATATCCTGGTGCCCGAAACGGTCAGTACGACATAGGGATCAACTAGCGGTTCCCGTGTACGTTCATCAATGAGGTTAGCCGAGATGAATGAGGGCATATAGCCAGCCGCCGCGAATTCCCGGAAACGGTCGACACCGAACATGAACTCGGCGCTCGAAGGAATGATATAATCGAGACCGGCGCGGCGTGCCTCATTCAGATATATCTCGCCTTCATCGTAAGTTACGATGCGTTCGGGAGCGAGGAACGAACCAAAACTCATTGCAATGCCGGTTTCCCCTTTCAGGCGGGCAAACGCAGACGCCTGCCTGCTCAGGATATCGATCGAACCGGCAGTATTCCAGCCGAATAGCATTGAATACACGCTCTCTACGGTCTGGGGATACGCGTTTTCCGTATGGATGAAAATAACTGCCAGGATTAGAATAATAAGCAGAAATGTATGGATTGGATTCTTCATTACGTCCCTATGGAACACCTCGATGCAAATGAATAAGGATATGAATAAAATATAGGCTATAATATTTATAATTGAAAGTTTAAAGTTCATTTTCCTGGAAGCGCCGGCACAATTTTCCTCGAAATAGCTTTTGCATTTATTTGGCATAAACGGTATTTTTCATTATTGAACGTAAATGATCGAACCGATTATCACGGAGGCTGCATGAAAGCTGTCATACTCGCCGCAGGAAAAGGCACCCGCATGAAAAATATTACAAAAACCATCCCTAAACCGATGGTCGAGATCGACGGTAAACCGATGCTCGAACACATTATCGGATTCGTACGAAATGCCGGTATCACTGAAATCGGCCTGGTTGTGGGATACAAAAAGAAAATCGTGGTCGACCATTTCGGAGATGGTTCCGCATTTGGTGTGTCGGTCACATATATCGAACAGGTCGAGCAGAACGGCACCGGCGCTGCTTTGGGGCTTGCGAAAAATTTCGCCGGCGGCAATTCGGTATTCTTTTCGTTTGGTGATGTGATGACCACACCGGATAATTACCGCGCAATGACAGACATGTACCGTGACAGCGGCTGCGACGTCCTTATGGGGCTTAATACGGTGGACGATCCTTACCGCGGCGCTGCAGTATATCTCGACGATGATAAAAACGTCGTAAACATAATCGAAAAGCCCGAAAAAGGAACCTCAACCACCAATCTCAACAACGCCGGCCTTATGGTGCTTCCTCCCAATATTTTCGACTATACGGTACGGCTGACTCCCTCGTCCCGCGGCGAATACGAGCTGACCGACGTGTTCGGCATGATCAGGGCAGACGGCAAAGGGGTTAAAGGATTCGAATTGACCGGCTACTGGAAAGATGTCGGAACACCCGAGGATCTCGAGACAATCAACGATATGCTCTCGTCGCGAAAGTGACGCTTAATGGCGGACAATGGTTTACCGCCATAATGAATGAATCAGGCGCACTCGGTGCGCGTCTCACCGGCGCTGGTTTCGGCGGATGCGCGGTGGCGCTTGTATCCGATGATATGATTCAAAAATACATGGACAATGTGCGCGAATTGTATTACAATGGTTATATGAAAGCGAACAGGCCCGAATGTCCTGAATGCGCCGATATCGACTGCAGCCTGTTCGCAGTTAAACCTTCCCGGGGAGCACAAATAACAGCTCTCTGAACCGACGGAAACGATACCATGCGGCTGAAATCCTCTGATAAATACAGTCTGCTCATATGCAGCAGTGTTAAAACGCAGCGGGCATTTTTCGATCTGCTCAAACGAATGAAATGTACGGTTATCGAATCCGCCACTCTTGAAGACCTGCTCACAAAGGCCAGCGATGCGCAGTTTGTGATGCTCGAGTATCGGGAGGGCTCAAGGGACGCTCCCCCGAAACCATATGCGATTTACCTGCCGGACAGTGTTACCCGAGAACGCAGATCGGCGATAAAAGCATATATAAACACAATGATGAATGGGGACGGTGAAAATCCCGATCTTTTTTCGCGGAAATTTAATTATATGACACTTGCCGAAATCGAAAACATCTATATTCTCAATATGCTGAACCGATGCGACTGGAACTGCAAAACCGCTGCAAAACACCTCGGAATTAATCGTACAACACTCTATCGTAAGATGAAAAAATACGGTATAGAACGGAAAGAATAAACCCCGACTATTATATAGTTGAAAATTGGCGAATACATAGTTTCACCCCTTAAATTATCCGCGAAATCTTTAAACCAGCGTCAATCTGAAGTCGAACGTTGTGCCTGTTTTATATCCGCGTTCTCTGCGCCTCTGCATTAACGAAATATTATTACAACCAAAATTGAGCGATTTGTTACAATAATAATTCATAACACAAAGTTATTATTTATATTATCATTATATTAAGATAATAAAATTGTTTTACCCATACCGTAGGAGCAGGGCTTGCCCCTTCCAACTTAATCTAATGTTTTAGGCAACCGCAAGGTTTGCCCCGTCTCAAGAATCGCTCAATTTAGGTACAATAATTGTTTTCATTTCTTCGCGTTGAAATGCATAAAAAGACCAACTGTAAAGAAGAGGCCGTTGGGGAACCATGCCGCAAGCACGGGATCGATGGAGCCGTTCCGTCCGAGTATCTGGCAGGCGTTGATGATGCTGTAGTAAATGAAACAGATGACAAGTGCAATACCGAATGATGCGGCTTTCCCGCGCTGTGTCGATCCGGCGACCATGGGCGCGCCGAAGAACACTATGACAAACGAAACGAACGGAAACGAGATTTTCAGATAGAGATCGACCAGCCATTCCGAGGCATCTCCGCCTTTTGCCTGAATTTCGCTGATATAGTTACGTAAATCGAAATAGTTCATTTCCTCCGGTTTAATGTCAATGCGGGCGAAATCCGAGGGCTCCACAGTAATGAACAGCGCAGGCATCGTTTTCAGTATCTCGACAGTCTCTCCGTCACGATCAAACGTTCGTATCTCCACTCCGACCAAATTCCAGACATCGTTCGAATAATACATGTTTTGAGCGTCGATCCGTTTCGATATACCAGGATATGCTGTATCGGCGACCGTTGACTCAGTACGCATATCCGGACTGACAATAAATATCCCCTCTGCGGTCTTACGTTCCGAGTTGTAGTTGCGGGCATATATGATACTACCGTCTGTATTGGCGAGAAAGATATGTGCGCGATCCATTTCACGGCCCCTGGAGAACGAAAAGTGGAAATTAGAGCCCTGTTCTTTAATATCCTCGCAGAATCTGTTGGTATTCGGCACAACGTATTCGGTAAATCCCATGACAAACAAGCCGACAAAAAACGCGAACACATACAATGGTAATAGTATTCTATAAAGACTTATACCCGATGATTTTACGGCTGTTATCTCATTATCTCCGACAAGTCTGCCGAGACTGAACATCGTGGTAAGCAGCATGGCAACTGGGAGTGTGAGAATAATAATATACGGCAGCGAAAAAAGGTAATAGAGAATTATCAGAGAAAACCCAAGTTTATTGTTAATCATCGAATCGAGATTCTCGACCACGTCGATCAGAATAAAAATCGCAAGAAATGCGAGGATACAATAGACGAGAAACGAGAAGAATTCTTTTAGGACATATTTTGATAATATTCTCATTAAAATCGGTCTCTCCAATTTAATAAATATGCATTTTTGTGCCCGTGATAACCGATCCCATTCCCATTTTTACCGCAAATCCCGCAGAGAAAGCTGTGTGGAGGCTGAACCACAGCCCACTATCTTCTATGAGCGTATATCATAAGCGCAACACCGACAAAGCCGAATACGAAATTCGGCAGCCACATGGCAAGCCAGGGCGCCATCAGCATATGATCCCCCATGCTTTCTCCGCCGATGAGAAAAAGGTAATACAACGCAAAAAAGCCGATGGACAGCCCGATTCCTATAGAAGCCCCCGAGCGTTTTACCAGTATACCGAGCGACGCGCCGATCAAAACAAAAACAATTGCCGCGACGGGGATCGAGTTCTTCTTATGAATTTCAACCAGATAAGCGTTGATCAAACCCTTCTCGGTGTCGATCACTCGCTCGTGCCGTGCTATACTCGCTTCGATTTCCGCCGGTGAATCCTCCACCTTGCCGCTTCTCAGATCCTCGATACTCTTTCGAAGCGTTGCAATGCGTTCGCGGCTCCGGGCGATACCCTCACGCATTTCGGCAGAGGTCATCGTGCGGTCGCTTTTCGAGGACTGCCGTGAGGTATCAAGCACATAATTATCGACCGCGATAACCTGTCTGAATTCCCCGAACGAGTTCCTGATATACCTCGACTGTTCAAGCTGTTCACGGTGAATGACACCGTCCCTCAGCACCATGGCGAGTTTGGTCCCGCTCGGATATGTCTCGAACTTCCCAGATTTCGCTACAATGGTGGTCTCGTATGAGCGTCCGTCCCGTTTGAACAGGGTGACACCCAGCATTTCGCCAGTTTCGTAGTGGATCGAATCGACCCGGATGGTGGTGTTGGGAAGGTCGCTGATAAACTGTCCCTCGCGGTTTTTCAGAGAGAGCATGGGACGCTTCAAATGAATTGCTCTGGAAAGGCTGCTCGCGCGGTAATTAGCGATCGGCAGAATCTCGTTATTGAACCAGTTCATGACCATGGTAAGCACTATCGCAATGAGAAACACCGGCGACACAATGCGATACATGGATATTCCCGCGGCTTTCATGGCGGTAATTTCTCCGGATGCTCCCATCCGCCCGAACGCCATCAGAGACGATATAAGAACGCTCATGGGCACTACAAGTGCTACCATCCACGCTAAATTATACACAAGGAGCTGCGCCATGACTAAAAGACCTATGCCCCGTGTGATGAGCATGTCCATGAGTTGGAGCATGAGTTTTAGAATGAGTACGAACATAATGACACTGAATGCGAATACAAACGGCGCAATATGCTCTTTTATGATATAACGGTGGAATATATTCATTCCAGTTTCGGCTCCTGTACCGGTTTCGGCTCTTGTAAAGGTTCTCTTAAATATATCGTTACCTAAAGAATATTCCAAGCCGAAAGGGGAAACTTCTGGCGACCCCCCATTTTTTAGCCACCCTGTAAAGCAAGAGAAACTGCACGTAATCCCGCTTTCGAACCCGGAGCGGTTTCGGTTGTTGTCTTCGGG
>CAZCDQ010000033.1:0-26091 GCA_964497605.1 uncultured bacterium
GGTTAACAGTCTATTTAAAATACCCGATTTACGGAAGCGTATTATATTCGTTCTGCTTATGTGCATCGTTTACAGGATCGGCGGTGTCGTTCCGGTTCCCGGTATCGAAGCTGATGCTTTGAGGTCATATATGAGCGGCATGTCAAATACGCTTTTCGGCATGTATGATATGTTTGTGGGCGGATCTTTTCGGAAGATGACGATTTTTGCTCTCGGTATTATGCCTTATATTTCCGCCTCGATTATCATTCAGCTTCTCGGCTCGATTGTGCCATTTTTTCAGCGGCTTTCGAAAGAGGGCGAAGAGGGACGGAAAAAGCTTACACAGTATACCCGTTACGGCACGGTTTTTCTTGCCGCCGCGCAGTCGTTCGGTATTTCGAAATGGCTTGAGAGTCTCGATGTCGGCGGGTATTCGATTGTACCGAATCCCGGGATCGGATTTACGCTTACGGTGATGATTACGATTGTTGCGGGTACGATATTCATCATGTGGCTCGGCGAGCAGATGACCGAACACGGTATAGGTAACGGTATTTCGCTGATTATTTTCATCGGTATTATCGCGCGGTTCCCTTATGCGGTCAGATCGCAGATTACCGAGTTGAGATCAGGTAACATGAGCATTTTCATGACCGTCTTTCTGCTTGTACTGTTCTTCTTTGTAATCGCCGCGGTTGTGCTTTTGACACAGGGACAGCGGAGAATACGGGTTCAATATCCCAAAAAAGTTGTGGGCCGTAAGATATACAGCGGCCAGTCGACTTATATCCCGCTCCGTGTGAACACCGCCGGCGTGATCCCGATCATTTTTGCGCAGGCAATCATGTTTGTTCCCGGAACGCTCGCAACGCTGGTGCCCTGGGAGTTCCTGCAGGCGATCGCACGGACGTATTTTGTGATGACGCATCCGGTGTATTGGTTCTTTTACGGTCTCCTGATTATCTTCTTTACCTATTTCTATACGGCGATCGTATTCAATCCGGTCGACCTTGCCGATAACCTGAAGAAGTACGGCGCGGTCGTTCCGCAGAAACCGCCTGGAAAGAAAACGGCCGAATATATCGACCGTATCCTGACGCGGATTACACTTCCGGGATCAATTTTTTTAGCGCTGATCGCGATTACACCCTTCTTTATCAACCGGTACGGTCATGTTAATATGGAAGTAGCGTCGTTCTTCGGCGGCACAGGGCTTTTGATTGTTGTCGGCGTTGCACTCGATACACTTCAGCAAATCGAATCGAAAATGGTTGAGCGTCATTATGAGGGTCTTTTAAAAGGCAGCAAACTGAAAGGCCGCCGATAGAATACATGAAATAACTTTAAAGTGTACACTGGAAAAACGTTAAAATTAAGGATGGCACATTGAGATTAATACTGTTAGGCGGGCCGGGTGCTGGAAAGGGAACTCAGGCGGAACGATTAAAATCGCATTTTAATATACCGCATATCTCGACTGGAGAGGTGCTGAGAGAAGCGCGGAGCGAGGAAACGGAACTGGGCAAAAAAGCCGGCGAATATATGGATGCAGGAAAGCTTCTTCCAGATGATATAATTCTTGGAATTATCGACGAGAAGCTTGCTCTACCTGAAATGGGAAACGGATTTCTCTTTGATGGATTTCCCCGTACAATTCCCCAGGCCGAGGGACTCGACAGCATGCTCTCGAAACGCGGGGAATCGCTTGATGCTGTTGTGTCGATTGAGGTGCCGGACGATGTTGTGACAGAACGGCTTCTCAAACGGGCAGAAATCGAGGGACGCGCCGACGATAACGCTGAAACAATCGGAAACCGCATAAAAATATACTATGAGCAAACGGAACCTTTGAAAAATTACTATCAGGAACGCGGGCTGTTGAAATCAGTAGACGGTTTGGGGTCCATTGAGGAAATTTTTGAAAGAATAACGTCTGTTCTTGAATAATGATAAATATACGTTCGGAAGACGAAATCGGCAAACTCCGAATTGCCGGGCACATTACCGCGGCAGCCATGGAGATAGCCCATGAAGGGATTGAGCCCGGAATTACGACTCTGGAAATTTCCAAGAATGTTCGCGAATTCATTGAGTCGAACGGCGCAAAGGCCGCATTTTTTGGATATAACGGGTATCCCGGCGCAATTTGCATTTCGGTGAACGAAGAGGTTGTTCACGGCATCCCCGGCGGCAGGATTCTTCGAAACGGCGATATTGTGAAGATCGATATTGGGACATACATCCACGGATATTACGGCGATATGGCACGAACGTACCCGGTAGGTGATGTTTCGGATGAGGCGCAGGCATTGATGACCGCAACCGAGGAATCGCTGTACCGGGGGATTAAGGCGGCAGTTCCGGGGAATTATGTGGGGGACATCGGGCATACCGTACAAAGCTATGTCGAAGATCGTGGATACACCGTTGTACGTGCTCTTGTCGGGCATGGTATCGGTCAGAACCTGCACGAGGAGCCGCAGGTTCCGAATTTCGGAAGTTCCGGCGGCGGTGCGCAGCTCAAATCTGGTATGGTGATTGCGATCGAGCCGATGGTAAATGCCGGTGCGTGCGAAGTCAGAACACTTGACGATAATTGGACGGTCGTTACGGGCGACGGCGAATTATCGGCACATTTTGAGAACACATGTGTGATCCGTGACGGGGAACCGGAAATTTTAACATTAATGAATGGAGAGGAAAAGTGGCAAAAGACGATACAATAATCGCGGAAGGTGTTGTTGTTGAGTCGCTGCCGAACGCAACCTTTCGGGTTGAGCTTGAAAACGGTCATATCGTGCTTGCTCATATTTCTGGTAAAATGAGAATGCATTTTATCAAGATATTACCCGGAGACAGGGTGACGGTCGAAATTTCTGTGTATGATCTTTCCAAGGGACGAATCACATACCGTCACAAGTAATACGAGGCGCGTGAAGTAACCGGATAATAACGATAACGTTTCAAAATATAAAAAGGCATGTACAATGAAAGTGAAAGCATCGGTAAAAAAACGCTGCACGCAATGTAAGATGATAAAACGCAGAGGAGTTCTGCGCGTTATTTGTATCAATCCAAGACACAAACAGCGACAGGGATAAAAAGTAAACCCAAAAGTTTACTGACATTATAAACATGGAGGTTATTACGCTTGGCACGAATTGCAGGAGTTGATCTGCCAAAAGAAAAGCGGACAGAAGTGGCACTGACCCGTATTTTCGGAATAGGACGAACAACATCAAAAGAAATATGTAAGAAAGCCGGCATCCCGGAGAATTCGCGGGTCAAGAATCTCACCGAGGATCAGGTGAACAGTATCCGTCATCTTATCGAGGACGAATATGTTGTTGAAGGTATGCTGAGAAGCGATATCACGATGAATATTAAGCGGCTTTTGGATATCGGATCGTACCGCGGGCTGAGGCACAGAAGAGGGCTTCCCTCCCACGGTCAGCGAACCAAGACGAATGCACGTACGAGAAAAGGCCCCAGAAGAACAGTGGCTGGGAAGAAACAGTAAGCATTTAGCGAGATAAAGGAGGTTTTTGTGGCACAGCCAAAAAAGAGGGCCAGGAAAAAAGATAAAAACCTTGGGCCTTATGGTGTGGCTCATATAAAAGCTACGTTTAATAATACAATTGTGACTATTACCGACAAGAACGGTAATACGGTTTCGTGGGCTTCCGCCGGGAAAGTAGGTTTTAAGGGTTCCCGAAAATCCACTCCGTTTGCGGCTCAGACTGCGGCGGAAACGACGGCGAAGGAAGCGATCGCTCAGGGCATTAAAAAAGTAGAAATATATGTGAAAGGCCCGGGAGTGGGCAGAGAAGCCGCTGTGCGGTCTATTCAGGCTGCAGGTATCGATGTCACGGCGATCAAGGATGTCACGCCGATCCCGCATAACGGGTGCCGCCCTCCGAAAAGACGCAGAGTGTAATAATATCCGAATAAAATATAATTTCTACTTTGATATAATCAAGAGAGGCAACAATTTATGGCAAGGTTCAGAGGCTCAATCGTTAAAAAGTCCAGAAGACTCGGCATTCCACTTTCGGATAAAGCTGCGCGGATTATGGAAAAGCGCACGAATCCGCCGGGTGAACACGGACAGAAAATGGGCAGAAAAATGTCTGATTACGGCAGACATTTGCTCGAAAAACAGCGGTTTCGATATACGTACGGTTTGCTTGAGAAACAATTCCGAAACTATGTGTACAAAGCGATGTCGAAATCGGGCGTTGCCGGCGATAACCTGCTTCAGATGCTTGAAACGCGTCTCGACAATATGGTTTACCGAGCCGGTTTTGCAAGTACGGTGCGTGAGGCCCGTCAGCTTGTTACCCATAAACATATCAATGTCGATGGCAAATGTATCAACGTTCCATCGTATCAGGTCAAACCGGGTATGAAGATTCAGGTATCCGGCAAAATGCAGAATAATGCACAGATCCGCGACGCGGTAGGAAAATATTCCGACAAATCGCTTCCGTACCTTGAGGTTTTACGGCCCGATCTGAGTATTGTATTAAAGGAAATGCCGAGCCGCGATATGATTCCGGTTGCGCTGGATGAAAACATAGTCATCGAGTATTATTCGAAGTAATATAAACCTTTTAAAGGGTGCTGATAGATTATGAAATGGAAAAGTCTTCATATGCCAAAGAATATTGAATTTAATGAAGTATCCATGACCGAAAGTTATGGAAAATTTGAAATTCAGCCTCTTGAGAGAGGATTCGGCATTACCCTTGGCAATGCGTTGAGACGTGTGCTGCTATCATCCATTCAGGGAGCAGCGGTCGATTCGATAAGAATTGAGGGCGTTCATCATGAATTTTCGACATTGCCGGGCGTTGTTGAGGATATTCCCGAGATTATCCTCAATCTGAAAGAAGTATGTATTAAAATGATCGCTGACGAACCGGTGGAATTATCCATTGATTTAAAAGGTCCGAAAAAAATTACCGCAGCCGATCTTGCGGTCGATTCGAAGATCGAAATTATGAATCCCGACCATTACATTGCCGAGCTTGACGCCAAAGGCGTGTTCAAAGCCGACCTTGTTATCAATGACGGCAGGGGATATGTTCCTGCGGATGAGAAAAGCCGCGGCGATATTTCGGTCGATACCATTTTGGTCGATTCGATTTACAGTCCCGTTCGTAAAGTCAACTATACCTCGGGGAATGCCCGTGTCGGCCAGCGGACCGACTACGACAGGCTTGTTCTTGAGATTTGGACAAATGAGGCGATATCGCCGACTGACGCGCTTGCGTATGCGGCGAAGATTCTGACGGATCATCTTAAGATATTTATTAATTTTGAAGAAGAATTCGAGGTTGCCGAAGAGGAAGAAAAGTTCGACGAAGAAAAACTAAAAATTGCCCGTCTGCTCGATACTCCGGTCGAGGAAATGGAGCTATCGGTACGATCGTCGAATTGTCTCAAAGCCGCAGGAATTAAAAGCATTCGCGATCTTGTTACGCGATCGGAATCTGAAATGCTCAAGTACCGTAATTTCGGACGTAAATCTTTAACCGAACTAAATGAAGTTCTTGTGAGGATGGGATTGTCTTTCGGGCTTGATGTTTCCGAGTATGATGAAGAATATGCCAAGTATAAAAAAGCAGAAAGGCAGGGTAATAATAGATGAGGCATCAACATTCCGGACGAAAACTTTCCCGGCGGAAAGACCACCGCAAAGCGATGATCATGAATTTGGCCATATCGCTGATTAAAAGCGGTAAAATCAAAACTACTGATGCCAAAGCGAAAGAGCTTAGGCCTTTTGTCGAGCGTATGGTAACGTTTGCAAAACGCGGCGATCTTCACGCCCGGCGAATCGTTTTATCGCGTATCGGCGATACCGAGGCGGTCAAAAAGCTGTTCGACGAGATCGGTCCGCAGTATGCAAGCCGAATGGGCGGATATACGAGAATTGTGAAGCTCGGTTTCAGGCACGGCGACAATTCGCCGGTGTCGCTCATCGAGTTTGTCGGCGAGGAAGATACCAAAAAATTAGCGCCGAAAAAGAAATCCTCGAAAGCGAAACCGAAAAAAACTGAAATGGCAAAGCCTGAGGCCGCTGCCGAAAAAAAAGCTGCCGAGGAAACAGCGGTGAAAGCTCCCGAAACCGATGACACTGCAGCTGAAGATACTGCAAAGGACGAAGCAACGGCTGCGGAAACCGCTGAGGAAGAGGCTGTGGAAAAGCAAGCTGCCGAAGCAGAAGATACTCCCGCATCTGATAAAACTTCCGCAGTAGATGAAACAGTTGAAAAAGCCGCTGAAGAGAAGAAGCCGGTCGAGGAGTCTGAAGCTGAAAAAGCTCCTGCCCCCAAAGCCCCTGCGGAATCTGCAGATGAAAAAGCTACAGATAAAGAAGCTCCTGTTAAGGAAGAAACCGAATCCGAAGCTCAGACTGAAGAGACGGCTGCAGAGGACCCCGCAGAGAAGAAAGATGCTCCCGCCGAATCCGAAGAAAATGCGGATAAAGATAAAAACGGGGATGAGAAATAATTCTAATGAAATGAACATTATGAAAATATTATATAGCGAAGGGTGCGGACGAAATCGTTCTGCACCCTTTTGTCATATTGTTGTGCTTGCATTGATACTGTGTGCGGCCGGTATTTCACGGGAAGTGTCCGCAGAGCCGGATGTGCGCGGATTGTGGGTTGTACGCGATACCATAACCTCACCTGAGAAAGTCGCCGGTATTGTCGATTTTGCGGAAAAATATGGGTATAATACCCTGTTTGTGCAGGTCCGAGGCCGCGGCGACGCTTTTTATAAAAGCTATTTTGTTCCGGGGCCGGATATGTATCCCGACATCCCCGATACATTCGATCCTTTGCATGCGATCATTGAGCGTGCTCATGCACGGGGCATCGAGGTACATGCATGGTTCAATATGTATTTAACTTGGTCGGCGGACGCCCCGCCTGCGAGCGATATGCACCTTGTCCATGCTCATCCCTCGTGGTTTATGGTGTCGGTCAATGGTAAAAGTATGGCTACCGAATCCATCGACGAGGTCAGAAATCATCTTATCGAGGGCCGGTATATCTCACCCGCATTGGAGGAAGTACGGAGCTATTTGTCGAAAGTGATTACCGAAGTTATTGTGAGTTACGATATCGACGGCGTCCACCTCGATTATGTCCGTTATCCGGGCTGGGAATATGATTTTAACCGCAGAGTCACCGGTCGTTTTTTCAGTATGACCGGTATTGACCCGGTGAAAATCATCCTGGACGGCCCATCGGTCGACCCGACACTAAAATATCTCGAGAAGTGGATCGATTATAAAACCGAACAGATCGATCTTCAGATAGAAAGTATTGCGCGGCGGATTTCACTGACAGATAAGGGGAAACGGATCAGCTTTTCCGCCGCAGTCAAACCGAACGCTGAGGAAGCCTATATCGAGTATGGCCAGAACTGGGTTGGATGGCTCAACGACGGTGTCATGGATTTTGTAGTAACCATGAGTTATTTCCCCGAGACCGATCTGGTGAAAAGCGTGCTTGAAAAATCCCTTGCAAATGTCGACAGAAAGAAAGTTATCGGGGGTATCGGAGTCTATAGACTGAACCCCGGGGAGACCGCACGTCAGATACGGCTTATGAGTGAATTGGGGCTCATGGGACACTGTCTGTTTTCATATACGACTTTTTATGAAAATCCCGGTTTTGCCGATACGCTTCATAACATTCAGCCGTAGCATTTCTCAGACCCTCTAATACCGATATACCACGATGAACGATTCTGAACTCAGTAAATATCATAAGATCGCAGGCGATGCCCATACCGATACCGCAGCAGATCCGCCGGTGTTTTCTCCTGAAAGCGAACGTGCGATGTGCGACCTTGTCCGCGCCGTGCGGGCCGATAATAAGAAGATACGGATTGTCGGCGCCGGAACGTTCCCGGTTCCCGAAACCGAACCCGACACTGTCAGCATTTCCACCGGTTCGCTCTCTCTGGTCAGAGAAATCAATGCCGACGATTATCTGGTAATCGTTCAGAGCGGTGCAATAGTTGACCGTGCAGTGCATGCCGCTGGACAGCATGGGTTATATGTGCCGCTCGATGTGATTTCGGGAAACCGCTCGACGATCGGCGGTGCATACATGACTGCGGCGCATGGACCGAATGCTGCCGGGCATGGTCCGTTCGGCGAGTCGGTGATCGGTGTCCGTTGTATCAATGCCGCGGGCGAAATGATGACATTCGGCGGCAGAACAATGAAAAATGTTACCGGGTATGAGATGACACGGTTTCTCACAGGTACCATGGGCATTTTTGTGTTGACGTCGGAACTCACGATCAAGGCACGACCCATGCCGGAATTGCGTAGAATGGTGGTTGCCGATTTCCGGACTCTCTCGGATGTTCAGACGGCTATACGCTCATTAAAAACAATCTTTGACGATGCGGTTCGGGTCGAACTGACCGCGATGGCCGGAACGGGCGGAAACAAGACGCTTGCGGTCGGTTTCGAGGGATTTCGCGGCACAGTGACCGGGATTGTGGACCGGATTGCTATACGTATGGACGAAGACGGCGCTGAAAATATTCGCTCGCAGGGATTCGATAAGTACATGAACGATCGCAGAAATACCGCGGAACACATCGCCAGGCAGGGTATGTATACAATATCCGTTCCGCCTGCGTCTTCGGGTGTGTTTCTCAATAGGATACATGCTGTTTCCCCGAACATACCGGTTGCCGCCCACCTGAAAACGGGGAGATTTCATGTTGTATGCCGCGGGGCTGAAGATTGCGCTCGGCTTGCCGATGCCTCTTCGGCGATCGGCGGGAAACGGCCGCGCGAATGGGATTTTCTCCGGACGAAAGGTATAAAAAGTATCCTCACCGCTCCCGAGCGGATTATTGTAAAATCACTGAAAGAAGTGATGGATCCGGTGGGTATCTATAATCCGAACCTGTGTATCTGGAATACAAAGTATTTGTCCGGAAAAACGAACTTGAAAGCGACGCGACATGTGTCCGGCACGAAAAAATTACCATAGAAAAGCGGCTGATACTACCGATGAAAAAAGGCGATATCCTCAAAATTAATATCGACAAATTGACACCGGACGGTATCGGTATCACCGAAACCGAAAACCGTACAATCGAGGTCAAAGGAGCGTTGCCGGGTGATGAGGTTGAGGTCCGTGTCGACGCAATCAAAAGACGCAAGGCGAGAGTGAGGCTCGAATCGGTTTTTACCGAGGGTGTGCGTCGAATAGATGCACCGTGCCCGCATTTCAATCGATGCGGCGGATGCCGGTGGCAGAATGTTCCTTATGATATACAATGCGATCTCAAGACACGTATGCTCTGTGAAACACTCGATAAAATCGACGGGTACAATCCCCCAGGCGATCTCGCGGTTAAGCCCTCCCCGGATATTTTTTATTACCGCAACAAGATGGAATTTTCATTCGACCGCCCGCCAAGCGAAGAGTTAGTGAAACTGGGGCTTCACGAAGCCGGACGGTATGACCGCGTGTTCGATGTAACCGATTGCAGTCTTCAGTCGGAAGACTCGAACCGTATTATCGACGCGGCCCGTTCGTTTGTACGTGACCGCGGCCTTTCGGCATACGGTCTGAAATCTCATGTGGGACTGCTTCGGTATCTCATGATTCGAGACGGAAAAAAAACCGGCAATATAATGGTAAATCTGGTTACATCGGGGGAGGAATTCGGTGAGGCAGAGGCGTTATGCAAGCATCTGCGTAAAACGGTTCCGGGCATTACAACAATTCTCCGCAGCATAAACAGCGGCCGCGGAAGTGTCTCGACCGGCGAAACGCATGATGTTCTGTGCGGCGAAGGAACACTGAACGAGAGGATTGGGGATTTCACATTCACCGTTTCGCCGGATTCGTTTTTTCAGACGAATACCTGTCAGGCTGAACGGCTTTACGATTACATTGCCCAAATAAGTGGTCTCACCGGCACGGAGAATGTGCTCGACCTGTACTGCGGTACCGGTACGATCGGCATCTATCTCGCCGATCGCGCCGAGAAGGTGACCGGTGTCGAGATTGTCGAGGACGCTGTCCGGGATGCATGGGTCAATGCCGATCGAAACGGCGCCGGGAACATCTCGTTTATTACTGGTCCGGCGGAATCGGTCATCGACGAATCCATGAACGATTTCGACATTGTCATCTGCGATCCGCCCCGCGCCGGAATTCATCCGAAAGCGATGAAGCAGCTTGTCCGCATGCGGATTCCGCGGATGATCTATGTGTCGTGCAATATTAAGGCCATTTTGCCCGACATGGAGATGCTGATGCTTGCGGGATATCGCATAAAAGCGGTCAACGCGTTCGATATGTCGCCGCATACCCCGCATATCGAAACGGTGTTTCTTCTGGAGATCAGATGAATCCCGAGACCGCACAGTTTCTGCTGTCTCCAGAGGGCAGAAAAGCGGCGGCATCGGCCGCGGAATATGCTGACGATACACTCTTGGCAGGTACGATGCTCAGAAAACAATATTCCTCCATTGATACGGCAAAGCTTTCGGCGGTTGTTGAGCTTGTACAGCTACGCAAACGGGGACGGCAAAAATTTCTCTCCACCGACTGCATGTTTTTCGAACGTGATGCCCTCGAACAGGCCTCGGGCGCGGCTGTTGCGAATCACAGAGCCGGACGGTTCGACGGGATTCGGTATGTGTGCGACGGGAATGCCGGAATCGGTGGGGATTCGATTGCAATTGGGAAAACAGTTGAAAAACTTACTTGTGTTGAGATCGATCCGGTACGGTGTATATTCCTCCGTGAAAATCTGGCAATGAACGGTATCGATGCCAGCGTGATCGAGGGAGATATTCGCGAAATGACCGACAGTATAGGGTCATTCGACGCTCTCATGCTCGATCCTGCCCGTCGGCACGGCTCCAGAAGAACACGGAAACTTTCGGAGATAGAACCGTCAATAAAGGAGATAGAAACGCTTACAGCGCATGTCGAAAACGCCTGTGTAAAAATGCCGACCTGGATATCGGCGGAGGATATCGAAGTGCCGTGCGAACTTGAATGGGTGTCCACCGAGAGCGGACTCAAGGAAGCGGTCATGTGGACAGGCGGTTTTGTTCGGTCGAATACGACGGTCAGTCTGATTCACAAAGATGCCGTTCTGACCGACCGCGATCTTCCCGATGATAAGCCTGAGATTACGAAAGCGGGGTCATATCTGTTCGAGCCGGATCCGGCGCTGATACGGTCCGGGCTGCTCGGCAGAAAAGCCGCTTCGCTCGGGATGACCCGTATCGATGACGACATTGCCTATATGAGTTCTGATACGCCTGTCGATGATCCATTCTTCCGGGCTTACCGGATTACCAAGTCAATGAAATTCGGCCTGAAACGGTTGAGCGAGGCGCTCAGGGATATGGATGCAGGCATAGTGACAGTGAAAAAACGGGGATTCCCTATGCTGCCGGAGGAGGTCATAGCAAAGCTCCGGCTGAACGGAGAAAAACATGCCACGATTGTGCTGAGCCGTGAAAAGGGCCGGCGTATCGTTTATTTTGTTGAGCCGCTATGATAGTGCGGGGAAACCTCCGGAACTGCGGTATGTGAAATCCTTAGAATTTTACGATTCGTTTCGTTTTCACGGAATTCAGGTTTTGAAAACGGACGATATTTTATTACTTTTCTGTAAGCAGAAGAGATGTAAGATGTACGGCTTCGGATATAGTAAACGTCAGATATACTTTAGGAGATATTGCCAAGACCAGTTACATAACGGATTTGAAAAGACAATCTGATAGAAAGGGAACAATGCCAAAAAGGATATCACGCTATATGAAATATATGGGGTTGCCGTTTGTTATGATTCTCGTATTCACCGGATCGTGCGGGAAGGAGCCGGAGATTATCCGAGCGGTCGACCGTCAGAATATGAACATGGTCATTCTCACCGGCGAACGTACAGTACTCGATAACTTTTACGATGCGGATTTTGTTATTGTTGGAGGCGGGCTGAGCGGTATCGCCGCAACGCTTGCGGCTTGTTCGTCGGGACGGGGCACGATTCTGATCGAGGAAACCGACAGCATCGCCTCATGTTTTGCCTCGCCCGATACCTCCGAATACCTTGAAAACAGGTTTGTCGATACCTCTGGCTCCTCACGGCGATATTTGGTATTCCGTGAAAAAATCAGGGAATGGTATGCGGAGCGGCCCGAGAATCAGCCGGAGATATTTCTTCCGTATCTAAAGCAGTTCGGCGATTTCGACGAGGGTAATTTCTGTTTTGATAACGAAGCGGCAATCGATGTTATCTACGATATGATCGAAAAGCATATCGACCGAGACCGGCTCACTATCCTGAACCGTCACAAAGTCGTTGAAATTACCGAATTCGGTCCCCGGATTGCATCGCTGAATGTGGTCGATCTTGATAATAAAACCCTCAATCAGGTGACCGGCTGGATGTTCATCGATGCCTCTGAAACCGGAGAGCTTCTGTCGCTTACCTCTGCAGCATATACCTCCGGCCGTGAAAGCAGGGATGAAACCGGCGAACCGCATGCTGCCGAAAACCCATTGAATCATACCGAAAAAATATACTATTATTCTGAAAATGATTACGATAGCGCGACAGGATATTATGAGGTTCCGCTGCTTGAAGAGGCCCCCACGGAGGGTATTGCGGGCAGTGTTGTAATCGAGACTGAAGCGAGACGGCTAAATGCGTTTCTGCGAGTAACCGAGCAGGATATTGCAGCAGAATTTAATCCCGGACCCCGAGCTCGGTTTTTCGAGGATTCGGTGGGGATCGGATACAGTCTCATTACGCTCTATGAGCCTGGCGAAGAGGAGCCGGTTGTTGTGCCGGTCAAACCGTTTCAAATACCCTATCGAGCGCTCATATCCCGGATGTATACGAATCTCATTGCCGGCGGACGGTCATCGGGAACAACCTATGTTGCATCGACCGCGTATAATGCGCCAACCGTCGAATGGGCACTCGGCGAGGCTGCAGGTGAAATAGCAGGTTTCTGCGCGGGATTCAACCTTAATACTCACGAACTTATGAGCAGCTCGGAGGATTTCGAACGGTTCCGCGAATGGCTTGTGAAAGATAAAGAGATACCTATATACTGGTATGACGATGTTTCAATCGACGATCCGGATTTTGCCGAGGCGCAATTAATGCCATTTAATGAGCCGGGATATCATGAATCAGCCCGCACACTTCATTTTCGGTAAGGCCGAATCATGCGGCGTCGGAAAGGCAGATAAACGGGTGTTTGTATTTAACGGAACAGTGCGATGGGGAAACTGAGAGAGGTCGAACCTGCGGCGCTGATCGCGGGAGTTACGTATGCCGGAGAGCGTGTGCCGGATGCAGCGGTACGCGATCTCGAGAATGAACTCGGGCCGATTGCGTTTATGAGCGAAGCGTTTATGTTCGACATGACCGAGTACTATACTGCTGAAATGGGACCGGATCTGCGCAAGATATTTTACTGTTTCGAGCGCCTGATCGATCCGATTGAACTTGCCGGAATAAAACTGATGGCGAACGATATCGAGCTTACATATGCCGCGGATGGATCCGATGGATTGAGACGACGCATAAACATCGATCCCGGATATGTAACCCTCTCGAAACTTGTCCTTGCAAGCACCAAAGATTATTCTCACCGTATCTATATCGGAAAACACATATACGCCGAAACCACGCTCAGGTACGAGGGCGGTTCGTTTTATGCAATCGATACGACCTATCCCGATTACAAAACGCCGCTCGTTCTGGATTTTATGGGCCGCGCCCGCGAGCATTTGAAAGGAAACCGAGGAAAGTGGAACCGTCCGAACGAATAGAGCAGCTCAGAGCCGAAATCCGCCGTCACGATACCCTGTATTATGTGAAAGCGCAGCCGGTGATCTCCGATGAAGAATACGACGCGCTCATGAAAGAGCTTGAGTCGCTGGAGCGGGAACATCCCGAACTGATAACGTTCGACAGCCCGACACAGCGTGTCGGAAGCGACAAGGCGAACGAGTTTCCTACGATGGAGCATACGAGCCCGATGCTCAGCATTGCGAATACGTATTCGGGCGATGAGGTTACAGAATTCGACCGCCGCATCAGAAGGCTTTTGCCGGATGAGCAAATCGAATATGTTTGCGAGCTGAAGATCGACGGCGTCGCAATCGCACTTCATTATGAGGGCGGAAGCCTTGTCACCGCCGTGACAAGGGGGGACGGTGTTTCAGGCGAGATTATCACCGCCAACGCCCGCACAATCCGTCAGATACCGCTCAGGCTCGAGAGTATCGACGGCGACTGTGAAATCCGCGGCGAGGTTTACATGGAAAACGCAGAATTCAAACGTATGAACAAAACACGGGAGGCTGCCGGTGAGAAGCTGTTTGTCAATCCGCGAAATGCTACGGCAGGTTCGCTGAAATTGCAGGATCCGTCAAAGGTTGCCGCACGGCCGTTGAAATTTTTTGCCTATAAACTGCTGACATCTGACAATTCGCTGCAAACCCAATGGGACAGCCTAAACGCGCTTAACGAGGCCGGTTGCCCGGTGAACGGCAATCGCCGCCTGTGCCGCACGGTTGAGGAGGTCATGACATTTGCCGCAGAGATCGAGGAGCAGCGCGATGAACTCCCTTATGAAATTGATGGTATCGTGATCAAAGTGAATTCAAACGATCAATTCGACCGTCTCGGTTCGACCGCAAAGAATCCCCGCGGGCAGATTGCCTATAAATTCAGAGCCCGTCAGGCCGAAACGGTCATAAAAGAGATTCGGCTTCAGGTCGGCAGGACCGGGATTGTCACACCGGTTGCCGAGTTCGAGCCGGTATTTCTCGCGGGATCGACCATCAGCCGCGCGACGCTGCATAACGAACAGGAAATCGCCCGCAAGGATATCCGTGTCGGCGATACGGTGATCATCGAAAAAGGCGGGGACGTCATCCCCAAAGTTACCAAAGTTATCAATACTGAAAACCGTATGCCGCAATCTGTGCCGTTCCGGTTTCCCGATACCTGTCCGGTTTGCGAGTCGCAACTTGTACGCGATGAGGAGGAGGTTGCGGTACGGTGTGTCAATGTCCGGTGTCCGTCGCAGGTCGAGGGCCGGATCAATCATTTCGCCTCACGGAACGCGATGAACATCGAAGGGCTTGGCCCGGCAATTGTGACACAACTTGTGAAAAAGGGAATGGTTGCCGATTACGCCGATCTGTATGATCTCGATCTTGATTCGCTTGCCGCGCTTGAACGTATGGGCGAAAAAAGCGCCGCAAACACGCTCGAGGCCATCCGCGAAAGCAAATCGCGGAATCTTCATCATCTTATCTATGGACTCGGCATTCGTCATGTCGGCGAGGGCACGGCTCGGATACTGGCAGACCGTTTCGGGTCGCTCGATGCCGTTATGACTGCTGACCGTGAGACGCTCAAGGAGATCGAAGACATCGGGCCGGTGGTTGCCGAAAGCATTGCCGATTTTTTTGCCAATCCCGAGAACCGCGATATTATCGAACGACTCCGCAAACACAGACTCCCGTTCACCGCTGAGAAAACGGATGCGCACAAAGAGGATTCGTTCTTTGCGCGGAAAACATTCGTCCTGACCGGCGAACTCGACAGCATGACCCGTAACGAGGCCTCCGACCGTATCCGTGCGCACGGCGGTAAGGTGACCTCCACGGTGTCGAACAAGACCGATTATGTGATCGCGGGTGCGAATGCCGGCTCGAAGAAAGACAAGGCGGAGAAACTTGAGGTACCGTTGATGGACGAGGTGGCGTTTTTGGGATACCTCGGCGATTGAGTATCGGTTTTACAGCCTCAGATGCTTTTTTATCAGCGCATACACGGTGAAATTGACGCCTGCTTTCAGCATCTTATCTTGTTTGTACTGGTTCGACCACGCTTGGCCGCAGTATAAAATCCCGACAAGTTTATTATTGATCCATACCTCTTGAAAATTTTCGGATGTTGATGTTTCCAGATAAGCCGCCCGATTCATTCTGAGTCTCTTGTAAAATAAGATTGGAAAACCACAAAAAAGGATACTTTTATGATATGCACGTTAATCCATTTTAGTCAAGTCAAATATTTGTGTGGAGTATAATAGCATGTGGAAATGTGTCTTGTATAATAAGTCCGCCGGCATTCTATGAGGTTTCCATACAACGCCGGCGGTATGTCGGGCACAAAAAATACGGTATGTTATTTTTATTTTTTGGTATTGCCCGATTCCTTATACAAATTTCTCTCGGTTCTGCAGATTCAGAAGACCGTACAGAATTGACACAGCGGTGCCGATCATGAGATACAGCCTGTTATTGAATATGATCTCCTGCCAGATCGCCTCGTTCATGTCAGTCGGTGTTGCATACGGATTCAGGAACAGGTTCCACTCGCTGTCGCCGATCTGCCCTTTGGCGAGCCAGAAGACCATGCCGGTTATAACCATGACAACCGCGGTGCCGTTGCCGTTCCGTACAATGGTGGAGAACAGGAACGCGAGGCTGCCGATGAATAGAATGGGAAACATGAGCTGAATGCCCATCCCAAAAACCGGAATCCGTTTAAGCACAAGGGAGAACACCTCAGTCAGTATTAGCACATTGACAAACGTGATGAGAAAGATCAAAAGCAACCGAACCAGCCAGACCTTATAACGGTAATTTGGAATACCGAACAGTATCTCGATCATACGAGTATCCACATCGTTCTGAATGCCGAATGTGGTCGGATAGAACACAAGCAGTATTCCGGGGATAAGAATCAGCCAGTATCCGGTTGCCTCGGTCGGGGCGGTATTCGAATTGAACAGGTTCATCGCGGTGACAAACAAGAAAATAAGCAGCGCCGATAATAGGAAATAGAAAAATTTATTGGCAAAGATGATTTTTAGATTATACCGGAACAAACCGGTCACAACATGATAGATATTTTTAATCGTTCGTATTTTGCCCATTGGTATGTTCCTTATTTTCTTTTTTTAATTTGTCGCCGAGCAGCACAAGATAAGCATCCTCCAATGTCGGGTGAACCTCTACCGCGCCCTCATGGGGCATTTCGTCGGCGATACACCGGACTCTGATATTGCCTCCGGCCTGCATATGGTGAACGATACGAAGTTTATCCTGGATCGTTTCGAATTCCATTGGTGTGACGGTGAACTGCCAGACCTTTCCCTCAGCGAATTTCACCATATTGACCGGTTCTCCCAGATAATGCAGCTTACCGTGGTTGAACACGGCGACCCTATTGCACGAGCTTGAAATATCCTCGATAATATGAGTCGAGAACAGGACAATCCGATCGCTCGAAAGCTCCACAAGCAGGTTTCTGAACCTAATACGCTCTCTCGGATCGAGTCCTGCGGTGGGTTCGTCCACCACGAGAACGCGCGGCAGGTGCAGCAGAGTCATCGCGATACCGACACGCTGTTTCATACCGCCGGAGAATGAGCCGATCTTTTTGAATTTGTTATCCTCGAGATGGACCGAGTTGATAACATAGTTTACGATTCTGTCACGTTCCTCCTTATCGTAAATATTTTTGAGGATCGCGATATAATCGAGAAATTCGTATGCGGTCATATTCTCATAGGTGCCAAATTCCTGCGGCAGATATCCGATGAGTCCCTGAATCTCCTCGCGTTTCTCTTTGAAATCGATCTCATTGATCTTGATCGTTCCCATGGTCTGGTTCAGGATGCCGCAGATGATGCGCATGACGGTGGTTTTTCCGGCGCCGTTCGGGCCCAGAAGACCGAACATGCCGCTTTCGATCTGAAGCGAGACACCGTCAAGCGCGTTGAACGGTTTCCGCCGCTTTCCGATGATTGGAATGAGCTGGACAAACTGATAGAAATGCCGCCTGATGCCGGCGAATCTGCCGGTCAGTCTCATGATGTTGACATTCTTCGTGTGAAGCATATTGGATGTCGTATAAACGATGAGTGTTGAGTACCAGAACAGCGCAATGAATACGATTACCTCGGGTTTGAATTCGAGGGAATAGAATATTACGAGATTCAGCAGCGGGAATCCCCAATATATCAATTTCAACATTGCGCCGCCGAGACGGTTGTACCACGGTTTTCCTGTCGATTCCGTGCGGTTGGAAAGAAGAATCCTGACAGGTTTAAGAAGCATGAACAGATAAAAATAAATGAAATGTGAAACGATGAACGTCCAGAAATGATTCGTCAGATAATAATATCCGAAATAGACCAGGAACGCAAGCAGCGGGAACTGCCACCGGTAATTGTCGAAATCGCTCCAGGTGTTGTAGTCTTTCGCACGGCCGTACATCTTTTCCATACGTTCCGCTTTTCTCCATTCCCGGACGAATCGCGAGAAATTGTCGTAGATTTTGACAACACGGCGGATTTTCACCGTCAATTTTTTGTCCGTGGCAATGAAATCGCTTTGGGCTTGACGGAGATTGACCATAAGGAAATATGTCGCGCCGGGGATGAGCACAATAAGCAGCACAAGATTCGCAAGCTGCCATAACAGGCTACCGACATAATTGTAGATGAGAAAACAGCCGAGGACAAAGAATCCAAGCTGAATCAGTTTGGTCTTGAGGCTCAGCATTTTCATCCATTCCAGCGAGGATTCGAGTCCCGAGTAAACGGTTGGTATCAACACTAACGTGAACAGCGTGCTCAACGCCAGACCGCCGATAACCGCAATCGCGAACGGCGCGCCGATCCGCGATACCAGTTGGGTATTCCCCATCGCGAGAGGAATAAGCGCAACCATGGTAGTAATGGCGGTTATCAGAATCGGACGGACACGTGCCTGCCCGGCCATCATGAGCGCCCGTGAGCGACCGAAACCCCGCCGCCGCAGTACGCGCGTGTAGTCGATGAGAATAATGCCGTTGTTCACCACAACACCGACTAAAATCAGAAGCCCTACAAGCGAGTTGGCATTCAAAAGAGAATTGCCGGAAATGATCAGTGCCCAGAACGAGCCGATTGCGGCAAGCGGGATAATAAACATCATGACAATCGGAGTTGACAGCGATTCGAAGACGGAAGCAAGAATCATGTATATCAGGATGATAGCGGCAGCGAACAGAAAATAGAATTCATCGATCTCAGTTTCGTCGTGAATTACCTCGACCGCAACACCGGCGGGAATCATCAGGCTCGCAATGAGATCGTCGACCTCGTCCCGCGATACCTGAAGAATGGTTTTTGAATCGGTAATCTCGTCGTCGAAACTATATGTAATCTCGACCTGTTTTTCCTGATTGATACGTTGAATACCGGAGGTCTCGTAAGAATAAACGATTCGTGCAAGGTTGTGGAGTTCGTATGTGTTCCCGGACTGATCGGGTATCTGAAGCTTTTGCAGGTCCTCGAATGTACTTTCTTCCTCGAAATTGGGCTCGCGGATAATGATATCGTATTCGGTATTATCCTGCTTATAACTTATGTTTGAGGTGTATTCGCCCTGAAGTGTGCCCAATTCCGATTGAATCGACGAGACGGTAATATTCATAGCGCCCAGCAGACGCGTATCCATAAGCACATGAATTTCCGGTGTATTCCCGGGGATGCTCAGCCGTGCCTCACCGCTGATTGAATCCAGATTGTCGAGGTTGTATTTTATATCCTCGGCGACAATCCTGAGCATTTCGAAATCGGCCCCTTTCACAACCACACGTTCCTGCGATGTACCGATACCGAACATCCTGTTCAGATTCTGCATAGGATTGCGTGACATGCCGCCGCCGTAGCGCGAACTGGCCTGCGGTTCGCTCATGCTGATGGAGGCCAGCCTGAAATTATCGACACGATCCTCGACCTCGTCCCGAACCTGATCGATCGATCTGCCGTCGATTTCCTCAAAATCCTCTTTGAGCACAAATTCAAGATTTGCCTCGTCCTCGTATATCGTGCATACAAGATCCTCGACTTCTGCGATGTCCTGAACACGTTCTTCGATATCGCTGACAATGGAATCGCTTATATCGAGTGTAGAACCCCGCGGCATGGTTGCATACATGCTGAACCGGGTCTCCTCAACTTCTTCGGGAACATCCGTACTCAATGTCAAACAAAGTGCCAGGCTAATAAAGAACATTAGAACCGCGCCAAGGATCGATCGCGCGGGAAATCTCATAAACGATTTCAGAAGCAAATTATAAATCTGATACATCCGGTTTTTCTGCGATACTTTATTAAAATGTATTCTGCCCTTTTCTGAGCCGAGTTTCAGGAAGAAGTGCGTTACCATTGGAACCAGTACGAGCGCAACAACCAGCGATATGAGCATCGTCGAAATAATCGAGATGCCCACATGACGGCCGATGAGCCGTATCAGGTAGTCCGAGGAGAAAATGAACGGCACAAACACCATGATTGTTGTCAGCGTCGAGGCGATAATAGCCCGCCAGACTTCGGTCGTTCCCTGAACGACTGCAGTATCGGGATCGCGATGGAGCGAGGCAAGCCGGTAAATGTTTTCCATAACCACAACGCTGTTATCAAGCAGCATACCGACCGCGAGTGCAATACCGACAAGGGTCAGGCTGTTGATAGTGATGCCGTACGCATAGAATAGATTGAACGCGGTGAATATCGATATCGGAATCGCGAACATCATAACCAGCACCAGCCGGATATTTCTCAGGAAGAACCAAAGTATGATTACAGCGAAAAGACCGCCGAGCATGGCGAGATTTTGAATCAGGTTTATATTGTTCTCAATTTCATCGGCTGAATTGCTCTGAATGACAATTTCAATATCCTGCGGCGCAAACCGGCGGTTCAAATCTTCAATCACCCGCTGGGTGGTATGCGAAAGATCGATGAGATTCGTCTGCGAATCGCGGATGAGCTGCATGGAAATGGATTCCATGCCGTTGACACGGCTGATGGAGGTTTCCGTTTTCGTACCGAAATTAACTGTGGCGACGTCTTTTAGCAGTATCGGACCGTCCTGAACGACTACCATATTTTGAAGTTTATTGATATCCTCGTATTCCGCGATAAGGTTAACAAAGTATGGTTTATTGTTATCATAGACATTGCCGAGGAACACTTTGCTTGCAGCATTCTGGGAAATGAGCGAACGGATTCTTCCCGGCGTGATACCGTGCTCGAGATAAGCATTCGGATCGAGCATAATCTCGACGGCTTTGACATTCCCGCCGACAACCTCGACATTGGCGATACCATCAATATTCAATAATTCATCGGTGATCTCCTCGTCAACGATGGTTCGTATCCGTTCGAGGCCGCCGCTTCCCCTGATCTGAAGGCTCATGAACGAATTCGTCAACCGCTCCGTATCGACTTTCTGAACCGTAAGGTTAAATTCCTCGGGAAGAACATTTGACAGCTCGTTCATTTTTTCGACAAGTTTCAGATATGCGTATTTGATATTGACACTTTGATTATAATACACATTGATGGTCGCGCGGCCGCGGTTAATCGAGGTTTCGATATCATCGATCCCCTCGAGTGTACTGATTTTCCCCTCGACCTGTATGACCGCCTCTTTTTCCATATTGTCCGGAGATAAATCGGACGAGTGGCGGACGTTGACAATTAACTGTGGCATCTCCGCATTCGGGAATATTTCGATTTGGAGCTGTTTATATGAAATATATCCGAGCATTGTCAGGCCGATAAACAGCATGCTGACAAATGTTTTTCGATGGATAAGGAATTTTATTATGTTCATTAGTCGCTGTCTTTTATAAAATATTAATGTTGTATGACATTATCCGTTCAACTAGCCGTTATGAACGCCAGAATTTCGATGCAATTTTCCCTCCGGCCGTATCCATGATATAGTATACGCACGGTATCACTACCAGCGTCAGCAGCGTCGATGTAACCAGGCCGCCGATAACGGCAAGCGCCATGGGCGATCTAAGCGCGGCGCCCTTTCCGAAACCGAATGTCAGCGGCAAAAGCGCGAGAATTGTGGTAAGGCTTGTCATGAAAATCGGCCTGATACGGCGCTGACCGGCCTGTACGATTGACTCCAGTTTCGACAATCCCTTGTTTCTGAGCTGAATGATCATGTCCACCAGAATAATAGCATCATTGACCGCAATACCGACAAGCATGATAATGCCGATGTATGCCATGATATTAAGCGATTTTCCCACTATGAAGAAAATCAGAATTGCACCGACAGCCGCAAGCGGTATTGAAAGTATAACAGTAAGAGGCTGTATGATGGACTCGAATTTCGAGGCAAGCACCATATATACCAGTACTAACGACAGAATTAGCGCGAATTTCAGATTCTGGAATGCGTCGCGCCGCTGCTGTTCCTCGCCGGTGATTTCATAACTGTATTCGGGCGGGAACGTCATGGAATTCATCGTTCTTTTAATATCCGCCACAACCTGATCGAGCGGTCTGTCGTTTCGCATGCTTGCGGTGACCATACCGATACGCTCCTGATTCTTGCGGTGAATTTCTCGCGGCGAATTGGTCATGCGGATATCGGCGATATCCGAAAGCGGAATGCGCTGCTGGCCGCTGGTGATCATGATATCGTCAAGCTGGGAAATGCCGATTTCGGGAAGCTCGATATTAATATCGCGGATTTCTCCCTCGCTTTCCCATTGTCCGGCGCTGGTTCCCTGCAGGTAGATACCGAGCTGCGAACTGAGATCGTTTACACCAATATCGAAATATCCGGCACGGACACGGTCGAGCACAATCTCGACTTCGGGACGGCCTTCTTTGATGCTTGTGTCGATATTGAAAAGATATTCGACACTTTCAAGTTCCTGTGCCGCCTGCGTGGTGAGCGCTTGGATTCTGTTCATGTCCTCACCGTGAATCTCGACAACAATAGGAGAGACTTCCTGGCCAAGAGTTATTTCCAGGGCGGTCTGTTCCTGAGAGACCTGGGATTCGAGATCGGGAATCTCCTCAAGCATAGTGTTGAGTTCCAAATAGATCGTATTTGCCGGAATATTATGGCGCTCTACGAGTCTGAATTTAATGGACGCAGTGTTTTCGTTCCTGAAAATGGACGTTTCGTCCTGAAGTACGTTTTTTGATGAGCCGACAATACAGTACATCGTCTCGATATGATCGCCGAGGATTTCACGGATATTATACATGATCTCGTCGGCGACACGGTCGGTATGAAACAGTTCTGTGCCCTCGGGAAGGGCGATGTCGACCGAGTATTCATTAAGTTCGGTACGCGGCACAAACTCGCTGCCCACAAGCGGAATCAGTCGGACGGCGATGGCGACCATCGCAATCGCAATCGGGATTACGAGCCAGCGGCTTTTAATAGCGCCGCGAAGGATTTTCTCATAGAGCGGATATCGCGACGTTTGTGAAGCGAAAAACGTCGCCGATTTATCTTTCAATAATTTTGAGCACAGCATGGGAATAACCAACACTGCAACGACCAAAGATGAAAGAAGTGAAAACGCTACCGTCCACGCCTGTTCCCTGAACAGCTCACCTGCGGTGCCGTGCAGATATACAATCGGGAGAAAAACGATGATCGTCGTTAATGTCGAGGCTGTGATGGCGCCGCTGACTTCCGCGGTTCCGGTTATCGAGGCGTCTTTCAGTGAGAGGCCGGATTCGAGATTGCGGAAAATATTCTCCATCACCACAATCGCGTTATCGACAAGCATACCGGCGCCAAGCGCAAGACCGCCGAGAGTCATGATATTCAGCGTAAGCCCTTTGAAATACATTAGATTGAATGTCGCCACAATCGAAATGGGAATGGCGAAACTGATAATGGCAGTCGTTCCGATTCTTCTCAGAAAGATGAACAGAACAAATACGGCAAAGAGAATACCGATCAGCGCTGTCTTTTCAACCTCGTCGATTGAATCGGTTATAAACTCCCCCTTGTTCTGAAGAACCGTGATTTTGTAATTGGGAAGCGCCCGCTCAAGGTCCTCTAAGTGAGTGAAGAAATTGTCGATGATTTTTACTGTATTGTATCTTGTTTCCTTATAAAGCGCCAGCGCCATGCATCGCTGCCCGTCGATTTTGACAATGTTTTCGGGTTCAACGGGGACAAAGGAAACCTCGGCGACGTCTTTCAAAAAGACCGGCGCCATATCGTTTCCGCTCTGTGCGCCTCCGGTACTTGCCTCGCCGGTTTCTTCTATCGACTGATAGGTGATAATGGTGTTTTCGATATCCTCGAACGATTCAAGCTCTCCGATACCTTTGATCGTATATCGCCTGCCGGTCTCGACGATCGAACCGCCGGATATGTTGCGGTTGTAATCCTGGAGACGGTTGGCAATGGTCGAGGGAGTGATGTTGTATGCTTCCATCAGATACGAGTTCGTTTCGATGACCACTTCTTTTTCTTCGCTGCCGAGAAGGACGACATCGGCTATGCCCTCCATCCGGATAAGTTCATTCTGAAGATAATTTTTCGCGACTTTCCGGAGTTCGTCCATATCGTCGATTTCAGGATGCGACAGACCCAGTAAAATAATGGGTGCGGCGTTGGGATCGTGCTGGCTGATGGTAAGTTCCTCGATGTCCGAATTCTGGGTATACGACGTGAGCGCTTTCTGAAGGTCGAGAAACGCTTCGTCCATATTGGTTTCCCAAGCATATTCAACAATTACCTGCGCTGTGCCAGTCTGCGAAATGGACGATACCGAAACTGCATTCGATTGCTGTATAGACAGGGCCTCGATATTTTCCACGAACAGTTCCTCGATTTCCGCGGGCGGCCGTTCGGTGGCGGTCAGTTCGATATAGAGCCTCGGATTGTTAAGGTCCGGGAAAATATCCATCCCCAGTTTTTGAAAGGAGATAAATCCAAGCAGTAATACTCCCAGAACAATCATCAGGACGGTGATGGGATATTCAACTGAAAAACGGGAAATTTTATTCATAGTAATATTTTCTTTTTATCAGTGTTTAATATGTGAATGAACAGATTATTGTACGATCGTAACTTTTGCGCGATTTCTCAGCGTTTCGAATCCTCCCACGACCAGACGCTCTCTAACCTCCAGACCCTCGACAATCTCGATTTCCTCGGGATTTTCAAGACCTGTCTGAACCATGCGTTCGATCGCGGTACCCTGATCGACAACAAAAACCGTTTTTCTGTTGCGCCGAGTCAGAATCAATTCTTTCGGCACGACAATCGTGCTGTCATTGCTGGCGATAATGATGTCCGAATTAACAAACATTCCCGGGCGAAGGATCAGTTTGGGATTCTCAATATTGACCGTCGCTTTAAACGTTCGGGTTTCGGGACTAAGTACAGGGGATACCTGCGAAATCTGTCCATCAAGATACACGTCCGGAATAGTATAATTCATTGTCCGAACCGGCATTCCCACATCGACTACTCCGAGCAGTTTGCCGGGAAGATTTACCTCCATGTTCAAATGCTCGTAATTCATTACCTGTGCCATTGTTGCGCCTGAATTTACCCGAACGCCGGGAGTAAAATACGGTAGATCGACAATGATACCGTCAAACGGTGCGGTGACTTTCAGTTTGGAAAGCGCAATCAGAGCGTTTTCGTAGCTGTATTTCGCATTTATATAGGCGATTTCAGCATTTGTAAGCTCACGTTGTGTAACGCCGCCGATTTCGAACAGGGACTGCTGCTGTTCCCACTGATCTTGAGAAATTTCAAGGTCGAGTTTTTGCGCGTCGATACGGATTGTGTTCTCCTGCTCCGGATTGTCGATGTGGACGATGACATCGCCCTCATTAACCGTATCGCCGATCCCAAATGGTTTCCCCGTTCTCGGATTATCCGCAAGGCGGTAGTATCCGGCGGATTCGGCGGTCAGTGTCACATTCTGTGTTGCGGCGACAGTGCCGGTTGCGGAAACAAATTCCTCGATAGGTTTCAGTTCGATTTCCTCGACCTCGACCGGTGAGGCAACATCAGTTTGGACTCGTGTCTCGGGTGAGCTGCATGCGAGTGTCAGCATCAAAAAGATGAATGGAATATATTTTAGTTTCACCAACGGACTCCTTCTTTTACATTCGGTTCAAATGTGACGGGTTAATATAATTTATTCGGTTATCAAGTTAAGTCAGCAACTGCTATTGTTTCGCCCTCACCCCCCTAA
>CAZCDQ010000034.1:0-25916 GCA_964497605.1 uncultured bacterium
GAAATATATTTATTATCTCGACGCTGACATGATATTATCTGAAAATGTCATCCGCGAATGTTACGATATGTGCGAGAATGAGGGGTATGTCGCACTGTTCGTTCCGGAGGTGATAGTCGGCGAGGGATTCTGGATCAAAGTCCGTAATTTCGAGCGGAGTTTTTACAACTCCACCTGTGTTGAAAGCCAGCGGTTTGTCAGAAAGGAAACTTTTAAGGAGATCGGCGGATTCGACGTCAATCTCTTTGCAGGCGAGGAATGGGATTTTAACCGTCGGATATCAGAGGCAGGCCCGAATGGGATCATAACCTCATCGGTATATCACAACGAGGGCAAATTCAACCTGATAAAATATCTGAATAAAAAGGGCTATTATTCCACGACCGTGCACCGGTATATCGACAAATGGGGGGAAAAGGATCCGATCGTGAGAAAACAGCTCGGCGTATGGTACCGATATTTCGGCGTGTTCATCGAAAACGGCAAATGGATTCGCCTTGTCAGTCATCCGGTGCTCGCGTGCGGCATGTATTTCCTGCGGTTTATGGTCGGCATCCAGTTTATCCGAAACAGAGCAAAACATTGAACGGGTGCTCGTACTATAAGAAAAAATGTAACCTCCGGACGCTATCACCAACGGGAAGGAATTTATCGTAACCCAGGCAGGCATTGCGGTTGCCCGAACGGAAACCGACATTAACGAAATCGCGGAAACCGCGATACAACGGCATGAAAAAGAACCTACATAAACAGGCAGAGACACCCTGTCCCCTCTGCGGAAATGATGCCGTGACGAAGTCGGTCGCCGAAAATACGATTTTCGGCAGCCCGTTCGACATAGCATATTGCGGGGAATGTGAACTTTATTTTTTTTCCACTATGCCGTCAACGGCTTTCCTCGACATCTATTACGCGCAGGATTATTTCGCTGAGTTCCGCGAAAACAATCTTAAATACAGGCTTAAATCGCTCTTTTCGGCTATGAGAGCGCGTAGTCAGTTCATTTATATAAGCGCCCATACAGAGGGAACCGCCGGAAAACGGATTCTGGAGATGGGCAGTGCGGATGGTACGTTTCTTTCGTATTTCAAATCGGCAGGATATGAGGTCAGGGGGCTTGAAACCAGCGAATACATGACCTCTAAAGCGATCGAAAAATTCGGCATCTCGCTCGAACATTTGCATATAACCGACATCAACCCCGACAAACACTGTTACGATATAATTGCACTCCCGCATGTTATCGAACATCTGACCGACCCAGCCGGAATACTTTCACATTGCAAAAGCCTGCTTGCTCCGGGCGGGATTGTGTTCATAGAGGCGCCCTATTCCCCTCTGCCGGAGGAAGCGTCATCGGAAGAACTGGCCTTTTATCTCGAAACAACACATCTTTATAATTTCCGGCCGCGTTCGATATCGAAACTGGTTGCAGAATCGGGGCTTGAGATGAAAACTCTTGACCGCTTTTTTTATCCTGTGCCGGATATTTTCCGCTCGAGCGGAAAATCTGTCGGGCATACGCTTATGTGCGGATCGTTTGCGGATGGTAATTATTTGAATGCGGCACCTCTGACAGCGACAATAGCGGCCATGCTCAAAAAGCACCTTTCAAAATCCAATCCGCTAATGCATATATCTTTCCTTTCGCCGTGGCGGGGACTCGGCGACAGTTTACGGGTTGTTGCCGGATGAAATATTAATCGTTATGTGATGAACGAGCGGTTTACGCAACTTCATCGAGAATTTTATGCTTTTCTGCATTTCATAATAATGGTGTAGAAACCATTTTTGCTGTATTCTTTGTCGATTAATCTATCCATAAATGGTTTCACAAAACCGGCAAGCTTCAGCCGCAGAAGAACATAAAATACTGGAATCCACAGCATCTCGATGATACCCCCGCCGACAAATTCGTTTTCCACAGTAAATCCCACTTTTTCCAGCATCGCTTTCAGTTCGGCCGGTTTGTAGTGACGGTGCGTGATAAGCCAGTACGCGGGGTCCATAACGATAGCGGCAAACGCGGCATTCGGCGTTGAGATAACCATTGTGCCGCCGGATTTCAGCAGCCGATAGCATTCGGTCAGCGCATTTGTTTCAGTAGTGTCCGGCAAATGTTCAAGTACCTCCAGAAATATAATCTTATCGAAACTCTCATCGGAATAATCAATTCCCCGAACAATATCTCCATATTCAAATGTAATGCCGGATTGTTTTTCGATATTTTTTGTTATGATGTCACGATCAATATCAAATGCAGTAATGCTTTTCACCTCATCGACAATCTGTGTCTCCAGTTCGGCTTCCTTACAGCCGACTGATAGAACGTCATCGTCTTTCTGAGGATCGAGATAGTCTTTCGAAATCCGAAACCGTCCCAATAGATTATTATTCATACCACATATCCTTATTTTTATTAACAATACGAAATTTCAATATAATCGCATTCCAACGTATTAATGTAATAAAGTCTTGCCGCCATAAATAGCGGTTTTTTTCGATTCATTATTTATTATAACTTATGTATGGACTGACGGTGCAGTTTTATTTATTTTACTTTATCTTCATTTTGCACATTTTTCCGTGAATATCAAATCAATTCCTGGAATGTTCGATGGCTAAACACTCGCGTATACAAAAATATGCCGCCTGCCCCGCCTGCAGCGCACCGCTGACGTTCGAAAGCGATACTCTGACATGCGGTCTCTGCGGAAAGTCGCACGCCGTATATGACGGCATCCCGAGCATGCTGCCGGATATCGAGGACGAGATCGCGTTTTCGCAGGAGAAATGGGATACCTATTATCAAGACGAAGCGTTTCAGCTCGAAGCGGAAAATGTGTATAAGGAACATACCCTTCCGCTTGTGCTCGAGCAGTTGTTTGAATGTACTGAAACATATCCGCCGCTCAATCCGGACAGCGAACGGGTCTATCTTGAAATCGGCTGCGGGCGCGGTGCGACCGGCGAGAAACTGGCAAAACGAGGCTGGTTTTTTATCGGGGTCGACTACTCGCTGCATGTGCTTAAATGGCTGAAAAACAAGCTCGACAGCCAGGGAGTCAAGAATTATCTTTTAATCCACGGCGACATTACCGCACTACCGGTTAGGTCCGGTTCGATCGACCTCATTTACGGAGGCGGCGTGATCGAGCATTTCAAAGACTGTCAGCCGGTTGTCGATCATTTATACCGTGCGCTCAAACTCGGCGGCATATCGTTCAATGCGGTGCCCTGTCTTAATATCGGAAACATGGTGTACCGTTCCGCCTGGGGAAGCATCCCCAATCTCCCGGCGCTGAAACAGCTTGCGGAACTGGTGAATATAAAACTGCTTAAGGGAAAACACATGCGGTTCGGCTACGAGCTTCAGTTCACACGCCGTCAGCTCAGAGCCATCCACCGCCGAGCGGGATTTAAACCTGAGAACATCTATATCGATCGATTTAACTACACAGTCACCCTCGAATTTGTGAAAAATAAATATCTGCGGCGGTTTCTCACCCGCCTCATCAAAACCAACAGCCAGTTCTGGCAGATGGTCAAGGTTGTGGGGATCAAGTAAGATGAATATTAAGACTATAAAAACGTGTTTCCATACAATAGTATTTAAGTGCTTATTTTCGCTGAAATATCTGGAAATTGCATGAACAAAGAAAAACTACATCCCGCTAATTATGACACTATTTCAAAGATTATCAGTCAATTCCCCGGTACGCTTTTTCTGTTTAAAGTCGATAAAGAGGGAATGTTTTCAATGCCCTATATAAGCGAAGGGGCTGCCGAATTATTCGGATTGTCGCTCGAAAAAATCCAAACTATTCCCGAATCATTTGAAAATATCCATCCGGAGTACCGTGAACGCTTTATACAATCTATCAATGAATCGATGGAAAACATGTCGCATTGGTTGTGCGAATATAAAGTTATCATGCCGTCAGGGGACTTTAAATGGGTTCGCGGTGAATCTGTTCCGGAATTATTACCGGACGGCAGTATTGAGTGGTGCGGTGTATTAACTGACATTACTCAGCAGAAAAATAATGAAACAATTATCAAAAATTCTAACATTCTTCTTGAATCAATCCGGGATGCAAACGCAACATATCTTTCTGAAGAGAACACCGATAATCCATTTCAAACTCTCCTGCATACCCTCATAACAATTACCGAAAGTGAATTCGGCTTTATTGACGAAGTGCTGAAAGATGAAAGCGGTGAACGGTATAAATTGAACCTCGCAATGTCGGATATTTCCTGGGACAAGCAATCAAAAGAATTATATCGTCAGTTGGTTGAGAGAAAACATGAGTTCAGAAATCTAAACAATCTTGCCGGCCTTCCGGCAAAAACCGGCGAGGTTATTATTGCGAACAACATCCAATCGGACCAGCGTTCCGGCGGTGTTCCCCGCGGTCATCCCACGTTGCGCACCTTTATGGGGCTGCCGTTATATTTCCATGGAGAATTGGTTGGCGTCGCCGGTGTCGCAAATCGAAAAAGAGGATACGACAAATCGACAGCCGAATGGCTAAAACCCTTTCTGTATTCGTATGCAGGCCTGATACATTCCGTACGTGCACGGAAGAAAGAGCAACTGCTGCATAAAAAAATGCAGAATAATCTCGAATTGATAGATACGCTCATAAATGCGTCTCCCGACTCGTTTTTTCTTCTCGATAAAAACGGCATTGTCCTCACAGGCAATGATGTGTTCGCGCAGAGGCTGGGTGTTTCTTTGGATGAACTGACCGGAAACAGTATTTACCGGTTTCTTCCTGATGATATTGCACAAACAAGGAAAAAAATGGCCGAAAAGGTCATCCGTACAGGACAGCCGTTGCAGTTTGAAGACGAACGGGCTGGAATGATCTTCCGGCATTATCTCTATCCGATATCAGGTGAGAAAGGCACGGTTAGCAAAATAGCTGTTTTGGGTTCCGATATTACGCGGCAGACGAGAGCCGAATTCGCCCTTAAACAGTCTGAAGAAATATTCAGGACAGCCTTTCTCAATGCGCCGGTCATTATTTCTATCTGCGATGTTGAAGACGACCGTTACATTGATGTGAATGATACCTTTGTCCGCGTGACAGGTTATTCCAGAGAGGAAGCAATCGGAAAAACCTCCGTTGAGATCGGTTTTATTTCCGCCGCCGACCGCGGCAGGATTAAACATTTTCTCGAAAAAAATGGGGCGGTAAAATATCCCGAGCTTGATCTTACAAAAGCTGACGGATCGGAAATGACATGTATTTATAGCGGCGAAATCATCGAAATGGATGGTGAAAAACGGCTGCTAAGCATCGCGACCGACATTACCGAACAAAAAAGGGGAGAATATGCTCTCCGTAAAAGCGAACTCCGCTTCCGAACTGTGGCAGATAATACATACAATTGGGAAACGTGGGTCGATCCGGACGGGATGATTTCCTACTGTTCTCCTTCGGTTGAACGGCTGACCGGATATACTCCCGAGGAAATTATTTCTGACCCGTCTCTGCTGGAAAGAATGGTTCACCCAGAGGATCAATCAGTTGTGGCATCACATCTATGTGATGAATTAACGGATATAAAGACGGTTTATCATTTCGATTATCGTATACTGACCAAAACCGGTAAAAAAAAATGGGTCAGCCACTATTGTGTGCCTGTTTTTGACCAACATAAGAGATTCATCGGCCGGCGCGGCAGTACGCGGAATATTACCCTCCAGAAACTTATTGAAGAGCAATTACGTAAGAACGGGGAGAAATTTAGAACATTTTATAATAAGACCCCGGTTATGCTTCATTCAATAGATAAAAACGGAAACCTTGACAGTGTGAGTGATTATTGGCTTGAAAAGACAGGATATTCAAGAAATGAAGTCATCGGGAATAAACCTTATGATTTTCTCACAAAGGATTCACGCGCAAAGGCAAAAAAGTACATTCCTCAATTATTTCTTGTTGGTAAAATTAATGATGTTCACTATCAGTTTGTTTGTAAAAATGGCGATATAATCGATGTTTTGCTTTCCTCTGTCGTTGAATATGATAGCGATGGTGAAGTGTTAATGGCGCTCGCAGTGATAAATGATATTACCCAATTAATAAAAATTGAAAATGAACTAAAAAATGCCTCGAATGATATCAGAAAGAAAGCCGCACGCCTTGAAGAACTGAATATCGCGCTTAAGGTGCTTCTTGAACAGCGCGGCGAAGAAAAGATTCAGCTTGAAAAACAGATTTTAGAAAAAATGAACGTCCTCATCAAACCATATTTTGAAAAGCTGAAAAGAGAAATGCTGCCTGATCAAACCAATACGCTGATTGATATTATTCAATCGAACTGTGACGAAATATTTGAACCTCTGAGCCGTGACCTGGGCGTCGAAACGCTCGGATTATCTTCTGCTGAGATGCAAATCATCGATTTGATAAAATCGGGAAAATCGACAAAGGAGATCGCGTCCCTGCTGTCAATCTCCGAAAGTACCGCGTATACCCACCGCAAGAACATCCGTAAAAAGATCGGACTCCGGGGTGAAAAAACTAATCTTGAAACGTTTCTCAAGAAAAAATAATATTTTGCACATTCTCCTTGCTGATTTCCACCCAATCTTTCTATTGGGTATTGATAATACCTAAAAAATACCCAATATTAAACAAACTATTGTATAACGATATTAATTACTTTAGATTGTATATGTGCATAATATCATTCGGATATCAAGTTAAGTCAGTAGCGGCTGTGGCTCCACCCTCACCCCCCTTACCCCCTCTCCCGCCAGCGGGCGAGGGGGAGCTGTATTACTAACCTCTCCTTTTAAGGAGGGAATCAAAGGGTGAGGTCGTCTTTGGCTTCAAGGGTTACAAGCTGATTTAACTGGATAACCGGGATGCATTGAGGTTTTTTTTAACAATTTTAAAAGCGAAGGTTTTTGATGGCGAAACAGAAAAATACATCAAAACCTACTCATTATGTCGGTATCGGGGCGTCCGCCGGCGGTCTCGAGGCAATCGAGTCATTTTTCAGCAATATGCCGGTTGATACGGGCCTTGCTTTTATTGTGGTACAGCATTTATCGCCGGATTACAAAAGCCTCATGGTAGAGCTGCTTTCAAAGCGGACCCAAATTCCGGTTCACCGTGCCGAGAACGGTGCAATTGTTAAAAAGAACGCCATCTATCTTATCCCGCCCAAAAAAAATCTCACAATTTTTCATGGAAAGCTCATTTTGAGCGAGCAGGATCATTCGCGCGGTATTAATCTGCCCATCGATCTGTTTTTAAAATCTCTTGCCGAGGATCAGGGCGCCCATTCTATCGCGGTCATCCTGTCGGGCACCGGGAGCGACGGCACGCGGGGCATACGCTCTGTTAAAGAAGCCGGCGGCATGATTATGATACAGGACGATGAAACCGCCCGATTTGACGGCATGCCGCGGAGTGCGATTTCGACAGGCATGGCCGACTTTATTCTTTCGCCTGATGAAATGCCGGAGTTTTTGCTTAATTATGTCAAACATCCGTTCGTTGCAAAACCCGAACGCAGACCATCAATAATAACTGACGAAGACAGCTTTGACAGAATTTTCTCGCTGATACGGGCACGGACCAAGCTCGATTTCACCTACTATAAACCAAGCACTGTATTGAGGCGTATTGAACGGCGTATATCGATTAATCAGGTGGACAGCCTTAGAGAATATGTTGATTTTCTGGAGAAGAACAGCGCTGAAATAATTGCCCTGTACCGTGAACTCCTCATCGGCGTCACAAACTTCTTCCGCGACAAGGAAGCATTCGACGATTTGGCGTCAAGATGGCTGCCGCAAATTCTCAAAAACTCACAAAACCGTGAGATCCGGTTTTGGGTAGCGGGGTGTTCGGGAGGTGAAGAAGCATATTCTCTGGCAATTCTTACAAAAGAATGTATTGACTCGCTCGGCATGAAAAATCCCGTTAAAATATTTGCAACGGATGTGGACCGTGACGCGATCCTTGAGGCAGGTAACGGTTTATTTTCGGAGGGGATTGTTGCAGATTTGACACCCGATCAGATATCGAAATATTTTCTTCGAAGAGACAACACGTTCGAAATATCCCGTGAAATCAGAAAAATGGTTGTGTTCGCACAGCACAATCTCATAAAAGACCCGCCGTTCACAAATATCGAGCTTGTAAGCTGCAGAAACCTTCTTATCTACTTACAACCGGTACTTCAGGGAAAAGTGCTTGAGATGTTTAATTTTTCATTGAATCCGGGCGGTATCCTTTTCCTCGGTTCAAGTGAAACAACAGGTGACATGTCGGAGTATTTCGAATCTATTAATCATAAATGGAAAATTTATCGCGCGAAAGGCACCAAAAAACCAATCGATAAAACCCATGAAGTACCTGTCCCCGTATCTTTCCAACGGCGTTTGGGGACAACACACGATAATTATAAATATCGTCAGCGCGAAGACCGGCTTTTAAATCGAATTCTTGACTCGCTTGCCGGCGAATACGTAACGCTTATGATTATCGTGAACGATCAGATGGAATTACAATATGTGCTCGGCGATACAAACGGATTTTTCAAAGTGCCCTCCGGTAAAACACAAAACGATATTTCGAAAATGGCGGTCAAAGAACTATACATACCTCTTACAACAGGTATACAGAAAGTTTTCAATTCAAACCAAGAAATATTGTACTCGAATATTAAACTCCAGATCGGGAATACGAAAAAAACGGTTAAACTTCGGATAAAACCATTACCGGAAAAGCATGCTCAGGAACAATTAGTTGCCGTGTTCTTTGAAATTGTAAAAAAGAAGAGAGGCGCGCCAAAAAAGGAGGCTCCGCTTGAATTTAATGTCGGCAGGGAAACTGAGCAGCGGATAAATGACCTTGAGGCAGAGCTCCAGTTTTCACGTGAAAACCTGCAGGCGACTATAGAAGAACTCGAAACCTCGAATGAAGAATTACAGGCGACAAATGAAGAGCTGCTATCGAGCAATGAGGAACTTCAAAGCACGAATGAGGAACTCCAATCGGTTAACGAGGAACTCCATACTGTCAATGCCGAGCATCAAAACAAGATTATTGAGCTGACAGAGTTGAATAACGATATCAATAATTTATTTGAAAGCACAGATATCGGAACGCTTTTTCTCGATGAAAACCTTGATATAAGAAAATTTACACCGAGAGCTGCGGACATATTCAAAATAGTCGAGCAGGATATCGGCCGTCCGGTTGACCATTTATCACATTATTTAACAGATGTCGATCCGTTCGCGCTGATAAATGATGTGCACATTGATCATAATCCTGTTGAAAAAGAAGTTATCACTGAAGATGGACGTTGGTATCTCGTGAGGATACTTCCCTATAAAATCGACAACAATGTCTATTCCGGTATTATTCTTACGATTACCGATATCAATACAATAAAGGCTGCTGAAAAGAAATTATCAGAAAGCGAAAGCAGTTATAAAAGGCTGTTCGATACTATGAGTCAGGGTGTAATCTATCAGGATAGAGACGGCCGGATTTTATCAGCAAACCCCGCGGCAGAGAGAATCCTCGGACTGACATATAATCAGATGATTGGACGGGATTCGAATGATCCGCGCTGGAAAACAGTTCACGAGGATGGGAATGATTATCCGGGAGAAACACACCCGTCTATGATAGCGGTAAAAACCGGCAAAGAAATCAATAATGAAATTATGGGTGTTTACCACCCCAAAGAAGACAGACACCGATGGATCAACATTCATGCTGTTCCACTGTTTAAACTGAACGCGAAAAAACCTTACTGTGTCTATACGACATTCGAAAACATAACCGAACGGATAGAATCGAATAAAAAGCTAAAAGATGCGAACGAGCGCCTCAATAATGCGATGAAAGCAGGCAGGCTGGCATGGTGGGAAATGGAATATCCGTCCGGTAAGGTCTCGTTCAGCGCGGAAAAAGTTCTGATGCTGGGTTACGATCCCAAAAATTTTGAGGATGCACATTATACTGATTTTACCGATTTGATTCATCCCGAAGATATTGATAAAACCATGAGCGCAATGAGCGATCTTTTGAACGGCACGAGTACCGTTTATCATGCGATTTATAGAATAAAAACCAACGATGACGAATATAAATGGTTCGAGGATACAGGGACAACAACCGAATATGATTCAGACGGCAATCCACGAATGATTAGCGGGGTCGTTCGCGATATTTCTATTTTGAAAAAAAGCGCCGATGCGCTTGAGCTAAGCGAGGAACTCTATCGCCAGTTATTCGTTCAAATGTATCGAGGAGTCGCTTTACATAAAGTAATTCTGGACAAAAAAAACAATCCGGTCGATTACGAATATGTCGATATAAATGAAGCGTTTGAAAAAATAATCGGCTTAAAAAGGAAAGATGTTATCGGGAAAAAAGTTTCTGAAGTGTTTCCCGATATAAAGCAATCCAAAACCGACTGGATCGGAATTTACGGAAACGTAGCGCTTACCGGCAAATCCAAGCGATTTGAACGCAAATTTGAAGTATTGAATAAAACGTTCAATATCATCGCGTTCAGCCCTAAAAAAGAATATTTTGTCACACTGTTTGAGGAATCCGGGGAATGATATGTCCAACTCGAAAAATGAAAAACTTGAGCATCTCCGTCAACGTGCCGAATCAGCAATAAAAATAGCAAGCGCTGGTTCAGATACATCACAAACCGACGAAATGAAAAGCGTGATGCATGAGCTGCAGGTTTATCAAACCGAGCTTGAAATGCAAAACGAAGAACTCCGGATAACTCAGGAAGAACTTATCAAATCCCGCGACGATTATGCCCGTCTTTATAATGACTCCCCCATCGGATATGTATCGCTCAATCACAACAGAGTCATCGTACAGGCCAACAATACATTTAACGAAATGGTTTATACACCGAAAAAATTCTCATCCAATATGTGCTTTGAGCAATATATCCATCCTGATGACCACGATACATTTCTTTCACGATATAATTCGTTTTTTAACAAGCCGGAGGGAAAATCATTTAAACTCAGATTATGCGGAAAAGATAAAACTGATATTCATGTTAATATTATTGGCCGCTCTGCATTAACTGAACAAGACGATACAAACGACAATGGAAAACTGCTGCTTCTGTCGATCATTGATATTACCGCCGAGGTTGAATCAAAACGGCTGCTCGACCAGAGCGAACGGAAATATCAAACACTTTTCGATTCGTCCCGCGATGCCATCTACCTTCACGGTTTTTCATCCGACGGGAAACCGGACAGGTTCCTTGATGTCAATGAAACGGCGTGCAAAATGCTTGGATATTCGAGAGGGGAACTTCTCGAAAAATCTCCGGCAGATATCGATGAAAAGAAATACCGTGAAACACAAATGCCAAAAATTACCGATAAATTTTTAAAAGACAAGGAAGCGATATTTGAGGCGATACATGTGGCCAAGGACGGTCGTCAGATACCGGTTGAGATTGGGGCGCATCTTCTTGAAATAGATGGGGAGAAGTTGGCTCTTTCGACGGTTCGTGATATTTCAGAACGAAAGCAGGCTGAAGAACGAGAAAAACATATCAAACAAGTACTTCTGGCTATTCGCAATGTAAATCAGCTCATCACATCCGAAATGGATTCTGAGAAACTGATAGTGAAAGCATGTGAAAATCTTACAGAAACGATGGGGTACCACACTGCATGGATAACCCTCACGGATGATGCGGGCGCAATAAAGGCGTCATCATTTGCAGGCATAAAGAAAAACAGCGTTACTGAAATGCAAAAAGCGTTTCGCGCCGGGGTATTCCCTTCATGCGTGGAGCGCGTATTCGAAAAAGAGGAATTTCTGGTTGTCGAAAATCCCTCCGAAGAATGCATTGATTGTCCGTTAGCAGATGATTACGCTGATTGCGCAAGTTTTTCACATAAACTTTCATTTAATGGTAAGTTATATGGTGTTTTAGCAGTCTCTGTTCCAAAAATATACGCGTTTGATGCCGAGCAGAAAAGTCTTTTCGATGAAGTTGCGGATGATCTGGGTTTCGCGTTCTATAAGAATGAAAATGCTGAAGCGTTGAAATTAGCGAATGATATAATTAACAGCAGTCCCGCGGCAGCATTTATATGGGATAACACCGAAGGGTGGTCTGTACGTTTTGCGACAGAAAACGTTGACAAACTATTTGGATATACCTCTGATGATTTTATCAGCGGCCGCATATCATACGCAGAGAGGGTGCATCCCGATGATATAGCGCAGGTCGCACAGGAAGTGAAAGACGCTGTCAATAATAACATCACGACATTCTATCATGACCCGTACCGGATTATCACCAAGAGCGGAGATATTCGGTGGGTGAGCGACATGACCACAATTCATCGCACAGAAACGGGTGAAGTCGATTCGTTTCAGGGGATTGTTGTTGACACAACGAAACAAAAACTTGCCGAGGAGGCCATCAAGGAAAATGAAAGATTTCTGTCAACCATTCTCCAAACCACTGCTGACGGCTTTTGGGTTCTCGATAATCAGGGGATACTCAGAGATGTAAATAATGCATATTGCGCGATGACAGGTTATACACGGGATGAACTCATGGGCAAGGGTATTAACGATATTGATGCTGATGAAAATCCTGAAGAGACAAAACAACGGATTCAACGGATAATCAAAAATGGTTCGGAGATTTTTGAAACGAATCATCGACGGAAAGACGGTAGTATATTTCCTGTTGAAATCTCTACAGCCTTTGTCGAAGAACGGGGCGGTCATTTGATTTGTTTTTGCCGTGACCTGACGGAAAAAAAGAATGTTCTTGGAAATTTATACCGTAAGTCGCTCGCATTGAATCAGATTTCAGATATCGTTACGATGACCGACCTCGATGGGAATATCATATATGTTAATAATGCAGCGTATAAAATGCTCGATAGAAATTATGATGAGCTAATCGGCCAGCACATATCGATTTTCAGCGATGATCCCGCTGATGGCGCCACCCAAGAGGAAATTCTGGAAAAAACTCTAAAAGAAGGACATTGGCAGGGCGAAATTGTTAATTTCGATAAAAACGGTAATCGCATTATCTTGAGTTCCCGAACACAGTTGATTAAAGACAACGGTAATAATCCGATTGCATTGTGCGGTATCAGCACCGACATTAGCGATTTTAGAAAAATTGAAGAAGAACGGGCGAAAGCAAGTAAACTTGAATCGATCGGTCTACTCGCGGGCGGCATCGCCCATGATTTTAACAATATTCTCACGTCGATTCTCGGCAATACGTCATTGGCAAAATTGAACCTTGATACGAAGAGTGAGGAGTATACCCTTCTTTCCGAAACGGAAAAAGCCACTATGCGGGCATCGAAATTGACAAAACAGCTCCTCACATTTGCGAAAGGCGGCGAACCGGTTAAAGAGGTAACAAATATTGATGATATATTACGGGAAACAATCAGGTTTACATTAAGGGGTTCCAACATAAACTATCGTACGTCAATCGCCCGGGACTTATGGACGGCTGAAGTTGACAAGGGTCAATTTAGTCAGATTATCAGCAATCTTATCATTAACGCCAAGCAGGCAATGCCCGATGGCGGTTCTATATTTTTAGCGGCAACAAATGTTGAAATAGAGAAAAAATCCAATTTATTATATTCCGGAAAATATTTGAAAATATCCATAAAAGACAAGGGTCCCGGTATAGCCGAAGAAAATCAGCAAAAGATATTTGATCCATATTTTACAACAAAACAAACAGGAAGCGGATTGGGCCTCACAACAGCCTATTCAATAATAAAACGGCACAAGGGACATATTGAGGTTAGCTCTGAAGAAGGTAAAGGAACAACTTTTACAATATATTTACCCGCTTCGTTGAAAAAAACCCAGAAAGAAAACACAAAAAAAATTAAACTTATGGATAATTCAGTTACTGGAAACATACTTGTGATGGATGACGAAAAAAGTATTCAAAGGTTTGTAGAAAAGATATTGAAATCATTTGGACATACTGTTACGGTAGTTGGCGATGGAGTCGAAGCAATACAGGAATATAAAATGGCGCTCAAAAAAGGAAATCCGTATGATGCCGTCATTATGGATTTAACCATTCCTGGAGGAATGGGTGGACAAGAAACGATAAAAGAACTTATATCAATCGATTCAGATGTGAAAACTATAGTATCAAGCGGATTCTCGAATAATCCAGTAATATCAAACTATACCAAATACGGATTTAAGGAATTTATCGCAAAGCCATATAGTATTGTTGAGTTAAAAGAAAAATTAAACAAAATATTAGCTTGCAGGAAAAAAGATAAAACCTAAATTGAGCGATTCTTGTGTAGGGGCAACCCTTGCGGTTGCCCAAGAACGTATAAGAAACAGGCAGAGGCAAGCCATGCCACTACGGAAAAGGCATAAACCATTTGGTTCATATTCTTATTCGGATAATATCAATAATAACAATATTATATATGTTTTAATTATAACATATCGCTCAATTTAGATAAAAAATAAATGATTGAGAGATACTACACACTCAGCTGAAAAATCATTATTTCATATTACACATTATACGTTTATACTCGAGAAAATATCAATCATAACCCCTCAATGCTCAAACCGATACTTATTTGATAATATTTGAGCCAATTTCAAAAGTCACAACTTCGACCGATTTCTAAATATATCCACCTTAATAAGGGGCATGTCCGAAAAACAGGGGGATCATATGAATCAATGACTTGCGAAGATACCCCCTTATCGAAGGGAACACGTTAAGGCTCTCTTTCGGGCAATATCCCGACTTTTGCAATTGGCTCATTTTTTAATAGTTTATTAATGGTATACCTACGCGGCCATACCTATGCTGCCAAGCGAATAATATCGGTATTTTTTGATTGAAACAACTCAAACGTCCTGGCTGGCAGTCAGGAGGTCTGGGGTTCGATCCTTGTTAGATCAGATAACAAAAAAGAATCCGGCTATCCAGTTAATAAGCTTAATGTCCGGAAAGTCTCAAATTTTTTTAAAAAATCTCACCCTTTGGTTCCCTCTTGACTTTATAAATAGTAGAGTGTAATGTTAATATTACAGACCCTCTCGCCTGCGCGCGTGAGGGAATTAGGAGAGTCAGGGTAAATAAACGCCCTACGTATCGGAGGAAAAACCCATGAGCCTGATGCAGTATACATACAACCGCATATTCTCGAAATTTTTCGTTTTTCTGATCGGAGTCGCTGCATTTGTGTTTCTCATGCGCGCGGCGACCAAACCGAAACCCGAGGAAACCCGTCTCGAACAGGCTGCCCGTGCAGTAAACTGGATGATTGCGCCGGCGAATCTGTCGCGGTCGTGTTTCACCGTGGCATTTCCCAGCGCAAAACCCTCCGAATATGTGAATTATATGTTCTCCGATATGGGTGTCAGTGAATGGCCGCCGTTCGAAAGTTCAGGCGAATTCACCATGCCCGAAATGAAAGCAATGCGCATTCCTTTTTTCCCGGAGGATATACATGTTGCGCAGCTCGAACCCGATCCCGAGCATGGCGCCCAGATTGTAATCCGTTACGACGACGCCAAAGGTGTGGTAATCGTGGACGGCTATAACGATCCCGCACAGCCGCCGATTATGAGCGAGGAATACACGCTCAAGAAAGTCCCGCCCGGTCCGGGTGTCATACAGATTTTCGAGATGAATTACGATATGGGACGGGATTTTAAGTCGTATTAGAAAAAGGCACAAAGTTCTTAAAAACAGGCACAAAGGCACAAATAAATAATTCATCGCAGAGATCGCAGAGGACGCGGAGCGAACCTGAACCGCAGATGTATGCAGATTATGTAGAAAATGGGCGAACCTATGTGTTCGCCCATTTTCATGCTTTGCCCCCCTCTCTTTTCGAAAAGAGAGGGTCAGGGGGTGAGCAATAAAAGGATAGCATGCACAAAAAGTCATTGACAATTTAGAAGAGCGTGTATATGTTTAGAAAATAAAAAGAGAAGAAATTACTCTTTAGCCCCCCCCCTAAAACCATTTTCCTTTCACTCCCGCACACACTATATTATTCTGTATACTGTTCACAGAAAACAACACCCCACACCATAGGAATGACCGATGGCGGAACAATACATTTTTACTATGCTCGGCCTGAACAAGTATTACGGCCAGAAACAGGTGCTCAAGGACATTTATCTCAGTTTTTATCCCGGCGCAAAGATCGGGATTGTTGGCGAGAACGGCTCGGGGAAATCGACCCTCCTCAAAATCATGGCGGGATTAGATACCGATTTCCGAGGGACCGCCGAGCTTTCGAAAGGATATAAATCCGGCATTGTACTCCAGAATCCGGCGCTGGACGAGGATTTAACGGTTCGCCAGACACTGGAACTCGCGTTCGGCGAAACCATGGCCATGCTCAGGGAATACGAAGACATCACCGCCAAACTCAGCGAGCCGCTCGATGACGACGACATGCAGAAAGCGCTCGACCGTATGGGGGAACTTCAGGACAAGCTCGACGCCTCGGATGCATGGAATCTCGACACCCATCTCGCACGGTCGAGTGAGGCGCTGTTTCTGCCGGATGACGACAGAACGGTCGGCACACTGAGCGGCGGCGAGAAACGGCGGGTTGCGCTCTGCCGGGTGCTCCTCGAACAGCCGGACCTGCTGCTTCTGGACGAGCCGACAAATCAGCTCGATCCCGAGACGGTTGACTGGCTCGAACAGCAGCTTTCAGATTATCCCGGCACGGTGATCGTGGTTACCCACGACCGGTATTTCTTAGACAACATCACCAAGTGGATTCTTGAGCTTGACAACGGACGCGGCATCCCCTACGAGGGAAACTATTCATCCTGGATAGAGCAAAAACTTCAGCGCATGGCTGCCGCAGAGAAAAAGAAATCACCGCGCCGCACCGCGCTTGAGCACGAGCTTGCGTGGATCAGGATGAATACAAACGACCGTCACGAACTCTCCCGCAACCGGCTTCTCGAATACGAGAAAATGATTGCCGCGGATTTTTCGGCCGGAGACGACGATGTGATTCGCATCGCACCGGGGCCGGAGCTGGGGTCGAAAGTTATCGAGTTCAAAAATGTGTCTAAATCCTATAACGGCGATCCGGCGCTGAAAGATGTCACATTCACCATGCCGCGTGGCGCGATTGTCGGTGTGGTGGGCCCGAACGGCGCGGGTAAGACAACACTCTGCAATCTGATAGCCGGAAAGCTCGAGCAGGATGATGGCGAAATCGATCTTGGCGCCAGTGTGAAAATCGCCTATGCCGATCAGGAACGCGCTACGCTTCAGCGGGAGAGAAGTCTTGTCGAGGAGATCGGCGGCGGCGCTGAGGATGTCACGTTGGGCCGTCAGACCATTCCGGTCCGTCGGTATATGTCATGGTTCGGATTTAAAGGCGCGGATCAGCAAAAGACAGTCGGGCAGCTTTCCGGCGGTGAGCAGAACCGCTGTCAGCTCGCGAAAGTTTTCAAAGAGGGCGGGAATGTGATTATCCTGGACGAGCCGACCAACGATCTCGACGTGAACACACTCCGGCTGCTCGAGGAGGCGATTCATAATTTCGGCGGCTGTGCGCTGATTATCAGCCACGACCGCTTTTTCCTCGACCGTGTCTGCACCCATCTCCTTGTGTTCGAGGGCGATATGAATGTGCGCTGGTTTGAGGGCAATTTCCGTGAATATGAGGAATGGCGGAAAAAAGAGCTTGGAACCGGGCTGTTCGAAAACCGCCGTAACCGGTATCGCAAGATTGTCAAGTAAAGGCTGTTGGTTCAATCTGAAAAAGAAGGGATACATCATGACAAACCGCCGTGAATTCATAAAAACAGCCGGCGCCGCTGTATCGTCGATTGCAGCCACTGCCGCACTCGGGACACAGGGATGTGCGTCCCGGAAAAAACGGCCGAACATCCTGTTCTGCATCGCGGACGATTGGGGATGGCCGCATGCGGGTGTGTACGGCGATTCGACAGTGAAGACGCCGTCATTCGACAGGATAGCCCGCGAGGGTGTTCTGTTCAACAATGCGTATGTGTCGAGCCCCTCCTGCTCACCGAGCCGCAATGCCATCCTCACCGGCCAGTATCACTGGCGTCTCGGAGAGGGGGCAAATCTGTGGTCGAGCCTTGATGCGGATATTCCTGTTTTTCCGCTGCTCCTCGAACAGGCCGGATATCATACGGGACGATGGAGGAAATCCTGGGGACCCGGCGATCTTGCGGCGGGCGGATATACCGATACCCATCCGGCAGGCACAAATTATCCGGACGGCTTCAGATCGTTTCTTGATGCGCGGACAGAGGAGACACCGTTCTTTTTCTGGTTTGGCGCCAGCGACCCGCACCGAACGTATGAAACGGGCAGCGGGAAAGCCTCGGGCATCGATGTTGATTCTATTGACCTTCCCGGATTTTATCCCGACGTCGAGGAGATCAAATCGGATGTGTCCGACTACTATTTCGAGGTTCATCGGTTCGATCGAGATGTCGGCGAGGCGCTCACGCTTCTTGAGGAAATCGGCGAGCTTGACAACACGATTGTGGTGATAACCGGCGACAACGGTATGCCGTTCCCGCGGTGCAAGAGCAATCTGTACGATATGGGTGTGCACGAGCCGCTAGCGGTCAGGTGGGGCGCTGAGGCGCCGGGCGGGCGGATTGTGGACGATTTTGTGTCGTTTGTCGATTTTGCGCCCACATTCCTCGAGGCCGCGGGCGTACCGGTTCCGGCGGAAGTGACCGGGAAATCCTTTGTGCCGCTGCTTACCTCCGGCAAGGCGGGCAGAGTCGAACCGGAGCGGGATCATGCGATTTTCGGCAAGGAACGTCATGTCCCCGCGCAGCTTGCGCCGGAAACGGGAGGATATCCCTGCCGCGCCATCAAAACCGACCGCTATCTGTATATCCATAATTTCCGGCCCGACCGCTGGCCGGCGGGCGTACCGGAGGGCGCCACCCATCCGATTCGTGTCCATGCGGACTGCGACAACGGCCCCACAAAAACATTTTTGATCGAGCATCGGGACGATCCCGAATTCGGGAAATACTACGATCTCAGTTTCGCCAAACGTCCTCGGGAGGAATTGTACGATCTTACTGCCGATCCCGATCAATTAGTGAATGTTGCCGGTAATCCGGCATATGAAACCGTACTGAACCAGCTTTCTAAACAGCTCATGGAACAGCTTGAGGTGACCGGCGATCCCCGTGCGGTCGGCAGCGGAGATGTTTTCGATAATTATCCGTACCGGTCGGGGTACGAGCTTCACGATACACCATGATAAGTGATGTTTGCAACATTCAATAAAATACTAATGCCTGATGTATAATACATTGACTGACAGGGAAAGGATTCGAATAAATCGAAAATCTTAATCCGTTTTCACCTTCCTGTGTGCTCCGGTTTTCATTCTTTTTTTCTTATACACACGTTCTCTTTGGTATATGCGTAGCCTGCGAGTTGTATTCAGGACCATCATGCACGATTCGCTTTACAAAACAGTAAGATTTCCCTGACATTTTCATACGATTTTCATGGCAGATATAAATCCGTTGCGGGCGGAACATTTTTTTCCAGGCCGTAATAACATGCGGTTGAATATGTTAAAGAGGGCTATAAATAGAAACGCAAATTTGCAAATGATTTGGAACAATATTTGCTATTCAAGAATGTTATCGAATTCGTTGTAATGCAGAGAAGTATGTTCATATTGAAAATATTAGGCGCACATGAAAAAATCGAAAATACAAAAAAACAAAGCGAAAATTCTCACGGACATGGATGAACTTCATGAGAAGCTGAAAAACCAAGCGACCTCACCCGAATCTGATAACTCCGAAGACATGGGCGCACTTGACCGCGGTGTTTTCGACAGCATATCATCGAATTTGAACGCAATCATACTGGTCGGCGATTCCGAAAAGATACGCACGGTATGCGGCCCGTCGCAAAACATACTTGGGTATACCGTTGAGGACTGGTTCCGCGAACCGGACGGAGCAATGGGTTTCTGGTACCGTGCACTTCACCCGGCCGACAGGGATTATGCGCGCATGCAGTTTAGCGAATCCATCGCGGACGGCAGGAATCTTGCGCTCGAGTACCGAATGATTAACGCAAATGGCAAAATCGTGTGGATATTCGATACGGTGAATGTCGTTGAGAAGAAAGACGGCGGCAGGCAGGTTATTTCGGTCATGGTCGATATTACTGAACGCAAAAACGCCGAACACGCGCTCAGAACATCGGAGGAGAGATTCAAGAACATTGTCATGATCAATCCCGATGTTATCTACCAGCTCGACACAGACGGCATTATCAAACTTATCAGTCCACGGGTCGAAGAACTTCTTGGTTATGAACCGGACGAACTAATCGGCAAAAATATCTCCGAGATTATCTGCGAAGAGGATATTGATAAATTCGAGCGTATAGCCGAAAAGCGGACGGGCGTCAGATCGACAGTCGGTCTCGAGGTCAGGCTCAAAGGTAAAAAGAAAATTAGATTTGTCGAGATGAAATGGGTGGGTATCAATTCGACCGGTATTTACGCGGACGGTTATATCGGGAATGGGATAAAATCGTCGCGTGGCGAAAAGAAAGGCGCTTTTCTCGGCACACAGGGAACCATCACTGATATAACCGAGCGGAAAAGAAACGAGGCAGCGCTGAAAAAATCCCGTGATGAATATCTCGCGATTACAAATCTCACCGGCGAAATAATCGCTCATGTCAACAGCGAATCGCTCTGGACGTTTCTTAATGACTGCGCCTGCGAATTTTACGGAAAGCCTCGTGAGGAGTTGATCGGCACCAGATTCGATGAGTACATACATCCCGCCGATCGAGAACGGACGAAAGAGTTTCTCGAAAGCATGATCGAATCCAGAAAAATGATGAAAGGCTATATCAACAGTCAGAAATCGAAAGACGGATGGAAAAAGGTCGAATGGAACGTGTATCCGCATTTCGATAATGCGGGACGGTACATCGGGCTTCAGGCAACAGGACGCGATATTACCGAACGATTCAAATTCGAGGCAGAGCAGACGAAAGCGAACAAGCTGGAATCCATCGGAATACTTGCCGGCGGGATTGCGCATGATTTCAACAACATTCTCGCAGCGATTCTTGGGAACGCTTCGCTTGCGAAAATGTCTTTCGGAAACAAAAACGAGTTTATGGAACTGCTGACCGAAGTGGAGGAAGCAAGTATCCGCGCGACAAAACTAACTCAACAACTCATAACATTCTCGAAAGGCGGCGCTCCGGTGCGGGAGACAACCGATCTTACGCTTGTGGTGAAAGAAACGATTGAGTTTACTCTTCGCGGATCGAATGTCGGATACAAGCTTTCCTTTGATAACAATCTGTGGCATGCTGATATCGACAAGGGGCAGATTAGTCAGGTTATCGGAAATCTGGCGATCAATGCCGTTCAGGCTATGCCGAACGGCGGGACGATTACAATCTCAGCCGCAAATGAAACGATTACATCCGAGAACGTTCTGCCTCTGAAGAACGGAAACTATGTTAAAATATCCATGACCGATGAAGGGACGGGGATAAACGAGTATCATCTAACGAAGGTTTTCGATCCGTACTTTACCACGAAACGCAATGGCTCCGGACTCGGGCTCGCAACGACCTATTCGATTATTAAACGTCATGACGGCTATATTTCCGTCGAGTCGGAAAAAGGTGTAGGTACGACGTTCCATTTTTACTTGCCCGCCAGCGATAAAACGGAAAAAAAAGTCTTCAAATCGAAGGAGGGGATCATGAAAGTTACCGGTAAAATACTGGTTATGGACGATGAGGAAATGGTGAGGAACTTTATAAAGAAGATGCTGATAAGTTTCGGAAACGAAGTCGTTCTTGCTGTGGACGGCGATGAAACGATCGGTCTTTACCGGGATGCGATCGAATCCGGCACGCCGTTCGATGCGGTGATTATGGACCTCACAATTCCCAGCGGCATGGGCGGCAAGGAAGCGGTCAAAGAGATTCTGAAAATCGATCCGAAAGCGAAAGCGCTGGTTTCGAGCGGATATTCAAGCAATCCTATCATTTCAAATTGTCAGAAATACGGATTCAAAGCCTTTATTCCAAAACCCTACCGACTCGATGATCTGAAAAGCATCCTGAATGAAGTACTGGCAGAAGAGGAACTGACTGCATAACAAAAAAAAGATACATTTTCAAATGACGGCGGAATGCAAATCGAAAAGAACAGCGCACGACTGGCTTTTTTTATGCCGTTATTCCGACCGGAATGACCCTCATATTATCCCCTTTATCCAAAAAAAAACTTGTCTCTGACAGCGTCGCGACATTATTATTATATGTCTGAACATTATGGACAAAATGCAATCGAACAAATAAAATTTGAAAAATGGAGGATAACCGTATGATGAACAATAACATAGCACAACCGCTGAAATATGCGCTCACTATCATCCTTTTAATATTTACTGCGATTCTCGCAAACGTCGGCGCCGTTGGCGCCCAGGAATCTGGGCTCCTGATAAATCCTGAAACTTATTATGATATCATACCCCGCGGTGAATCGCTCACACTTGTGGTGGACGGCGCAACACAGTCGGCGGAGAATTCGGATGAGCTTCCCGGCATACTTTTTTCCGAGGGACCCTGCTGGGTGAACGGCAAGCTTTATTTTTCGAGCCTCAATTTTAATATCAAAGAGACCAACTCCAGCACCATCGAGATGGATCCGGACGGCGTTTACCGGTATATCCAGCAGGGTGACATGCGCACAAACGGCATTGTCCCCGCCGGAAACGGCAATCTGCTTGCGTGTAATATGTTCGGGCATCAGGTTGTCGAAATGACAACGGACGGCACAGTGGTTCGTGTCGTTGCCGAGAAAGTGAACGACGGCACCCGTATAGACGGTCCCAACGATCTGGCGAACGATGCCAAGGGCGGCGTGTATTTCACCGATCCGCAGTATACGCCGGGCCTCGAGCATATGCAGCCGGGACGGGCGGTGTATTATGCCAAACCAAACGGCGAAGTTATTCGAGTCATTGAGGTGGGAGAGATTGCCTTTCCGAACGGTATCCTTATCAGCCCGGACGGTAATACGGTGTATATCTGCAATTCACAGCATAACGAAAAGAATCTGAGTTATGCAGAAAATTTTGTCATGGCGTACGATGTCAATGAGGACGGAACGCTCTCTAACGGCCGCAGATTTGCCCAGATGATTCTCGACACCCGTCAGGTTAAAACGGGCAACAAATCCTCCGGTGCGGACGGTATGACTATCGACGAAATTGGCAACATTTATGTAACCTCGAACATCGGTGTTCAGATATTCGATCCCGAGGGCGCGCTGATTGGTATTCTCAAAACGCCGAGAAAAGCGATTAACCTGTGTTTCGGCGGTGATGACTACAAAACGCTCTATCTGACCGTTTTCGACAAGATTTATTCAATACGAACAAATGTTCGCGGGCTCGAGTATCCGTTGAAATAATATTCGTGGAAAGGCGCCATGTTTAACCGCATCTCGAGTATTACAGCATGTTTGTTATTCGTAGCCGGTGCCTGCCTGTCTCAGAACCGGTATGAGGATATGTATCCCGGGCGGAATGTCGTACGGCTCGAAAGTGATGCTGCGACGCTCGCGGTCGATCTTGGCGGCGGCGGAATCGCCGATTTTCGGCTCGCTGGCTCCAATCTTAATCCGTTTACATGGAATCACCGAGAACCGGGCGACCTAAGGCCGGAACGTATCGGGCAGTTTGTGTGTTTCGACCGTCTCGGAAGGCCGTCCACACAGGAAGCCAAAAACGGAATGCCTGGGCACGGCGAGGCGCCCTATGTACACTGGACACTTCTTTCCGCGCCGCGAAAAACGTCCGGAACTGTTACCGCAACCGTGCAATGCGAGCTTCCCCTCGGCGGAATGCGGCTTGTCCGTACGCTGCATCTCTCGGACGATGCCGCAGTTATCAATGTCAACGACGAGATCACCAATATCAACAAACTCGGACGGATTTACAATATCGTGCAGCACCCCACAATCGGCGTGCCTTTCCTTGACACGGCTGTCATGCTCGATACAAACGGCCGAAAAGGATTTACCACACAAAATCCCATGCCAATGGTGGAGGAGCCGGCCGTATACTGGCCTAAACTGATACATCACGGGGAGCTTGTCGATATGCGGCGGTTTATTGATTTCCCGCAGCCGCCCGTGGTGAATTATTCGTTCGAGGCGGAGGATGAGTACGGCTGGATCACTGCCTCGAATCCCGGGAAAGGGCTTCTTCTTGGGTATTTCTGGAAATTATCGGAGTATCCCTGGTGCCGTATATGGAAGCTTTATGACGACAGCCGACCCGCCGCATGCGGGCTTGAATTCGGCACCACACCGCTGCCGCTGCCGTTCAAACAGATTGTTGAAAAGGGCGAGATTTTCGGGTTGCCGACCTATGAATACATGGATGCCGGCGAAACGAGGACGAAATCGTTTACATTCTTTCTTACAGAAATCCCGGACGACTATAAGGGTGTATCCGGTATCGAATACCGGGACGGCGTGTTGAACCTGACCGAACACAGGAAACAATCACGTGATTTAACCGTGAAAATTGAATAGACAACCGCCAGTTATTGCGGAAAACGATAAATTATGTTATTTTACGGATTGTATATATTACGCTCAACCATATAAAAAGCGAGATAAATCATGAAGAATGAAACGACAACACCCTCAATCGCAAAAACACGGAGAGATTTCCTCAAAATCTTGTCCGCCGGAGCGGCGGGATTGGCGTACAATCCATTCGCCCACACAGAAAACGCCTCCGCAGCGCTGTTCGGATTCGGCAAAAGCGACGTGTCGCTGCTTGTCAATACCGACATCAGAGAGGCAACTTTTGAGGCACTGAAACCGTTCCAGCGCAAAGTGGAACGTGATATCGGCGACAAACAGGTCGTGATTAAAGTCAATGCGGGCCTTGCCTCCCCGGAGCATGCGAAAAACTCGACCCATGCCGACCAGATCCGCGGTATTCTCGATTTCCTGAAACCGATTCACGACCGTAAGATTGTCATCGCCGAGGGAACGGCCGGTTCGATGGTCAGCGCGTTCATTGGATTCGAGAATTACGGCTATATGCCGCTTGAGAAAGAATATGATGTCAAAATCGTGGACGCCAACGACCAGCCGTATTCGCTCAAATACATCCGGACTGCTGAGCACCGGCCCATTAAGATAAACATCATCGACATGTATATGGATCCGGACGTCTATCTCATTTCCGCGGCGAAAATGAAAACTCATAACGCCGTTGTGGGGACCTATTCGCTCAAGAATGTTGCGATGGGTTCGCCGGTATGCCATTACAAGGACAAGATCAACGAAAAATCGAAAATGCACGGCGGCCAGAACGGTCAAGGCGGCCGTGAGCTGAGCTATAACCTGTTTCTTTTGACCCAGATGGGCGTGTATCCCGACCTTGCGGTTATCGACGGAGTGGAGGCAATCGAGGGGAACGGCCCCTGGGGCGGAGAGATTGTCGAGCACGGCGTTACAATCGCAAGCACCGACTTTGTCGCCGCGGACAGAATCTGCACCGACCTTATGGGTATCGATCCAAAATACATGAAATATCTCGAATGGTGCGAGTATTCCGGCTTGGGCAATTGGGACCGCGCGAATATCGATGTGAACGGCGCCAATATTGAGGATCACATCATCACATACAAACTCAACAGCAATTTCGAGAGGCAGGTCGCCTGGATTCACGAGAATTTCGAGGAATGATGATTATTTAAATATCTCAACTTTCCGAGTTGTTGTATAGTGTTAAGTTGCAATGAGATAAGGTTCGCAT
>CAZCDQ010000035.1:0-25751 GCA_964497605.1 uncultured bacterium
TATGAAAATCCTAACCAATTGAATTTATTTGACTAATGTTGGGACACTACTGATATCATTCATAAAGTGCCTTGGGACCGGATATTTGATATAATTCATTAATCAGATTTACCACATCAGGTATATATGCGATGTCATATTCTTTGTATATTCATATCCCATTCTGCAGGTCGAAATGCCCGTATTGTGGATTTTCAAGTGTAACTGATACTAAAAATCATTTTATTGACCGCTATATCGACGCAGTATGCCGTGAAGCTGAAACTCGTGCAACGTCTATATTTTCAGGCATTCCCCGAACAATCTATATTGGTGGCGGCACACCCTCGTATATTCCAATAAAGTATATTAACCAACTCATCGAGCATTTAAAGATTATTGATGAGATTCCGAGTGCCGAATTTACTATCGAGGCTAATCCGGAGTCTATATCCACGACATGGCTCGATGCTATTCATGACAAAGGTGTAAACCGCATAAGTATCGGTATGCAGTCCTCAGATAATGGGATACTTTACAATCTGGGGCGTATTCATTCGGCAGAAGATAGTTTTCGAGCATATGAAATAACACGCAGAGCAGGATTTGAAAATATTTCCGTCGATCTCATGTTCGGTGTTCCCGGACAGACAATAGAAACCTGGGAAGAAACACTTAATGATATCATCTCCATAACGCCCGAACATGTTTCTTGTTACAGTCTCGGCCTCGAGGAAGGCACCGAGTATTTTCATATGTTTGAATCGGGAAAACTGCATGTTCCCGGCGAAGATGAAACCGCTGATATGTATTTATTGATGGCAAATATGCTTGAGCATGCAGGATATGCACGATATGAGGTATCGAATTTTGCCAAGCCGGAAATGGAATGCAAACACAATATGTCATATTGGGATTTTTCGCCGTATCTCGGCCTTGGAGCCTCTGCACATTCATTTGACGGCTCTATGCGATGCTGGAACGAATACAATCCTGTTGCATATTTAGAAAAATTAAATACAGGTGAGAATGCGATTACAGGAAGCGAATTATCAGAGGGAGTGACCCACTATCTGGAGCGCATGATGCTTTCTCTTCGTACATCCAGGGGACTTGACCTATCTCTATTGGAGGAGCTATCACCCGATAAATTTGTTCTACTGAGTCGCGCTATTGACACGTATATGGAATCAGGCCACCTAACCTTTCATAAAACTACCGGCAATCCGGTTCTCACGGCGAAAGGGTCGGTGATCGCAAATGAAATTCTTTCTGAATTAATTGCTGAGGTGTTCTAATATATCCCGTAGAGAAATACTATTAGTAATATGAGTTAAAATCAATGTTTTAAAAAATATAACTTGCGTTATTGAGATTTTTTTCATATTTTATATATCTAATTTAGAGTGGGCGGGTGTGGCTCACTTTTTTTATATTCTGTATTTACTGTCTGCAATGAATTGAAAATGTATAACTTTTTATTATATTTGGAGATACATTTTGATGCAATCATCTGAAAACCGATATGATATTATGGAAGCTATAAACCAGATAGCCCGAGATAAAAATGTAAGCCGCGAAATGGTCATCGAAACACTTGAAACAGGTCTTTTAAGTGCATGCAAAAAACGCTTCGGAAGCTCCGATCATATAACCGTTGATATCGATCCGAATACTGGCAACATATCGATGCAGGCGGAATGGGATGTTGTCGATGAAGTTATTGAGCCGGGTACTGAGCTGTCGCTTGATGACGCAAAAGGGATATCTTCCGAGGCGAAAGTCGGTGAAAAGGTGATTGAACCGCTGAAATTCGAGGATTTTGGTCGTCACGCCATTCATTCGGCAAAACAGAGTCTCATTCAAAAAGTCAAAGAGGTTGAACGGGAAAAGGTTTACGAAGACTACAGGTTGCGTGTGGGTGAGATTGTTACCGGCACAGTCCAGCAGGTTCTTCACGGCGATATTTATGTCAGTTTAGGTCGTGCCGAGGCGATTATGCCGGCAAAGTTTCAGATCAGACGGGAGAGGTATTATCAAGGTAATTCCATACGGGCAATCATAATCGACGTCCGACAGGACATCAAAGATCCGCAGATTATCCTTTCGCGTTCTGATGCGAAATTTCTTGCGAGTCTTCTTGAGATCGATGTTCCCGAGATTTACGACGGCATTGTTGAGATCAAAGGTGTTGCGCGAAAAGCCGGAGAGCGCTCCAAGGTTTCGGTGATGTCCTCCGATCCGAGAATCGACGCTGTTGGTGCGTGTGTTGGCATTAAGGGATCGCGGATTCAGGGGATAGTGAAAGAGCTTAACAATGAGCGTATTGATGTTATCGAATACAGCGACGATATTTCAACATATCTTGCAAGAGCATTAAGTCCTGCAAAAGTGCAGCGTGTGGATATTGACCGTGTGAACGGGAAATTGACCGCAGTGGTCGAAGACGATCAGTTGTCGCTTGCTATCGGTAAAAATGGCATGAATGCGGAACTCGCAAGCCAGCTTACCGGTTTGAGTGTCGATATAATCAGCAACTCAGATTTCATTACCCTTGAGGCGGAAAAAAACAAGGAAGCCGGTCTTCTTATAGAACTCAAAGGTATCGGCGAAAAAATGGTGTACAATCTCAATTCGTTCAGCATTTTCACCATCAAGGATCTGGTGTCTGCGGATATGGATTTTATTACACAGATTCCTGGAATAGGTAAAAAGACGGCCGAAAAGCTGGTCAATATGGCGAATGAATATTTCGAAAACCGTGAAGAATCGTAATTATATGTGAGTACTATGGAAAAAAAACGGATATATGAAGTTGCAAAAGAGTTTAAAGTCTCATCCGAGGCCTTGATATCGATGCTGAAAGAGCTTAAATACGATGTAAAAAGCCACATGAGTGTGGTTGACGAGAAGATGCTGAAATCTGTTCAGGATCAGTTTAGTAGGCAACAAAAAAAAGCGATAAAAGATATTCAAAAAAAGAAAAAAATCAGCGAAGCCATCGATAAAAAAGCCGACGATACAGATAGGAAAAAGAAAACTGAAAAAACCGCAAAAACAAAAAAACCTCAGCGCCCAACTAAACCTAAGAAACAAACTCATACCGAAAAATCACTCGGAAAACTGAAAGAGAAGCTTGAATCCGGTGGTGGAAAAAAATCCCGTCACAAATCGCGCAAACGCAAGACGAAAGTTGACAAGGAAGCGGTTAAGGATAATTTGAAAAAGACACTTGCGACTATTGCTTCTGATTCACGGTCGAAAAGCAAAAAAATACGTAAGCAACCCGGTACCGAAAGCGCCGCAGGTGAAAAACAGACGGTAAAAGTCAGCGAATTTGTTACAGTGGCCGAACTTGCGGCACAGATGGATATTCCACCAGCTACTATGATTGAAAAATGTATCGAATACGGTATGATGTTATCAATCAATCACAGGCTCGATATGGATTCGATTCAGCTGCTCGCCGAGGAATTCGGATATGAGATTGAGACTCTTGGTGATTATGCCGAAGACGAACTCAAGAAAGAACATGAGCATGATGAAAACGATGAAGGATTAAAACCGCGGCCGCCCGTTGTTACCGTAATGGGACATGTGGACCACGGAAAAACGACTTTGCTCGATCACATACGAACCTCGACCATTGTCAATACCGAATCCGGCGGTATTACACAGCATATTGGCGCTTATTCGATAATGCTCAGAAATAAGAAGAAACTCACGTTTATCGATACGCCCGGTCATAAAGCGTTTACAGCGATGCGAGCCCGCGGTGCGAAAGTGACTGATATTGTTATTCTTGTTGTGGGCGCCGATGACGGTGTTAAACCGCAGACGCTCGAGGCGATCGATCATGCGAAAGCTGCAGGTGTGCCGATTGTTATCGCCATCAACAAAATCGACCTTCCGAGTGCCGATCCGGAACGGATAAAAACAGACCTTTCCCGTCATAATATACTTGTCGAAGATTGGGGCGGTACGTATCAAAGCCAGGAAATATCGGCAAAACAGGGAACTAATACTCATAAACTCCTCGAAAAAGTGCTGCTTGAAGCGGAAATGCTTGAATTAAAAGCAAATCCAGATAAAAAAGCAAGCGGCGTCGTTATCGAGGCGCATATAGATAAAGGCCGAGGAAGCGTTGCAACTGTTTTGATTCAACGTGGAACATTGCACATCGGCGATCCCTTTATTGCAGGAATGATTGCAGGAAACGTCCGAGCCATGAACGACGAGTACGGGAACCGAATCGATTCAGCTGGACCATCATTCCCAGTCCAGATTATGGGAATGAACGGCGTTCCGAAAGCAGGCGACAGTTTCTATAGTGTCGATAGCGAGGTTGAGGCTCGTGAAATCGCACACCAACGTGAAATTATCAAACGCGAGCAGAACTTCCGCCGCCTGAAACGTGTGACCCTGCTCGATCTGTATGACAAAATCAAAGACGGTTCTATTCAGGAATTGAATCTGGTGATAAAGGCCGATGTTGATGGTTCTGTTGAGGCTTTATCCGATTCGCTCACCCAGATTACTCACGAAGAGGTCCGTGTCAACGTTATTCACAACGGTGTAGGCAGTATTAATGAAAACGATGTGCTTCTCGCCGCAGCATCCGGCGCCATCATTATCGGGTTTCATGTGCGCCCAACACCACATGCGAAAACGTTGGCGGCAAATGAAAACGTTGAAATCAAGCAGTATAGTATTATTTACGAAGCTATAGAGGATGTAAAAAATGCGCTGAGCGGTCTTTTAACACCAACGATTACGGAAAATGTAACCGGAAACGTCGAAGTGAGAGATGTATTCAAGATACCGAAGATTGGCAATGTCGCTGGCGGATATGTCACCAGCGGGACAATCAACCGCGGCTCAAAAATTCGGCTTATCAGAGACAATGTCGAGATATTCGAGGGGAAAATCAGCACATTACGCCGATTTAAAGACGATGTCACGGAGGTTTCGCAGGGATACGAATGCGGAATCGGTATCGAAGGTTTCAGCGATATCAAAGTCGGCGACAACATCGAAGCATTTGAATATCTCAAGGAGAAACGAAACATATAGGTTTACTTAAAACCGGATGGCCCATATGATAGTCGGTGTATTGGATATCGAATTATTTATTCCTTCCAGCACATCTCTGAAAGCCAAACGATCCGTTATAAAGAGCCTGAAAGACCGTTTGACCAATGGATTCAATATTTCGGTAGCCGAGGTTGGTTACGCTGATAAATGGCAAAGATGCGCGTTAGGCGTTGCGGTATTGTCGAATGAAAAAACACAGGCGGAACGTGTTCTTTCAAAAGTTCTTTTAAAGATTTATGAAGAATACCGTGTTGAAATTACACATTCATTAATTACATATTATTAATTATGAAGAAGTATCAACGTTCAGATAGAGTTTCAAACATAATTCATCAGGCAGTTTCAGATATTATTGAAAATGAGTTAAATGATGAGAGGCTTGGTATGATTACGGTTACCGGTGTCGATATCGGCCACGATCTCAAAAATGCGCGTGTCTATATTACCATTTTCGATGAAAACGATGTTGATTTGACATTGAAAACTCTTAATAATGCGACTGGTTTTATTCGTTCACGTATCGGCGAAAAGGTGATTTTACGTCATGTTCCAACTGTTCAATTCTTTTTCGATTCTTCGACATTAAACGGAATGAAAATGGATAAATTGTTTGATGAGATTAAAAAGAAATCTTGAGCGAATTAAACGGCATACTGGTGGTTGATAAACCATCTGACTGGACATCACACGATGTTGTCAAAAAGACAAAGAATATGCTTGGAGGGGTAAAAGTCGGTCATACGGGCACCCTTGATCCCTTTGCAACTGGTGTTCTTGTTCTTTTAATCGGGAAAGCTACTAAACATTCCAGGTTATTTGAAAAAGACGATAAACGCTATGACGCTGAAATCACTTTCGGTTGCGCAACCGATACATATGACCGTACGGGTGAAATAACCGAAACGGGTGAACCGGATACAGTTGAAATGAATATTCTTAGCTTCGAAATTCGGCGTTTCTATGGTAGAATAGAACAGATTCCGCCGATGTACTCTGCCCTTAAAATAAATGGAACGCGCTTATATAAACTTGCTCGGCAGGGGAAACACGTTGATCTCAAACCCAGAATGGTGACAATCAGTGAAATCGAAGCCGATATTTCCCGTTATCCGATCATCGATTTAAGCATCTTGTGTTCCAAGGGTACTTATGTTCGTTCCATTGCCGACCAACTCGGCAAAAATGTTGGATGTCCTGCTCATCTTTCAGCTTTACGGAGAACGGCCGCAGGTAGATTTACATTGGAGGATGCCGTCAATTTTCAATCCGTATGCGATACAGCCGACACTGATATATTGCGACGTTCAGTAAGGCATGTTGTTGAATTGGAAATATCATAATGGAAATATATAAAGATTTCTCTCCTGGAACAAGTGAGTGCGGTTTTCGTACCGTTGCCACGCTGGGTGCATTCGACGGTTTACATCTCGGTCATAGAAATATCATCGATACCGTAAATGAACGGGCGGAACAATCTGGAATGCAATCGGTGGTGCTAACGTTTGAAAATCATCCAATTTCAGTTATCGATCCGGAATCGACGCCAAAATTGCTCACGACATATGAAGAAAAGATCGAAAAACTTAACGGAACCGGTATCGATGCGGTTTTTGTAATTGTTTTTACAAAACGTATAGCAGAAATGTCTGCTGAACAGTTTATTTCGGAATATCTGGTGAGTTGTCTCGGCATGAAAACGTTTGTGCTCGGTTACGATCACAGGTTTGGCAGAGAAGGTGTCGCATCGCCGGAAAAAGTCCGGAAATACGGGGATAAATACGGTTTTAAAGTTGAAATAGTAAAGCCATACGAACGCGACGGGATAGTAGTGAAAAGCTCTGCCATTCGTTCGCTTATTTCAGACGGCAGTGTCGAAAGCGCAGCGGGAATGCTTGGTGAAGATTATTCGATTTCGGGGACCGTTGTCGAAGGACGTGGAATCGGCTTAAGAATCGGATTCCCAACCGCGAATATATTACCCACAAATCCGGACAAGCTCATTCCTGCTGGCGGTGTATATGGCGGCTGGATCGATATTGAAGACGGAACGCGAATGGAAACGGTAATGTTTGTTGGCCAGAACCCTACATTCGGAAATAACGCCGAACATATTGAGGCCCATATACCCGGATTCGAGGGAATTCTATACGGCAGAACTGTTCGTGCGGGATTTGTGCGCAGATTACGGGATACTATCAAATTTAAATCAAAAGATGAACTGAAACGTCAAATAGCAAATGATATTATTGTTTTTATTACAAAACAAAATACAAACTAAGGGAGAAAGAAACAGTAATGGCAATTACGAAAGAACAGAAACGTAAATACGCAGTAAAATTCGGTGGTGATGAAAATAATACCGGCGATACCAAAGTACAAATATCAATTTTAACACATCGTATTTCAGAGCTTACGGAACATTTAAAAGTTCACAAGAAAGATAATCACACACGATTGGGTCTTATGAAACTTGTTGGAAAAAGACGCAGGCTTCTGAATTATCTTGAGAAAACGGATATCCAAGCCTATCGCAATCTCATCAAAGAACTTGGTATCAGAAAATAAGGGAAAAAGGTAACTATTCATGGTAAAAACAGTATCGAAAACAATCGGCAATCACGAGCTTTTTTTTGAAACGGGAAGATTAGCGAAACAGGCTGATGGCTCGGTTTTTGTTAAATACGGCGATTCGGTTATTCTTGCGACAGTATGCTATGATAAATCAACATCTGATCGAGATTTCCTGCCGCTTACAGTCGAATACCGCGAGAAATTTTATGCAATTGGAAAGATTCCCGGAAACTTTTTTAAACGTGAAGGCCGTCCGAATCTGAAAGAAACGCTCAGTGCCCGCTTAATTGACCGTCCGCTACGTCCGCTTTTCCCAGACGGATTTTCAAATGAGGTTCAGATCATTGTGAATGTACTTTCGTCCGATCAGGAAAACGACCAGGATACGCTCGGACTCATAGGAGCCTCAATTGCCTGCAATATGTCGCCTCTGCCGATAAACAAATTCGTCAGTGCAGTGCATGTCGGCTATATTAACGGCGAATATCTCATTAATCCGTCGTTCCAGGACCTCGATGAAAGCGAAATGGATATTATCGTCGCCGGTTCGGATGAAGATATTCTAATGGTTGAAGGCGGAGCTCGCGAGGTAGACGAATCGCTGATAAACGGCGCTCTCGATTTTGCGAAAACGCACATCAAAGAAATCTGCAACCTCCAGCGGGAACTATGCGATGGTATAACCGCCCCTGTCATGGAATATACATCCAATTTACCGTACGATGAATTAATATCGGATATCACAAATGATTTTTCAGATGACATATCAAGCGCACTCCAAATCGCAGATAAATCAGAACGGAAAACGCTGTTGAATGCTGTTGCTGATAATGCGCTTGAGAAATACGAAGAAAAATATCCCGAAAGCGGAAAGCTCATCAAAAGTGTTCTTGATGATATTCAGAAGAAGTTGATGCGTTCAATGATCCTGAATGACTCGATTCGTATCGATAAACGTAAAATCGACGAGATACGCGACATTAGCTGTGAAGTTGGCGTTCTGCCTCGAGCGCACGGCTCAGCAGTTTTTACACGAGGCCAAACACAGTCCTTGGGAGTTACGACGCTCGGTACGAAGCTTGACGAACGAATGATTGATGATCTTGAATCGACAAGCTATAAAAGTTATATGCTCGATTACAATTTCCCGCCGTTCAGTGTTGGAGAAGTTCGCCGTATCATAAGCACATCGCGTCGCGAACTCGGTCATGGTAACCTTGCCGAGACGGCGGTTGCGCCGGTTATTCCGAGCGAAGAACTGTTTCCATACACCATACGGATTGTCTCTGAGATACTGGAATCGAACGGTTCTTCCTCAATGGCATCGGTCTGTTCGGCATCACTTTCACTGATGGATGCAGGCGTACCGATCAAAACCAATGTTGCAGGCATTGCTATGGGTCTTATCAAGGAAAGTGATAATTATGTGATACTGACCGATATTCTCGGTGATGAGGACCATATAGGTGATATGGATTTCAAAGTTGCCGGCACCGTTAACGGTATCACTTCATTCCAGATGGATATTAAGATCGAAGGTATCACAACGGAGATCATGAGTGAGGCACTTGTCCGCGCGAAATCAGCCCGAGAATATATCTTGGATATTATGAACAATACAATAGCTGAACCGCGCGAATCCATCTCTAAATATGCTCCGAGCATTATTACCATTAAAATCGATGTCGATAAAATCGGTTCGGTAATCGGACCGGGCGGTAAAGTTATCAAAGGCATTCAGGAGGATACGGGCGCCACCATTAATATCAATGATGATGGCACTGTACTTATCTCTGCAGTCGATATGGAGGCTGGAAAACGCGCTTATGAGGCTATATCGGCCATCGTCGAGGATCCGGAAGTCGGAAAAGTGTACAAAGGAATTGTGAAGCGAATCACCAATTTCGGTGCATTTGTGGAAATCCTTCCCGGTAAAGAGGCGCTCATTCATATTTCAGAAATGGATTTTAAACGAACCAATAAAGTCGAGGATATTGCGAAAGTTGGCGATGAAATTGATGCCAAGGTTATCGGTATCGACGATCAGGGCAGGGTGAAGGCCAGCAGAAAAGCGGCATTAAATCCACCCGAGTAATTTACCGGCGTACGCATAGTATTTCCAAAAAAATAGAGCGGATATTTATCCGCTCTATTTTTTTCACATCGATTTCTTTCACCAATTCTTTTTTTCAAATATCCGTGATGGATTTTAAAGCCGACACAATTAAATGTAACCTCATACCGATTTCTCATTATCGGTTGAAATAGTATGAAAGATAAATACAATTTCATTTTTCAACATAATAAATATCTTTTTGTAGGAATTATTGTATATGAAGATGACATTCCGGCATTTCAAGGATAATGATAGCGATAGCCTTTGACTTGTTTTATGCTCAATAACAAATAGAACTTATCCTTTTATTTAAAGCATTTTACATTTGAGATATTGTTTCATTAGAAAAATAATATGAATAATTGACGCACTATAAACTAACTATTAAAACGACACTATCAATATTATAACGCTCTTATCATGTTGCCATACAATAGAAAACATCATTCTTATATTACTTCTTATACTACTTATTATATATCTTATTGCAATACATATTATTGCAGACATAACATAAATATCGTAAATTTTTGATATATTTAGGCTTTCTTAAAATCATATTAACTTAACTTTATCGCGACACATTGTCAAATTATTGTCCATATAATATAGTGACTTACAGAAGTTCTTTAATAAGCGGATTAATAACTAATTTTGCTCGAAATATCACCATTAATGCGTCACGTCGTATTCAAAGAAGATTTTCAATTTTTTTTTAGATCGCTTTCTAGCGTTACATTTTTTCCGGATGGATAGTTATCATAGTAAAATAATTCCGACATTTTAATGTCTTTTTTAGATAAAAATTCAATATTGCTAGTATAGTATATTGTTATAATGATATTATCATACAGTAGTAAAATATTTTTCTTGCACCATGTTAAATCGAATCATACTGGAATATATAATCATACGTTATATTGTGTATTATTTATATTCCTATTATTTATATTGTGTATTTTGTGTATTTTGTTATATTTTATTTCATTAATATCGACGATATAATAAAAACAAGTGTATTTCTACAAACATAGGTTGTCAGACAACCGGAAGGTAATTGTAATGGATTATATTTTAATACGTCAGGGGAGCGATTATATTGATCGTGAAGTATGTCTAAAAGGATGGGTAACGCATATTCGTCCAAGTGGCAAGATAATATTTATTGAACTTCGAGACGGATCAGGAGAAATACAGTGTGTCGTATTTAAAGGTTATGTTTCCGAGGAAACGTTCGAAACGGCTAAAAAATTGACTATAGAGACCTCTATGGCTGTCTATGGTGTCATACGTCGCGATAATCGCTCTAAAGCCGGCTATGAGCTTTCAACGTCCGTTCTGGAAGTTATTCACCAACCGGAAGAGGAATATCCTATTTCGCCGAAAGAACACGGCGTTGCATTTCTTCACGAAAACCGTCATCTCTGGCTGAGATCCACACGGCAGAGGTCGATTCAGAATATCCGCTCAACGATAATAAATTCATCACGCGAATTTCTTGAAAGCCATGGATTTAAATGCTTTGACGCTCCTATATTCACTCCAGTAGCCTGTGAAGGTACTACATCGTTATTTCGGACAGAGTATTTTCATTCGGAGGCATATCTAACTCAAAGCGGTCAACTATATAATGAAGCAGGAGCAATGGCTTATGGGCGTGTATACTCTTTCGGGCCTACGTTTCGAGCAGAGAAGTCAAAAACACGGCGACATTTAACTGAATTTTGGATGGTTGAACCAGAAGCAGCATTTTTTGATCTTGAACAGGCAAAAGATCTTGCGCAAAATCTTGTCGCGTTTATTATTTTGAAAATTGTCGATATACATAAATCAGAACTCGAAACTCTTGAACGAGATATTTCTTGCCTTGAGAAAATCACGACACCTTTCCCGTCAATTAATTATGACGACGCTATTTGTCTCCTTAAAAATATAAAGACACCTATTGAATGGGGTAATGATCTTGGTGCAGAGCACGAAACAATCATATCCGAAAGTTTCGACCAACCGGTAATAATCCAGAATTACCCAGCTGCCTGTAAGGCATTTTATATGAAAAATGATCCTGAACGTCCAGAAACGGTACTTTGTTTCGATATGATTGCACCCGAGGGGTATGGTGAAATTATCGGCGGCGGCCAGAGAGAGGACGACTACAATACATTATTAAATAAAATAAAAAATCATGAACTTGATCCCGAACATTTCTCGTGGTATCTCGATCTTCGTAAATACGGCTCGGTACAGCATGCAGGATTCGGGTTAGGGATAGAACGGCTTGTCTCATGGACATGCGGTCTAAATCATGTACGTGAAACAATTCCATTTCCACGCATGATGGACCGCGTGAAGCCATAAAGAGGGCGCACGTTTGTAAACATATAAATAAATAAGAATTCGGTTATCCCATTGGCTAAGCATATTACAATATGATGTATGAAGTTCCTGAAAAATATACTTATTCTTGTAACTTGCTTATTAAAGGTGATAACCGGAAATAAGAATATTTGTTAGTTTACATAAGAATGTTTATGCGATACTATCTTGGGTTGACTTTTCTTTACTAATCTGCTTGTACATATGTTCGCGTGTCTGGGTCGGCTCGTATAAATAGCGAATTGAAATGCTCGATAGATACTGCATTGCGAGGTCAATGATTTTTATTTCCAGGCTTCTTTATTTTTTTTGTTAAATATGAGATAATAAGCGGTACTGCCCCTCCTGCAACAATTGCGATAATCAGATAGTAAACCAGATCACGCATCTCGGAAATTTCCTTTAATATTATGTCTTAAATAAAAGAAAAATGGGGATATGTGACATATCCCCATTTTTATACAGTTTCGTATAACGTTTTTTATTGACTTGCCTCGGCTCTTTTCTCTTCAAAATATTCCAAATCCTCTTCAGGCCAGAAAAAATTACCGCCTGCGCTTCCCTCCAAAACACCGGGTTCCCAGTCAATACTCAGTGTCAAACCGTCATTTCCATCTTCATCCCCGTTTACATCGCTATTATAATCCCTTTCTCTACCTGTTGCAATCTTTGTTTCGGGGTCGAATTCATACATAAAATCACCGGCGGCATTGGGATTATAATTTTCAATTTCCTCACTGGGATAACGGTATTCGATTTCAGCATATTCGCCATGATCATTATGATAACGAATTTCAAGGTTGATAATGTTTTTAAGTTTGCTTCGAAGTTCCTGGGTATCGTATGTCGTTTGCGTGTCGATATTTCCCTTTGTCATAAATGCCAAAACAGCAAATGCGATAATCGACAAACAAGCAACGACAATAAAAATATTCGAAATCAGACGTCTGATTTTTAATTTTCGCTCAATTTTTTCTTCTTCTGTAAGCGTCGATTTTGTTTCTTCTGCCATGAGCAACTCCTTATCGTTTTTTTTTAAAATTAATGATGTAACCGAATATCCTAATCAATTTGAGTAATATAAAATTTTAGTTTCAAAAAGTAAATATTATTTTCGTGATTTTTGAATAATCGGCTCACATTTCTTTCGAATGATCCTGTATCCATCCGTTGTGAAGTCCGCATTCATAAAACATTTCAATCGCCTCATTATATTCGTCTGAATTAATTCTTTTCTGCAATATTTCATGATCAAGCGATTTATAAACGGGGAAATACTGGTCCATGAGACTGATATATACATCCCGTGAAATCTCATCGGCAAGAAATTTGAGTACGTTCCCTGTCCCACTTAGGTTACCGGGAAGAATGAGATGCCGTACAATCAATCCCTCATATGCAATTTCGTTTATCTTTCGTAGATTCCCGACCTGCCTGAACATTTCTTTTAACGCGGCACGGTTTGTTTCCACATAATCGTTAAAACCGGAAACTTCGTAAGCGATATCATTATCCGAGTATTTTGAATCGGGCAGATAGATATCGACTAAACCGTCGAGCAGTCCGATGATCTCGGGGCGTTCATATCCACTGGTGTTGTATACAATCGGTATATTTAATCCACGAGCGGCCGCTTTGAAAAGAGAAGAAACTATTGATGGAATAAAATGTGTGGGTGTCACAAAGTTGATATTGTGGCAGCCGCGTTTCTGCAACCGGAGCATCATATCGGCAAGTCGGTCCTCGGAGACTTTATTCCCCGTCCCGATCTGACTGATTGGGTAGTTTTGACAAAAAATACATTTTCCCGGGCATCCAGAAAGAAATATCGTTCCCGAGCCATGTTTTCCGCTGATCGGCGGCTCCTCGCCAAAATGAAGATTTGAACTTGCTACAACAGGACTGGCGCCGGATCGGCATCTTCCTAATTCACCCTCTACCCTGTTTACACGGCACATATGAGGACAAAGACTGCATGAATAATAATGCTGTTTTAGGTTTTCTATTCTGTCTGTATAATTGCCGAGTTCAAACAGTTTCAGGTAACGGGGACGCATAATATCTTGTTATGCACCGGATTCCGCATTCGATATCATTTCAACATAAAAAATCGCTTCCTGCTTCTCAATCGAATCAGCAAATTTATCGATAATAACATTGAAATTCTCAATTGCGGAGTTATTTTCGCCGGCGGCATAATAGGCTTTTCCGGCATTGAGCCTCATTATCGGCAAAAAAGTGGAATTCTTATGCTTGTTAATATATCGTTCGTAGATTTCTCCAGCCTTTGAGAAATTACCTTGATCCTCATATATGCCTCCAAGTCCACAATAGGCATTAAAACTGTAAATCGGATTATCGGAATATTTATTTATATATTTGGAATAATATTTTTCAGCATTTTGATAATCTTTTTCGGTATAATAATGATTGCCGAGCTTGATAATAATCGTCTCGGCGTATTTCGAACCGCTGTATTTGTCTGCATACTTACCCATGATATCAATTGCTTCGGGCTGGTTCGTGTTGAATGCGCTCATGGCCCTGTCGAAATCTTTTATTTCTGACTCAGTTTTCGTATTCACAATAAATACAGCGACAGAAACAATGACGACAACACCCATAACCGTTCCAGCAATCTTCATCCATTCGTTTCGGAAATATTCCACTATCTGTGCAGTAATAATGAGAAACGGATCCTTTTTCATTTCTTTTTTTGTTAATCTCTTATGTTTTTTTAACATTGAATATTTGTCCCTTTCATTCAGTTTTTTTTGAAAATGTGAAACATTGAAAATTCATGTGGGAAAAGTTTTTTTAATATACATGTTTTATCAAATAGAGTCAATAGAGACCTCGTTTCGTATATTAAAACTTTTAATGTAAAATGCTCAATTATTGAGCACAATGTAATTATTGAACACGATTTGCATATATACAATTAAATAATAATAACAATAAATTATTAATAATAATGACAATAAAAAGAATTATATTATTTGGCATAATATTTGCATATAATACAAAAGTAACGTTCGAAATAATAAAGTTTTGTCTAACACATTAATCATGGAGGTTATTAATGGTTCTCGAACCGAAAGAAGTTCTCGATTTAATCACAAAAGAAAATGTTGTTTCGGTTGATCTAAAATTCATGGATTTTCCCGGTCTCTGGCAACATTTTTCCGTGCCTGTCTCAGAAATCGACCTTGATACATTTGAGGACGGTTTTGGGTTTGACGGTTCCTCAATCCGCGGATGGCGTTCAATCAACGAATCAGATATGCTTGTTATTCCGGATCCCACAACAACATTCATGGACCCGTTCACAAAATATAAAACGCTCAGCATGATCTGCGACATTGTTGATCCGATCACGCGTGAGCGCTATACACGCTGTCCGCGTAACGTCGCAAAGAAAAGTGAGCTATACCTGAAATCGACCGGACTTGCAGACAAAGCGTTCATCGGTCCCGAGCTTGAATTCTTCATCTTCGACGATATACGTTTCGATCAAAATCAACATGAAGGATATTATCATCTTGATTCCGTCGAGGGACGCTGGAATACCGGCCGTATCGAAGAGCCAAACCTTGGATACAAACCCCGCTATAAAGAGGGTTACTTCCCGGTGCCTCCGGTAGACTCCATGCAGGATCTCCGGGAGGAAATGGTACAAACACTTATAGCGTGCGGTCTCGACGTCGAGGCGCAGCATCATGAAGTCGCTACAGGTGGTCAGGGCGAAATCGACCTTCGTTTCGATACACTTGTTAAAATGGGTGACAGCGCAAATCTCTACAAATATATTCTTAAAAATGTCGCCAGAAAAAACAACAAAACATTAACCTTTATGCCTAAACCGCTGTTCGGTGATAACGGTACCGGTATGCACACACATATTTCGCTTTGGAAAGAGGACTCTCCGCTGTTCGCCGGTTCAGGGTATGCCGGTATGAGTGAACTCGCTATGTATTTCGTCGGCGGTATTCTAAAACATTCGCGTGCCCTTGCGGCAATCACGAATCCGACAACGAATTCATACCGCAGACTCGTTCCCGGTTTCGAGGCTCCGGTAAATCTTGCATATTCGCAGCGAAACCGTTCCGCAGCACTCAGATTCCCGATGTATTCAATGAGTCCGAAAGCGAAACGTATAGAGGTTAGATATCCCGATCCGAGTTGCAATCCGTATCTAGCGTATTCCGCGCTACTCATGGCCGGGCTGGACGGTATTCAGAACAAGATAGATCCGGGAGATCCCCTAGATAAAGATATTTACGATCTTCCGCCTGAAGAACTGGCAAACGTTCCTATTATGCCCGGCTCGCTCGGCGAAGCATTAAACGAGCTTGAGAACGATCATCAATTCCTGTTAAAAGGCGATGTGTTTACCGAGGATGTTATCACAACCTGGATCGATTACAAACGCACGAACGAGGTCGATGCGCTACGTCTCCGTCCCCATCCCTGGGAATTTGCGATGTATTACGATTTATAATAGTTACACTCTATCGGGTAGGAGGCGGGTTCACTCCCGCCTACCTCCCACCCCACTGGGCGTACGGTTTCCTACCAAGGCGTTTCATGAACCATATTGGCGATGATGCAGCTGATAAAGCGGCGATAAGAGCCCAAGAGAATCAAAGAATTTCTTTGGGTACGTCTCATTCATATGCAATGCACCTGATTTCCACCACGGACCACGTCCGTTGTTAGCCTACAGCCATGCACGTTCCGCTGACAACCCTCGCTTCATCAGGTTTTTGACGCGGGTAAAGGTATTTTTGGCTCATCCGACTAAAGCGTACTTTGTTTCATGGACAGTCAACCGCACTTTTATTACGGTTCACCTTAAGCTTCAACCGTTTTGACAGGAATAGGGTAATGCTCGTCAAGGTACGTTCTCCGGCACGTTTGGATTTTACATAAATATTGCGATCGTCATCATAACAGCAGAACCAATGACCTTGCCTTTCCAGTTCTTTATCCAGGTCGTCCAACAGTATATTAAACAGCAGCGGGGACAGTGGCCCGCCTTGCGGCGTGCATTCAGTACGGGGTGATACCACCTATCCGTAACATCAATAGATCATGGGTCCACACGGTCAAAGAACTTTTCCAGATCGATGTCCACCACTCACCGACGTCCGGCTAACAGTTCCCCTCGTCAGGCCTGAAGATGACTTACACCTCAAAATGAAGGGCAGACCTGATGTCTGCCCTTTTTGTTACTCACCACCTCAACCTTTCTATATATACACAATATGCACAGAGAGGTGATTTTAGGTTTTACGGCTCTCTCTCCCTGTTTCGGGATAGGGATTTGGAAGCTGTGGATCAATAATCGATATCGTACTTATCATAAATCATACCTTTCCAGCCGGGTATATGCCCCTCCATGCTCCGGGTTTCACGTGGATCGTGACGGTTCCCCATATACAGCCACTGCATGGGCTCGTCGGTATGATTGATGGACGAATGTGGGATTTTGAAATTTGGCGGGATCAGGAATGCCATGCCCTTTTCCTGCACCCGAAGCTGGTTGCCGAACATGAGCAGGCTGTCGCCTTTTATCTGGCACCATACTTCTTCAACGCCGGGACCGTGCATATGCGGCTGCGCCATATCATGGGCATCCACCGATACCACGCCAAATCCGACCGGATTCTGAAACCTCGGCCTTCCGTCCTGAAAAATTCCCCTGCTGATATGAGCCCAGTGCATACCCGGCCGAGGTATGGAATTATGGTACGAACCGGTCGCCATTTCGGTGGAGGGTTCGAAATCGTTGGTGATTTCCTCAGCGACAATAATCGCCTCCATCGACAATTCGGATTCGTTGAAGAACTGATATTCCATACGCGCGGGGATAAAAACACCGGAACCCTCGGCTATTTCTACTGTCTCATCACCACCGACAACGCGACCGTGACCTTTCAGAATAAAGAAAAATACCTGCTCGTTGTCGTGTGAAACTTTCTGCGTTCGCGATGAGGCGTCAAGTCTGCCGTGATTGTAGGATTTCATATACTTCAGCACCGCACCGGGCCGCGGCGGATTCAGCGGATCTCCCTGTGTCAGGTACGGACGCTCGATCCATCCCCCGTGGAGGGACGAACCGCTGTAAACAGGAGAGTTTTTCCAGCTTCTGAGATAGTAATCGATGTTGGTGTCGGTTTCGGGATAACGGTGATTGTAGTCGTCCATTTCGAAATAGGACGGCGCTTTGTCCTGCGCAAAAGCGGCTGCGGCACACACTGCAAAAACAGCGGCTGCCAGAAAAAGTACTTTTTTCATTGTGAGACTCCTTTCTGATGGTGTAATGGAATGGAAATGAAAACGTATGCGACAATGATTAAAAAATATAAAACAAATATCTGCCGTATTCAACTACAACCTGCTTTATGAGTCGAGAAAACTATTCAATTTAATGAGTGCATAAAAAAGGCATCTGCAGTTAATGCAGATGCCTTTTTACCCTCAATGATAGGGATATTACATACCCATGCCGCCCATACCACCGTGAGGACCGCCGGGGGGCATACCCATATCGCCGCCTTCTTCCGGTATCTCTGTAACAACGGCTTCGGTGGTCAGAAGCAACGAAGAGATCGACGCGGCATTTTCGATCGCGATACGAACAACCTTGGTCGGATCAATAACACCGGCTTTCACAAGATTTTCATATTTCTCTGTTCCGGCATTAAATCCTTCTTCGGTCGAAAGCTCAAGCGTCTTCATAACAGCTATCGAGCCTTCGATACCAGCATTGTTCGCAATCTGTTTCGCAGGTTCCTGAAGCGCTTTTTTCACAATCTCTACACCAACTGCGATATCGCCTTTCGCCTTGACTTTTGCAACGGAATCGATGCTTCTCAGCAACGCAACGCCGCCGCCGACAACAATACCTTCCTGAACCGCAGCGCGGGTTGCATGGAGAGCATCCTCAACACGGGCTTTTTTCTCTTTCATCTCAGTTTCTGTCGCAGCGCCGACATTGATTACCGCGACACCTCCGGAAAGCTTGGCGAGACGTTCCTGAAGTTTCTCGATATCGTAATCGGAGGTTGTTTCGTCGATCTGGTTACGGATCTGATCGATACGTCCCTGGATATCTTTTGCGGAACCACCGCCTTTGACGATCGTCGAATAATCTTTGTCGATCGAAATACGGCTTGCGGTACCGAGATCGGATGTAGTAACATTTTCAAGTTTGAAACCGATTTCCTCGGAGACAACCTTGCCGCCGGTGAGAATCGCAATATCCTCAAGCATTGCTTTGCGGCGGTCGCCGTAACCGGGAGCTTTCACTGCGGCTACCTTAAGAACGCCGCGGAGTTTGTTCACAACAAGTGTCGCAAGGGCTTCGCCTTCGACATCCTCGGCGATAATCATAAGCGATTTACCGATCTGGCTGACTTTTTCGAGAATGGGAAGCAAGTCTTTCATGCTCGAGATTTTCTTGTCGTGAATAAGCACAACAGCATCCTCAAGGACAGCTTCCATGGATTCAGGATTGGTTACAAAGTACGGTGAAAGGTACCCGCGGTCGAACTGCATACCCTCGACGACTTCGAGGTTGGTATCCATGCTCTTGGCTTCCTCGACAGTGATAACGCCGTCTTTTCCGACTTTTTCCATCGCTTCGGCAATTAGGTTGCCGATACTGGGATCGTTATTTGCGGAAATTGCGCCGACCTGCGAGATTTCCGTTTTGCCTTTGACCTGACGGGAAATCTTTTCGAGGTTCGCAACAACCGCGTCAACAGCGAGGTCGATACCTTTTTTAAGCTCCATGGGATTCGAGCCTGCGGTCACATTTTTGAGACCTTCGGTGAAAATCGCCTGAGCGAGCACGGTCGCGGTGGTAGTACCGTCTCCGGCGATATCGGACGTCTTTGTGGCGACCTCTTTCACCATCAGCGCACCCACGTTTTCATATCTGTCTTCAAGTTCGATTTCTTTCGCAACGCTTACACCGTCCTTGGTGACCGTAGGCGAGCCGAATTTTTTCTCGAGAAGCACGTTACGTCCTTTCGGGCCAAGTGTAACCTTGACTGCGTTCGCCAACTTGTCTACACCGGCTTTCAGTCTCGACCGTGCATCAGTATTGTAAAGAATTTCTTTTGCCATATTATTGTTTCCTCCGGATTTATTATATGATTACATTACTCAAAAACAGCAACAATATCGGATTCAGACAAGATAAGATATTCTTCACCTTCATATTTGATTTCTTGTCCACCATACTGTGAATACATTACTTTATCGCCTACTTTGACGTTCATTTTGATGGGCTTTCCGTTGTCGTCAAGCCGACCCGGGCCGACCGCAACGATTTTTCCCTGACGCGGTTTTTCCTTCGCTGTATCGGGAATAATGATTCCGCCAGCAGATTTGCTTTCCGCGACATCGTCGGGCAATACAATAACTCTGTCCGCTAAGGGTTTGATTTTCATTTTCAATGCATCTCCTCCTTCTTTTGTGTGTTGAAAAGTTAATAATTAACACTTGACAAGCATGACTGCTAAAAATCAAATGGTAATTTAATAATATATAAAAAGCAAACTTGATTTCAAAATAGTATTTCGAGAATTGAAACATATACGGGACCGAGGAATAAACGCGGCCCCGCATATATTATTCGTCAACAACTTCGTAATCGGCATCAACCGCGCCATTATTCTTACCTGAGGAATCTTCCTGCGGGGCCTCAGTTTGCGGTTCACCCTGTTCGTAGCCCGGTTGACCATTTTGAGCATTGCCTTGCGCATAAATCTTGGAAGCGATCTCATGCCATGCGGCATTCAAACCGTCACGGGCGGATGTGATTTCGTCCGTATCGGTGCCTTTCATCGCTTCTTTCGCGCGTTCGAGAGCCGCATCGAGCTTACCCTTGTCGTCGGCCTCGATTTTATCCTCAAGCTCCTTTACATTCTTTTCGGTCTGATAAATCAATGAGTCTGTTTCATTTCTGACCGTTATCTCTTCCTTTTTCTTCTTATCATCAGCCTCGTGAACCTTAGCGTCTTTCACCATATTCTCAATTTCGCTTTCGGAGAGACCGCTCGAGGCTTCAATTCGGATATTTTGTTCTTTCCCGGACGCCTTATCTTTCGCTGATACATTTAGAATACCATTCGCGTCGATATCGAATGTAACCTCGACCTGCGGTACACCTCTCGGCGCCGGCGGGATACCGTCAAGATGGAACCGGCCGATTGTTCGGTTGTCACGCGCCATTTCACGTTCGCCTTGAAGAACATGAATTTCAACCGATGTCTGATTATCGGCGGCAGTGGAAAATATTTCGCTCTTTTTCGTCGGAATCGTCGTATTACGCTCGATAAGCCGTGTGAAAATGTTACCGAGTGTCTCAATGCCAAGCGACAAAGGCGTAACGTCCAAAAGAAGAACGTCGGTAACGTCGCCGGTCAATACACCACCCTGAATCGCTGCACCGAGCGCAACAACCTCGTCGGGATTCACACCCTTATGCGGTTCCTTCCCGAAAATCTCTTTTACAATTTGTTGTACTTTAGGGACACGGGTTGAACCGCCAACCAGAATGACCTCATCGATTTTGTCTGCTGTCAGTCCGGCGTCTTTGAGCGCACTCAAGACCGGCTCACGTGTCCGGTCGAACAGGTCGCTCGTGATTTCTTCAAATGATGCTCTGGTAAGATTGATATTGAGATGTTTCGGACCCGAGGCATCCGCTGTGATAAACGGCAAATTAATGTCAGTCTGCAGTGTGTTGGAAAGTTCACATTTCGCTTTTTCAGCAGCCTCTTTCAATCGCTGTAGTGCCATCGGATCGTTTCTGAGATCAATACCCTCGTCTTTTTTAAACGTATCTGCAAGCCAGTCGACAATCCGCTGATCGAAATCGTCACCGCCGAGATGGGTGTCACCGTTTGTTGACATCACCTCGAATACACCGTCGCCGAGTTCGAGAATCGAAATATCGAATGTTCCACCGCCGAGGTCGAACACGGCGATTTTCTCGTCTTTCTTTTTATCGAGACCATACGCAAGAGATGCTGCTGTAGGCTCGTTTATGATGCGTTTGACTTCGAGTCCGGCGATGCGTCCTGCATCTTTTGTCGCTTGACGTTGAGAATCATTGAAATATGCAGGGACAGTGATTATAGCTTCAGTAACTTTTTCGCCAATATATTCCTCCGCAGTCTGTTTCATTTTTTGCAAAATAAACGCGGAAATCTCCGGCGGAGAATATTCTTTCCCCTCAATATTAACGCGCGCGGTATCGTTTGCACTTTTAACAACTTTATAAGGCACTTCTTTAATTTCATCGTTTACTTCGTTATATTTACGCCCCATAAATCGTTTGATGGATGAAACGGTCTTTTCCGGATTCGTTACCGCCTGCCGTTTTGCCACCTGACCTACAAGCTTCTCTTTCTTATCCGTAAATGCTACAACACTCGGAGTTGTACGTCCTCCCTCCTGATTGGGGATGACAACAGCCTGACCTCCCTCCATAACCGATACGACCGAATTTGTGGTACCAAGATCTATTCCAATAATCTTTGACATAACAAACTCCTCCTTTACTTTTTTTATTTTATATTACTAATAGATACTGAAGCAAATTCGATGCCAAAATTCCGAATCGACGTTTCATATTGATAATATTAGCTTTGAAAGATATCGATGGTTTCCGCCCGAACATTAACAACCTGCCATGAATGTCACAATGGCAGGTCGAAATGCCGATATGGCGCTTCTCGTGTCGGCGTAAACATTTTTTAAAAGATTTCTTCCCGCAAACCGAGAATATTATTGTCATATTGCCGAAAATCGTATTATATTTCGATTGAGTATCTTAAAAGTAGTTTCTATTTTATCTTGAATACCGAATTTCATTATCGAAACTGGTGTCGAACCGTGACTGAACAAATTGAAAAACACACTATTCCTGATATAAATAAATTATCCGATATATTTCTCGAGACATTAAGGGATGTCAAGAAAAGTGGTAATGTACTTAACACTCAGAATTTCGCACAGTTTCTTTCCAAAAAGAAATTAATCCGCAATCTTCTTAAACAAGCAAATCGTCCGAAAGAAGTCTCGTTAAAATCTGAAAAGAAAAGCAAAATCGAGGAACTTCAAACTGTCATCAACGAACACGAGCAAAAAGAAAAATTTATTCGCAAGCAGCTAATGGATTTGCTCAGTGAACTTGATAACGAGAAAGATATTAACAAACGGACAGTATTTACCCTTCTAAAAATGTGCGACGCTGCGGAACAATCCTCCCTTCAAGAGGCGCTCGATTCATTGAAAGAAAGTTTTATTAATGAGGATGACCGCCAGTCTCGTATGCATGCGCTCGACGCTATCAATAACCAAATACTCAAATCCGATTTAACGGGCCATGATAATCAAACGTCCGCCGCCGGCGGAGACATTGAACCTGACACAAAAACAATGAAACGATCAATGTTCGGAAAATTACTCGGTGAGTCTTCCGATTTCAAATTGAAATCGGTAAAAAAAGCATGCATAAAAGCAGTCGATGACATCCGACGTATCGTCGGCCACGAATTCAACGATCAGATCGCACTCATAAAAGAACGTATACAGCATAGCGAGGATCTCGATTATTTGTTGTCCCTTCGTAAGCAGGCCATCGAGTTAATTGAAAGCTATGCAGACAAAAATCAGGCGGAAAAAAATGAAATAACCAAATTCATCAAAGAAATCGGTACAAAACTGGTAGATATGGAGCGTGAAATCTATGCAGTATTCAGCAATACCGATGACGAGATAGACGAGGATATCGTATTTAACGAAAAAATGGGCGGTAAAATCGGCGATATTCTAAAAACGATCGAAAAATCAACGGATTTCGACAATATCAAATCCATTATTATGTCGGGGCTTCACGCGATATCCGACACACTTAATTCAAAACGAACCGAATATGCCATACGGCTCGAAAACAGCAGGAAAGAACAAACGAAACTACAGCAGTATTTCAAAAAAGTTATCAATAGCGTGATCGATCAGAACAAGGCGCTGATCGAACGCAATCAAAAGGATCCGCTTACTGAAATCTATAACCGGCCAGCATTCGAGGAACTGTTCGCCATCGAACACCAGCGTTATCAGCGGTACCGTGACGCTTTCTCTCTTGTAATGTTCGACATCGATCATTTCAAACAGGTAAACGATGACTACGGTCACGAGGCCGGCGACAGAGTGCTGCGGGGAATCGCGAAATCTGTCGGAAAAATGCTGCGTGAAACGGACGTATTCGCACGGTACGGAGGCGAAGAATTTTTTATACTTCTGCCGAAAACGACAATTTCAAAAAGTTCCACTGTGGCAGAAAAAATTCGTGAAGTAATCGAGAATACCGAATTTTCCTATGACAATGCGAAAGTGCCTATCACTATAAGCGCCGGAGTGACCGAGGTTAAGGCCGACGACAACGATTTTCAAACCATGTTTAGACGCGTTGACAAGCTAATGTATCAGGCGAAAAACGAAGGCCGCAACAGGGTAATTACCGAAATAAAAGCCGACAGCGGCTAAATACACTATGATTGCCAGTCGTTTTCATTTCACTCGAACCGTATTCCTACAATTGCTACCGGGAAATAACGATTGACAAAATACCGTTTTTCCAATATCTTATAAATATAATTGTTATGTAATAATTGCATATTTTGTAGTGACATTTTCAGCTTCGAGGTTCATCATGAACGTCAGAACGGTTTTACTGATTACTATTCTGCTTTTCCTTTCAATATGTTCGGCTCAGGTTTCAGCCGACATCAACTGGAAACTGTTTGCAGGATCAAGCCCAATTCAGTCTGCGACAACTTCAGACACCGGCGAATTTATAATACAAAGCGATATGATCACAGGTGGATCCGCGTCCTCAAATATTATCGACGCGCTCACCGAAACGTCGTTCGTTATTTCACAACCGCCGGGCGGTATGCTCGATGTTCACCTGATACTGAATGTTCTTGGAAATTCTTTCCAGAATGTGAACGGCAAAAAGCTCAGCCTTAATATCACTATCAAGGCGTCTTCAAATGGTAATCCGGTCGACAGACTCCCGATGACCGTTACGATACCGTCCGGGGATGGGCTTAAAACACTACTTTCTCTTTCCGACTGCGACCGGAACAATATTATGTTTGCATATAACAACGGCGGTATACTTGTCAAGGACGGGATCGATACGCAGTCACTTTCAGGCGGGATCGTCATCGACCTATCAGAACTCGGCAACATTGTCGGTGCCGACAATTCCTCGCTCGGATTCCCTGCCAGTGTCGAGTATTCAACATGGTATAATATTAAAACACTTTTCGAATAACACCCGGCGTTTGACGCTCACCGCATTCTAATATCAATATAACTATCATTTTACACAATACCGGCTTTTCTTACCACATCTGGCCGGAAGGCGTTGCCCAGTAGCGGGCATTTTCCGGGATATCCTCCCAGTTCCTCGATCCGATGCCGTAGGGATTAAAGACAATCGACCCGCCGAAAAGTGTCATGACAATACTAAGTACTCCATTTCATAAATACGGTGACGTATATTGATTATAATTCAAGCTGC
>CAZCDQ010000036.1:0-25099 GCA_964497605.1 uncultured bacterium
CGCAGGGCGCGGTCGGGATCAGTGTGCAGTACCGTCTTGTGCGCGACAACGGCCCCACGGTGATGGACTGCATCCGCGACTGCAAATCGGCGATGAGGTATATCCGGGCGCACGCGGATGAACTCGGTATCGATCCGTCTAAAATCGTGGTCATGGGCGACTCCGCGGGCGGACATCTCGCCGGATGCATGGCGGTTTTAGAGGGGTTCGACGATCCCACGGACGATCTCAGTATAATCGCACGGGCGGATGCGGCGGTGATGTATAATCCGGTGGCCGACCTGGCGGTCAAACGGTGGATGGCGCTGTTTACGGCGGAGGGCGGCAGGACTGTCAGACAGCATGCGGAACTCGCCTCGCCGATTAATTTCATTGAACCCGGCGAGCCGCCGTGCATGGTACTGCACGGTTTCGATGATACGGTTGTCCCTGTCCGTCAGGCAATCGATTTTTCGGAGAAAATGACCGCGGCGGGTAACCGGTGCGATCTCATGCTGTTCGGGGAAACCGGCCACGCGTTCGTGGTTGTCGGTTACACGGCGCCGGAGGATACGGTGGTACGTGCGATACGGGCGGGTGACGAATTCTTAGTATCGCTCGGGATGCTCGAGGGACGGCCGACGCTCGTTGTTGGGGAATGATTTATTATTTCACCGCAGAGAACGCTGAGGACACAGAGAAAAGAAAGGCACAGAGTTTAAAAGAAAGCACAAAGTGAAAACGCAGGGGCGAACCTGTGTGTTCACACTAACCCCTCTGTCAATTCGTGACTTCTCTCCTAAAAAAAAGGGGAAAAGGGTTTTTATTTCATCTTACCCTCAATAAAATCTTTCACTTCCCGGACAACCTCATTGACTGCTGGATCGTCCGGCAGCGAACCGGTGACTTCATCCAGAATGCCGTTCTCGGCGATATATCGCAACGTATACCGGTAATTGATATCGTAAAGCCAGGAAAGCTCGGTGAGCCTGAAATCAGCAAGCGATTTGATATTTTCATACGATACGGTCTCCCTTGCGCGGATTTGTTCAAGCGCTGCGGCGCCGGGAGGTCCTTTCATATCGATGTTGAGGGTTATTTCGGGATGTTTTTCGTGGTCGCCGTTCCGAATGGTTTCCGCGATAACGCGATAGATATCAAGCTTGTCGGCGTCGCGGATGATATTCACAAACGGCAGCGCTTCCGAATCGAGACCGCCGGTTACAATGCGCGCATTGTGGTGTCTCACTCCGGCATGTATCCGTCCGCGGTCAGGTTCATTCAGGGCGGCGAGAACGTCCGACTTCCCGATAATTTCAGCGCCGTACTCACCGTGATTGAACGATCCCGTGTCGTTGAATGTCATGAATTCAACAATCTGGGCGAACCTGCCGATATCGTGCAGAATACCCAGCGCTTCCGCGGTACGTGTGTCCGGGCCTGAAAATCCCTCGTCCCGCGCAATCGCGGCGCAATGGCCGGCAACTTTTTCGCTGTGAACCCGTTTCAGACCGATAAGGTCGGCGACTTTTTTGTCATCGGGCGTTATGTCAGCGACATACGATTCGAACCACCCCCGGATTCGAGCAAATTGTTCTTTTGTCATATATCCTAAATTATCAAATTGTTATGTATTTTTATCATACCGCTGCGCCTCGGTCTATTCGACCGAGATTATGCAGGTCGCGGGATTCGATTTCCCGCCGTTGTCGGCTGCGGTTAAGGTCAGTGTGTGTTCACCGGTTGAAAGGCCGGTGAATATGAATTCGTAGGGCTAACTACCGTCAGCGCTGGATTTCAACTGAATGAAGATATCGGGCTAAAACGAATGCGTATACGGTATATATATTCGCTGTTTCTTTTTCACGGTATCGCTCCTTGGAAATTTGAACGGCCCAACCTATTTCTATCCAATTATGTGACATTTCCCCGCCGGATACAAGCGTTTTTTCGAACGGTATTGACCGGACGCAGTAGAAAATTTGGCATCGAGTGACAGGAATCACATCATATTTCACATATCCTAAATATAATGCAGTCAATACAGCAGCGTGAAAGGAACTCTTTTCAAACACTCAATGAAGTGCTTGTAAATCGTAAACCATCCGAAAGAATGGGACACAAAACCACTGGTCTAAATCCGCATAGGGCGGATATGACGGCAGGGTTGCCAGGCAGCGTGGTGCCGGTCTTTGCCACTCCTGCGTGGATGGTAAAAAAGGAGGTGCTGCGATGCATACGAATCCCCGTATCAAACGAAGCTATATCAAAATCAAACAACAAACATTTTTCGAATGGCTTTGCGAGTCAATGCTCGAGCTGTTCTATATCTGTCTGATGATCGGCGGAATAATGCTGACAGTATACTGGATTTTAATAAACATCTGAATTTACAGCCAAGCAAAGCCAAAATATTTTCGGTTGTCGAATTGTTGGGAATGCGGTATAGTACATAAAATATTTCAATTGTAAACCGCATTTCCACAGAGGACTATCATGATACAGCGATTGCTTTTAATCTGTGCTGCCGGATTGCTTGCTGCGTCCACTGAATCGGCGGCGCTCGACCGGCCGGATACCGAATTCAGAATCTTTCAGTTTCCTCATAATATGATTCCCCGGATCGACGGCGATACATCGGACTGGAACATGGTCCCGGAGGATTACACTATCGGTATCCACCAACTGACCGACACCCGCCAGGGCGCCCAAATAGATACAAATGATTTCGATGTACGGATCACCGTCGGCTGGGTCAATGGTTTGAACCGCCTGTATTTCCTTTATGAAGCGTATGACGATTACTGGAATATCGATGATCCCGGCCGTCACAGCGAACTTCTCGAGGTTGTTGTGGATGGCGACCTTTCGGGCGGCACGCTCCTTGGCCGTAACCATCCTGCGGGCGACCTTCTTACTGATCTCGAAAAATACTTCACGTTTCACGGTGTTCACGCTCAGAACTATCATATCTATACGCCGAACAAGGATAAATCATTTGCGCTTATATGGGGATGTCAGCCGTGGATAGCCGAATTTCCGTTTGCCAATTCGGAAACGTCGTATGATTTCAGTCACGGCGAATCCGGGACGCTTATTCAGGAATTCTGGATAACGCCGTTCGATTTCGCGCCGTATGAGGGGCCTGAACATGCGGTGGAATCCAAACTTACCGAAAACGAAATCATCGGTCTCTCGTGGAGCATTCTCGAATATGACGACGATCCTCTTCCGGGAGGCCGGTCTGAGGCGGCCTGGACATTGTCCTCCACATTCGACATGATCGGGAACGCGTCAAGCCTCTGCGCGTTCAGAATGATGCCGGTCGAACCGTTTCTGCGCGAGCCGGTCGAGGCGGACTGGGATTTCGAAATTATCGATATGGACCGACGGCTTGTGGCATTCAAAGACCGGTCCTACGGCAATATTACATCATGGAAATGGGATTTTGGGGACGGTACGACCTCAAACAAGCAAAATCCCATTCACGCCTATGAGAAGCCGGGGACAACCTATGTGGTTATCCTCGAGGTCAGCGGTCCGGAGAGTTCGGCGAAATACTCGCGCGTGTGGGATGTGCTTATCAAATAGCAACCACCATCGTCTAATGAAAGGGTGCCGAACGCAACCCCCCTTTTATACATTCCAATATACATTTTCATTACCGGTCTGCCAAGTTATCCCCCAGGTTTTCAACTTTTCCCCAGTTTTGCACACCGGGCATCGGCAGATTGGTAAAAAAGATGAGCAGGTCTTCGTCGGTATTGTTGTAAATGCCATGAGTATCGCCGACACCGACCTTTTTGCAGTCGTACCTGTTCATGTCATTGGTCACATCGTTGATAGTCACCCTGCCTGCACCGCTGACAATGAAGAAATGCTCCTCGTTGGTATGGTGCGTATGGTATCCGATGGACGCTCCGGCGGGAATGACAAAAAACCGCGCATGACAGTCGGTTATGAAATAGCCGAAATCAACCACTCCCGGCGTCTCGGCAAGCGAACCCAGCCCGTTATGCGAGGGATGTCCTGTCGGCACAAATTCCCAGTAATCGGCAGATATGTACGGAAACGGTATCAATCCCTCGGGACGGTTTTCCGTGAGATCGTTTCCGAGATCGACCGGATTGTATTTCCCTTTGGTCATCTCCATTGCCATCCATACCAATTCGACCGGTTCATCGGACGCATTATACATGCCGAGCGATTCACCCAGCTTGACCGGTACCAGTGTACCGCCGACAAGACGCCCCGTTTTGCCGTTGACTGTAACATCCGCTGTTCCGCTCAGGATAACGATCATCTCATCAGAGTCAACAAGACGGTATTCGCCGATACTGCTTTTCGGCGGTATTTCCACCACGCGAAAGAATCGGTGCGAGGTGACGTAATCATCTGAATTCCAATATTCGCTGTATCGTATCGATCCAGCTCCGCCGTGAACGTTTACGAATTCCCTGAAATCGTTTTTGTCGTAAAAGCCGAATCCCTTCGGACCCTCTGCCGCCTGCGCTTCCGCCGTAACCACCGTCATTACAATTGCTGCGGCAAAAACCGCTGTTATTATCCGTATGCAAGTTTGAAATCGTTTCACTGTGATACCCCCATGTTCCGCAAATTCGCCATGCACCGCTCGACCGATTCCATAGGAGACACAGGATAGCGTTCCTGTTCCACAATGTACCACTTGGTTCCGCCAATCGCCTCGCATGCCTCGAATAGTGACTGCCAGTCCATATCGCCCTCGCCGATAAGCGCCGTTTCATCGGTCGCGGAGTATTCCTTGAGATGAACCGTTTCGGCACGGCTCGGGTATTTCCTGATTAGCGCCGCCGGATTAGCGCCGCCGTGGAGCGCATGACCGACATCGAGCTGCATGACCACGGTGTCGTTGGTATTGCCGTAGAAATGATCGAACAGATAGATGCCGTCTACTCTCTGGAATTCGAAAGTGTGATTGTGATAGCCGACCCGCATTCCCTGTTCACGGGCTTTCTCGTCAAGTTCGTTGAACTGCGCCGAGGTTTTAAGCGCGGCGGCTTTCGTGTTCAGCCGTTCCTCGGGAAGCCACGGAACGATGAGGTACTTGTTGCCGATTGTTTTATTATAATCGACAGTCCGCTGAAAATTATCGCCGAGCAACGTGTCCATCGCGGTATGTGTACCGCAGCATTTCAGGCCGTTATTGTCAAGCATCCTGCGGAGATCCTGTGCGCTCGTATCGAAATAACCCGCAAATTCGACCCCCTCGAAACCGATCCGCGCTGCGGCGTCGATCACTCCCGGGAAATCCGTCTTAGCCATCTCGCGGAGAGAATAGAGCTGAAGTCCGAGCGGGATTTTCCCTTTGAAAACCGACATCGCAGAAACTGACGATGAAGCTCCCGCAACCGCGGCTGCGCCTGCAACAGCCGAAACGAAATGTCTGCGCGAAATCCTTTTTCCGTTTGAATCATTCATATTTCGAATCCTTTCACATGAACGAGTATGTGTTTATCATTTTTTATTCTATAAGGTATGGAAATCGTCCGGATTGTCAAGATAAAGTTAATGCGGAACAGGTCTTTTACAAAACTATCGAAATATGATAAAGGTCACATCCTGCGCCCGATCATTACATTATTTTCTTGACACAACATTAATTTGAGCATTATTTGCAGGTAATTATGTATGAAATTACACAATATGTCTAAATAACATTCTTGCAACGTACCGTTTTATAAGGGGGTTTTCAATGAAGCGTATACTGGTTCTCATCGTTCTCGCCGTTCTGGTTATGAATCCCGCACCAGCTCACGCTATTTTCGGGATCGGCGTTCACGGCGGTATCGACAGCTACACCATCGACGGTTTCGACGAGGGATTTTCACTAGATGACGGCACCGGCGTGTCGCTCACACGCGAGGAAATCTCGGATCCGATCATGTTCGGTGCGAATGTTCTTGTCGATGTCATCCCGATTGTGGACCTCGAGATTAGCGCCGATATTGCCATGCAGGACTACAAAGTTACATACGATAATTCGATTGATCCGCCCGAAAACTATGACGCTACATTCGGCCGTTTCGGTTTATACGCAACCGTCAGAAAGAACATTATTTCATTCCCGCCGATTGTCAGCACATTCAAACTCTACGGTGGTGCCGGAGTCGGCATGCATCTCATATCGCCGGTCATAGGAAAAGACCTGATCAGGGACGAACTGAAAACGGCGGGCGAAAAACTCGACACCGATGAACTGACAAAAAATCTTGCCAATATCGGCGGGCATGTGCTGGTGGGCGCGCAGTTCTCGCCGCCGGTTATTCCGTTTATGATATCGGCGAACGCCAAATATACGCTGGTCGGTGAGGGCGATTATGAGGAGCCGGGTAATTTTCTGTCGGTTTATCTTACGCTCGGTATGAAGTTCTGATTTCTTTTTTCAGTTATCAATATATGTCGGCAACTACTGTTGTTCTACCCTCACCCCCCTTACCCCCTCTCCCGCCAACGGGCGAGGGGGAGCTGTAATACTAACAATCTGCCCCTCTCCTTTTTAAGTAAAGGAAATAAAAGGGTGAGGTCGTATTTGGGTTCTTTGAATATCACACTGGCTTAAAGGGATAACCGGGAACGAGCATTCCGCCCGATTGCCCGAACTATCTGTAATTTAACGGAACGCCATCCCCTGACTTATGTTTTTCAGGCGCATGGCATCCCATATTGCATTCAGATTGGCATTCTTGTCAAGTGTCCACAACGGCGCAACAAGCTCCTCGGGATGCGGATCGCCGGTGAGACGGTGAATGATCATATCCTCAGGTAACGCCGCAATGAAATCGCAGAGGATATCGATGTATTCCTCACGGGTGAGACACCGATACTCCCCCCGTTCGTACATATTGTGAAGAGCCGTGCCGCGAATGACATACAGCATATGAATTTTCACCGCTTCGACACCGAGCCTCCCAAGTGCCTGCGCTGTCACCAGCATATCCTCGCGCGATTCTCCCGGCAGGCCGAGTATAATATGCGCACAGACCTCGATCCCCCGCGCACGGGTCCGTTCGACCGCATCGGCAAAATCCCCAACAGTATGGCCGCGGTTGATGATTTTCAACGTTTTGTCGTGAATAGACTGAAGGCCGTACTCCATAGAAACGTATGTCCGTTCAGTGAATTCTTCGATAAGATTGAGCACGTTCTCTCCCGCGCAGTCGGGACGGGTACCGATGGCGAGTCCAACAATATCCTTGACCGCAAGCGCCTCCTCATAAAGCCGCCGCAGGGTTTCCACGGAGGCGTACGTGTTGGAAAAGGCCTGAAAATAAGCGATGAATTTACACGCTTTATACCGGTGACCGAGAAACGACTTTGCGGATTCGAGCTGTTCGGCGACAGACTGTTCTGCGGATTTCCCGGTTCCCGATCCGCGTGAACTGCAGTAGATGCATCCGCCGTTCCCGACTGTGCCGTCACGGTTCGGGCAGGTTAGCCCGGCGTCGATGGTGATTTTCTGCACCCGTTCGCCAAACCGTTTGCGGAGTGCGGTGTTGAGGTCGTTGTAGGGAAGTTCCGGCATAACGCCTTTCTCGACTATTATCCAGTAAATATATCTTTTGGCAAATGTGCGCTAACAAGGTAATGCGGCATATCGACTGTCTCGCAGATTTTCAGATCGGCCGCCATGCTGCACAGCGTATAAGCGTCCGCGGTATCGAGACCGTACGTCCGCTCAAGGTGCCCGACCATATATCGCATCGCTTTCTGCGAGGCCTCGAGTATCGTTGTGCCGAATCCGGTAGTGGCATAATACGTATCGCTTTCATAACGCGGTTCCTCGATGGAGATGCCTTTCAGGACAGTAAGACGCAGGGTCACCGCAAGGTCGGTTTCGATCCCGGACACCGAGACCTCGCCGTCCCCCTGCGCGGCATGGGCATCCCCCGTTGAAAACAGTGCGCCGCGTACAAACACCGGCAGATAAAGCGTCGTCCCGGCGGTCAGATAGCGGATATCCATGTTGCCGCCGTTCTTGCGCGGCGGGATGGTGCGGAATTCTCCGGTCTCCTCCCATGCAACACCCATAACCCCGCAGAACGGATCGAGCTTGACTCTGACACCGTCCGTAAGCTGCGCGTATTCCTTTTTGGCGTCAAAATGCCAAATTCTGAGATAGCTTTCAGTCAGCAGGTCCGGCAGCAGCCCTTTCTCAGGGCCGGTGGCAGACCAGCCCCAGTCGCTCAGCTCAAAATCGAGGATGTCGATCTTAAGCACATCGCCCGACTCGGCTTCGTCGATAAAGATAGGGCCGGTCAGCGGATGTGTTTTTGAGGAATCGCGGGTTCCAATATCGGCGACTGTGGAATCGACGGAAAAATGCCAGTCGGAGGCGTCGCGGGTCTCGATAGAGACCATATCGCCCGATTTTATATGCAGCGCGGGTGGAATGTCTTTGTTCCAGCGGTTGTGGATGTTTTTCTGCTCGTTAGTAAGATAGTGGTACGTTCCGCCGGCGAGATCGTACGACGGGGCACTCCGGCGCTGCGCAAGAGCGGATTTCGCAGTAAAACTTCCGAGGATTCCCGCAGTCCCGCTTTTCAGGAATTCCCGCCGGTGAACGTGTGACAACAGCCGTTTCGTGGGATTATTCATATCAATATCTCCGTTTCAAATAGTGTGAGTATGCTGTCCGCGAATCATTTGACAGGCATATTTATTAATGACGCGCATGTAAAAATATTATATATTACATGTTAAGAGATATTGTACATAATAATGCCTTGACGTGCAATATACAATATAATACGGAATCTATCGGAAACATTCATTATTCATACATGGGTTTCTATGAGCGGATACGATAACACATACGATGTCATTGTCATCGGCGCCGGCCATGCGGGTTCGGAGGCGGCGCTTGCCTCGGCACGGATTGGATGCAGGACACTTCTTTTTTCGATCAATCTCGACACAGTTGCCTCTATGCCATGCTCGCCCTCCATCGGCGGTCTCGGTAAAGGACACCTGGTCAAAGAGATCGACGCGCTCGGAGGCGAAATGGGGAAAATCGCCGACAGAAGCGCGATCCAGTACCGGATTCTCAACACTAGCAAAGGCCCGGCGGTGCAGGGTACCCGAACCCAGAACGATAAGCAGCGCTATCACACACTCATGAAACAGGTCATCGAAACCCAGCCCAATCTCGAGCTGAAACAAACACTGGTGGAGGAAATCATTGTCGATAAAGGCCGAACAGCCGGTGTCCGCGATAACATTGGCGCCGAGTTCCTGAGCGAAACGGTCGTGCTGACAGCGGGGACCTTCCTGCACGGTCTCATTCATATCGGTGAACGTCAGATTCATGCCGGCCGCGCTGGCGAATTTCCCTCCGACAAACTCTCGGACAATCTTGCAGAAATGGGATTCGAACTTGGCAGGCTGAAAACCGGCACACCGCCCCGTCTCAGGAAATCTACTATCGATTTCGATGCATTCGAGGCGCAGTACGGCGATAAGATCATCCGGCCGTTTTCGATGTTCACCGACACGCCTCCGCTTGAACAGCTCCCATGTTATACCGGCTATACAAGCCTTGGTGTGCACAAAATTGTCACCGACAACATCGAGCTGTCGGCGCTGTACAGCGGGCAAATCAGCGGTGTTTCGGCCCGGTACTGCCCGTCTTTCGAGGACAAAATTGTGAAATTCCCCGACAAGGACCGTCACCACATCATCCTCGAACCGGAGGGACTTGAAACCGAGGAATACTATCTCAGCGGGCTTGGAAATTCCCTGCCCTACGAAATCCAGATCGATCTGATACGTTCCATCGAGGGTCTTGAAAATGCTGAGATGATGCGTCCCGGATATGCTATCGAATATGATTTCATCCCGCCGACACAGCTTAAGCCGACGCTTGAGACGAAACCGGTGGAGGGACTCTATTTTGCCGGACAGATCAACGGAACCTCCGGTTATGAAGAGGCCGCCGCACAAGGACTCTGGGCGGGCATTAACGCGGCGCTTAAAGTGCAAAAACGTCCGCCGTTCGTCATGGACCGTTCGGAGGGATACATGGGTGTCATGATCGACGACCTTGTCACACTCGGCACAAAGGAGCCGTACCGCATGTTCACATCGCGCGCCGAACACCGGCTGCTATTCCGCGAGGACAACGCCGATCTCCGGCTTCTTGAAATAGGCGCCGAACTCGGCCTTCACAACGAATTTCTCAAAACGAAGCTCCGAACGAAACGTCAGCAAATCGAGCGCGAACTCGCCCGTATCGAAAAGGCGGTGGTCAAACCCTCTGACGAGGTCAACGTCATCCTCGAACAGACCGGATCGACCCCGCTTTCGAAACCGACGACCGTAGCTATGCTTTTGAAACGCCCCGGACTGAACTACGAGAACATCCGGAAGATCGATCCCGATGCGCCGAATTTATTGCCCGATGTCGGCCGTCAGGTGGAAATTCAGTGCAAATACGAGGGATATTTGAAACGTCAGGAGGCCAATGTCAAAAAATTTAAATACATCGAACAGATAAAAATTCCACCCGGCATCGATTACGGTACGATTCCCTCGCTTTCAAACGAAATTATCCAGAAGCTGACCGAGATTCAACCCGCCTCGTTAGGTCAGGCGTCGCGGATTCCCGGTGTGACACCGGCGGCAATCTCGGTGCTTATGGTATATTTGAAAGGGTATGGCCGCGAAAAAAAATAGAACCGCAGATTGACGCAAATGAAATGATTGCACAGATTCTACAACAGGGGAAACCATCCTGTGTTCGCCTTTTATCAGGATATACCCTTAATCACCCGGAGGGGGAATTTAATTTGTGTCTTTGTGCTTTCTTTTTTCTGCGCTTTCTGCGTTGAAAAATAAGTTAAGTATATAAAAAATCAAATCGAAAGGAACTGATTTATGGAACCAGTCCGATGGGGTATTTTATCGACCGCAAATATCTTCAAAAAAGCGTTTCTCGTCCCGATGCGAAAATCGACCGTATCAGACCTATACGGCATTTGTTCGCGAACAGCGGATAAAGCTATAGCCGCTGCGGCGGAATTCGGTATACCGCATCATTACCCGTCGTATGAGGCCATGGTCGCCGATCCTATGATCGAGGCGGTCTATATTCCGCTGCCGAACACCACGCATCTCGAGTGGATAAAAAAATGCGCCGATGCCGGAAAACACATTCTCTGCGAGAAACCGCTGACTATGAATGCCGACGAGGCCCGAGAGGCCGCCGATTACTGCGCCTCGAAAAACGTGCTCCTCATGGAGGCGTTCATGTACCGTTATCATCCCCAGTGGCGGCGTGCCCGGGAGATTGTCGATACCGGACATATCGGCGCAGTGAGATCGGTTCATACGGTGTTCAGCTACAACAACAGTGACCCAAAAAATATCCGCAACATCCCCGAACTCGGCGGCGGCGGACTTTACGATATCGGATGCTATGCCATATCGGTGTCGCGGTTCATGTTCGGCGCCGAACCTTCAAAAGCAGTCAGCCTGATCAACCGTCACCCCGAATTCGGCACCGACATGCTCACCTCCGCTATCCTCGAATTCAGCGCGGGGCATGCAGTATTCACCGTGGGGACGCTGATGTGCCCGTACCAACAGGTCGATATTGTCGGAACAAGCGGGCGAATCCATATTAAAATCCCGTTCAACGCATACACCGATGTCCCCATGGAGATAACCGTGATGAGCAGCGTTGGTGTGCGCGAAGTGAAATTCCATCCGGCTGACCAGTACGGCTTTCAGGTGGACGCATTCTCAAAGGCGGTGAGAAACGGCACCCCAGAACCGACCTCCATCGAGGACGCGGTGTGCAATATGCGTGTCATCGACGCGGTGTTCCGATCGGAGAAATCGGGGGATTGGGAAGCTGTGTAATTTTATTTCACCGCAGAGGGCACAGAGGGAAGATAGGCACAGAGTTTAGAATAAAGCATAAATTGAATAACCGCAGGGGCAGTCCTACGTGTCTGCCCGCTGTCCGTTATGATGTAATGGCATTAACCGTTAAGTATCCCTCCGTGGATTTTAGGTGACTGTTGTATTGAAAATCTTCTTTTAATTCCATTTTCCGTTATTTATATTCCAGTACAACGATACTGTCATTATCTCCTACCGGAGACAGTCTTGAAAAACATATTACAATACATATCGATTATATTCATACTAACCTGCCCCGTACACTCTCAGACCGATCTGTCTGATACTATCCCCCTCGATCCCGCGGTAAAAATCGGCACACTCGAAAACGGGCTTACTTATTATATTCGTCACAACCTCAAACCCGAGGACCGCGCCGAGTTGCGGCTGGTGGTCGACGCCGGATCAATCCTCGAGGACAACGACCAGCAGGGTCTCGCCCATTTCGCAGAACACATGGCATTCAACGGCACAAAAAATTTCGAAAAGCAGAAGCTGGTAAATTACCTCGAATCCATCGGCATGCGGTTCGGCCCCGACCTAAATGCCTCGACCAGTTTCGATCAGACGCTCTATATGCTGCAGATTCCCACCGACAAACCCGAGATTGTGGAAACCGCATTTCAAATCCTTGAGGACTGGGCACATAATGTGAGTTATAACGGTGATGAAATCGAGAAAGAACGCGGAGTCATCATCGAGGAATGGCGGCTCGGTCGCGGTGCGGAGGCTCGCATGACCGACATTCAGCTCCCGATACTGCTTCAGGGTTCGAAATACGCCGAACGGCTCCCCATCGGGAAAGAGGAAATCCTTAAATCGTTTGAACACGACACCCTGCGCCGCTTTTACCGCGAGTGGTATCGTCCCGACCTCATGGCAGTCATTGCGGTGGGAGATTTTGACAGTTCCCGTATCGAGGAACTGATACACGAGCATTTTACGTTTGCACCGTCCATGGACAATCCCCGCGAGCGAAAATATTTCCCGGTGCCCGGCCATGATGAAACGCTTTTTGCCATTGCAAGCGATCCAGAGGCAACCGGCTCCTCGGTCAGCATTTACTACAAGCACGATGTCCCGCCGCAGGGCACCGTGCGCGATTACCGCCGCGGACTGGTGGAGAGCATTTATAATTCCCTGCTGAATCTCCGTTTCGACGAAATTCTGCAGAAACCGGACCCGCCGTTTCTGAATGCGTTTTCGTCGATCGGACGATTTATCAGGACGAAGGAATTCTATGTTCTTTCCGCAAGCGTGAAAGACAACGGAATCGAGACCGGACTCGAGGCGCTTCTGACCGAGGCGGAGCGTGTCAGGCGGCACGGCTTTACCCAATCGGAACTGGACCGTCAGAAACGCGAGATGCTCCGGTTTATCGAAAGCATCTATAACGAACGCGACAAGACCGAATCCTCGAATTATGTCTCCGAATACACCCGCAATTTCCTCGAAAACGAGCCTATCTCGGGCATCGAATACGAATATGAACTGTACAACAAATACGTCCCTGATATAACATTAGACGAGGTAAACGCGCTGGCAGAGGAACTGATCACCGATGACAACCGTGTTATCCTTGCGGACGGGCCCGAAAAAGAGGATGTGACAATCCCCGGCGAGCATGCGCTCCTTGCGGTGTTCGATAAGGTTGAAAGCCTTGATATCTCCCCATACGAGGATTCGTTTGTCGAACGGCCGTTGGTGGATGAAATTCTCAAATCGGTACAGATCATCTCAGAATCGAAAAACGCCAATCTCGGCACGACCGAATGGCAGCTTGCGAACGGTGTCCGTGTTGTGATGAAACCCACTGATTTCAAGAATGATGAGGTGCTGTTTACCTCTCATAGTCCGGGCGGCTATTCGCTGGTTGACGACAATAATTATATTCCGGCAGTGACCGCAGCAAGTGTCATCTCCCAAAGCGGTGTCGGTGAATTCAGCCGGATAGAACTCGGCAAACTGCTGTCCGGTAAGATTGTCAGTGTGTCGCCGTCCATATCCGATATCCGGGAGAGCATTTCCGGCGGCGCGTCACCGGACGATATCGAGACGATGTTTCAGCTTATCTACGAGTATTTTCATGAACCGAGGAAAGATACCGATGTGTATATGTCCTATCTCGCACGGCTGAAAAGCTATATCGAAAACCGGAGCGGCGATCCTGAGACAGCATTCGATGATACTGTCACGGTCACTATGGCAAATTATCATCCGCGGGCGCGGCCGTGGACGATGGAATTGCTCAGCGAAATGGACCTCGATACGTCAATGGAAATTTATAAAGACCGGTTTGCCGACGCCGGCGATTTCACATTTTTTTTCGTGGGGAATTTCGACTTAGACAGGATGCGTCCGCTTGTCCGGACCTATTTCGGTAATCTACCGACGACCGACCGTACCGAAACGTGGCGCAACAATGGGATCGATCCCCCGCGCGGCGTGATAAAGAAGATAGTAAAAAAAGGGATCGAGCAGAAAAGCGCGGTCAACATCATTTTCACCGGCCCGTTTGAATTCAACCGTCAGAACCGCTACGACATCCAGTCGATGGCGCAGGTTCTCCGTATACGGCTCCGTGAGATTCTCCGCGAGGATTTGGGCGGGACGTATGGCGTCGGTGTAAACGTTTACATTTCGCATTATCCCGAGGAGGAATACGAGATTACTATTTCTTTCGGCTGCAACCCGAATCGTGCAGAGGAACTCATCGAAAGCGTGCTCGATGAACTCACCGTGTTCACCTCGGAGGATATCGATACGCTCTATATCGATAAAGTGAAGGAAACGCAGCGCCGTCAGCGGGAAACGAACCTGAAACAGAATTCGTTCTGGCTTTCAAACCTCAATTTTTATTATTTTCACAACGAGGATCCCAATGAAATCCTGATGCTTGATTCGTATATTGACAAACTGTCTGCATCAGATGTCAGGGTTGCGGCCGGAAAATATTTCGATATGAATAACTATGTTACGGTTATACTTTATCCTGAGGACATACAATAATCGGAGGAACACGCTCAACGTGAACATGACAAGACATGAATTTCTGAAAACAGCGGGGACAATTTCGACGGGACTTGCCGGATCGTTCTTTATGACCGGGACATTCAACGGTTGTAACGCCGAAAGTACGCAAAAACCCAATGTAATTTTCATTTTCGCCGACGATATGGGCTGGGGTGATCTTCCCTGTTACGGCCATCAGTCGGTGACCGCGCACGGCGGCTGGACCGTCCGCGGCGAGCTTAAAATGCCGAATCTCGACCGGATGACCTCCGAGGGGACGCTGTTCACAAGATTCTATGTCAATTCCGGTGTGTGCTCACCGAGCAGAACGGGACTCATGACCGGCCTGTTTCCCGGCAGACTGGGGATTCACGATTATCTCGGCACCCCCGAACTCAACAAAGAACGCGGCATGCCCGATTATGTGGAACCGTCGGTGCCCAATGCTACGAACCTTCTGAAAAACGCCGGTTACCGAACCGGTCATTTCGGCAAATGGCATCTCGGCAGCGGTCCGGATGCGCCTGCTCCGGAGGAATACGGTATCGATGTGTATAAACCCTGCAACGACGGCCCGAAAAAACGTGTCGGCTCGACCGAAATGATCGCGGACGAAACGATTAATTTCATCGAAGCAGCGGGAGACGAGCCGTTTTTCATCAACGCCTGGCTGTACGATCCCCATTCCCCGCTCCGGCCGACCGATGAGATGATGGCGGTCTATGACGATCTCTCTCCGCGATGGGGCAATCACAAGGGCGCGCTTCAGGTCTGGTATGCCGTGCTGACAGACATCGACCGTCACGTGGGCAGAATCCTTGACAAACTCGATGAAAAAGGGCTAAGCGAGAACACCATTGTGATATTCTCGAGCGATAACGGCCCGGCAGAGGCTTTGTCACCGGGGACATCACATCATTCGGGCGCGGCGAGTACCGGCCCGTTCCGCGGCAACAAACGGAGCCTGTATGAGGGCGGCGTTCGCGAACCGTTCATTGTCAGATGGCCGGGTACAGCGCCGGCCGGAGTTGTGGATAACACCACCGTGATCAGCGCAGTCGATTTCCTTCCCAGTTTATGCGCGCTCCTCGGGATACAGCGGCCTGAAGCTGACCATTTGGACGGCGAGGATATGTCCGCCGCACTCGAGGGGAAGCCTGTGAAGCGAAAAAAACAGCTTATGTGGGAAAACCGGTTCCCGGTGAACGGCCCTGATACGGCGAAAAGCCCGATGCTTTCCATCATTGACGGCGACTGGAAACTGCTTATAAATCCAGACCGCTCACGGATCGAGTTGTACGACATCCCGAACGATCCGACCGAACTGAATAATGTCGCATACAAATATCCCGATGTGGTGAAACGGCTGTGTGAACAGGTTCTTGCATGGCAGGCAACGCTCCCTGATGGGCCGGTGCATGAGTATGCGGGCTCGAACGAATATCCCTGGCCTGGGTCATTTTGATAAAATTGAAACGGTTTTTTAATCATTCTTAAAACCAAAAGAGGTTACTATGAAGAACATTTCAAGAAAAACATTTCTGCAGCAAATGTGCGCCGGAACTGCCAGTCTTGCGGCGTCTGCGGTAATGCCTCCGGGACAGTATGCGTCAGCTCAGTCTCGCGGGAAAAGGCCGAATTTCGTATTTATTTTCTGTGACGATCTCGGCTGGGCGGACCTTCCCGCACACGGCCACCGGTCGGTCACCGCGCACGGCGGCTGGATCGTCCGGGGCGAGCTTAAAATGCCGAATGTCGACCGCATGGCCGCCGAAGGCACAATTTTCTCCCAGTTCTATGTGAATTCAGGTGTTTGTTCTCCGAGCAGAACTGGCTTTATGTGCGGCCAATTCCCGGGGCGGCTCGGTATTCACGATTATATTGCCAGCCCGGAACAAAACAAGAAATTTGGTGTCGCTAATTTTGTCGATCCAAATGTCCCGACTGTCTCAAGTCTGTTGAAAAACGCCGGATACCGCACGGGGCATTTCGGGAAATGGCATCTCGGCGCCGGCCCGGATGCGCCGGTACAGTCGGAATACGGCATCGATGTCTACAAACCCTGCAATAACGGCCCGATGAAACGTGTCGGTTCGACCGAGATGATTGCCGATGAAACAATCAATTTCATTGAGGCTGAGAAAGATGGACCGTTCTATATCAACGCTTGGCTCTACGATCCCCATTCTCCGCTCCGGCCAACTGAGGAAATGATGGAGCCGTATAAAAGTCTTGGGCCGAACTGGGGTGACCAGAAAGGCGCTCTTCAGGTTTGGTATAGTGTTTTGACTAATATTGATACCCATGTCGGTCGTATTCTCGATGCACTTGACCGTTTAGGATTGAGTGAAAACACGATTGTAGTGTTTTCGAGCGATAACGGACCCGAATCTGCGCTTATGTCTTTTACTTCCCACTACGGCGGCGCGAGCAGCGAAAATACCGGCCCCTTCCGCGGAAACAAACGCAGTCTTTATGAGGGCGGCGTCCGTGAGCCGTTCATTGTCAGATGGCCGGGCACAACACCTGCGGGTAAAGTCAACGACACGTCAGTTGTGAGCGGAGTCGACTGGCTGCCCACGGTTTGCAGTCTGGCGGGAGTGAATCTGCCGGGCGGAGCACATTTCGACGGTGAAAACATGTCGCAGGCACTGAGAGGTTCGACAGTGAAACGGACCAAACCGCTTATGTGGGAGAACCGTTTCCCCGTCTATGGCCATGTCCTTCATAAAAGCCCGATGCTCTCAATACGCGTCGACAACTGGAAACTGCTCATGAATCCGGACAGTTCGAGAGTCGAGCTTTATGACATCCCGAAAGATCCCAGCGAGCTGGACAATATCGCTGACCGTCACCCTGATATTGTAAAGAAACTATCGGGACAGGTACTGGCATGGCAAAAGACGCTGCCGCCCGGGTATGTCGATCCGGACGCCGGATCGAACGCATATCCCTGGCCGCAGAGTCAGTAGCTAATATTTTCACCGCAGAGGACGCGGAGTACGAAAAAAAACTGAACCGCAGATGGACGCTGATGAAGTGATTACGCAGATAAAAGGATGCAGGGGCAACCCCCTGTGGTTGCCCCTGCGTTTTTAACTATGTGCCTTTGTGACTTCTTTAAAGCTCTGTGCCTTTCTTTTCTCTGCGCACTCAGCGTCCTCTGCGGTGAAAAAGAAAGGGCAGACACACAGGTCTGCCCCTACATTCTTTCGCGGTGATTGATCTACGCTTTTGCGACCGTCTCGACAATGGCGTCGCCGTTCTTGAAGAGCTCCGGATTGATTTCGACACCGAGTCCGGGAGCTTCCGGCGGACTGACATGGCCGTCCTCAGGCACCGGGCAGTTGTTGACGAAATACGGGTACTGGTGGGTGTATTTCCAATAATTGCTTTCCATGATAAGGAAATTCGGAAGCGCGGCGGTCAGATGACACGACGCATACCAGAGCAAAGGACCGCCGCAGGTGTGCGGAGATGTGGGAATGAAATACGTATCGGCCATGTCGGAAATTTTCTTCGCCTCGCTCGGACCGCCGACCCAGGTAACGTCATACATGATCACGTCACATGCGCCGAGTTCGAAGAATTCACGGTATTCATAACGTGTTGCAAACGTTTCGCTCATACAGATCGGGACGGATGTTTCCTCTGCGAGTTGCTTGTACGCTTTTGCGTTGTTCATGAGCATGACATCCTCGAGATAGAGGATATCGTAGGGCTCCATCGCCCGCGCAATCCGCTGTGCGCTGGGAAGGTCGAATCTGCCCCAGCAGTCGACACAGATATCCATCTCGCTGCCGGCCGTATCGCGGATGTCGCGAATCCATTGCATGCCGCGGTCGATCTCGGCGCCGGTGATATAGGTACCGCGTGCGCTGAACGGATAGATTTTCATCGCTTTGATGCCCCGGTCGAGCAGGAATCTGACGATCTTGACCGTATCCGGCCCCATCTTAGTCTCGTTGATCGCCCAGTAATCGGTTGTGGTGTTGTATACTTTGACCCGAGAACGGGTTTTACCGCCGAGAAGGCGGTACATAGGAAGCCCCGATGCTTTCCCGAGAATATCGAGCTGGGCGATATTGATTGCGCTTAATATCCGCATGTCGGCGCCGCCCGCATTTCTCATAGCCATCCGATGATAGAATCGCTGCCAGATACCGTCGATATCGCGAGGGTCCCGGCCGATAAGCTGATTAGTATAGTCTTTCAAAACACCGAGTTCACCGTTATGGAACGGATAGGTTTCACCATAGCCGACGATGCCTTTGTCGGTGTGGATCCGTACCCAGCAGAATTCGGCGCTGCCGGAACCGCCCGACCCGCCGCCGACGTCGATCTCGTCGCTAAATCTGATGGCATCGACTTGAGTAATTCTCATCGGCTCGGTATTATCGATTACCGCACGCGTTTCAGCCGGGAGCATTCCCGCACCGAATACCGCAAGAGAACCGATGCCTGCCGATTTCAGAAAATTTCTTCGATCGAGATGGTGCTGTTTCATTCTATCCTCCTTAAATGGTATTGAACAATTGATACCGTGAAAATTGAGTATTTTAGATATGAGTCATACTTTCAGATTGCTTCTGGATTTTAGTATAAGATGTATGCATACAATATGCAACATGAAAAGAAATATCCCTGTCAGATAAATCGGCAATCTCTTGTTTTACGACAAGAATGTGGGGTGAATCACATATTTTAAAATAACATTCTAATAATATTATATGTTAGGAAAATTTAAACATAACAATATTTTTTTTAAATATCCTTGACAATATCGATTTATTCATGTAGTTTTTACATAAGAAATTGAGTACCCACTCGGGTATTAATTTTCGATTATACGATTCCGAATAAAATGGAATAACGATTCTACGAAAGGTTTAAGGAGCATGGCCGTTGCGCGTATTGGTAACCTGCTTGTGAAGAACAAGACGATTTCCGTTGAACAGCTTGAAGAGGCTTTGAAAAGACAGCGCGAAAATGGTGGTAATCTCGGTTTACATTTGATCGAACTCGGGTATATGAATGAGGAGAAGCTGACCGATGCGCTGGCGAAACAGCTCGGTGTCAGAAGCATCGATCTTCAGGCCGAAGAGATCGACGAAGATACGGCGAATTTGATTCCTGCCGAAGTAGCGATGAAATTCAACGTTCTGGTTTTTGAAAAAACCGGAAAAATGATAAAAGTTGCTATTGCAGATCCCACAAATACGTTTGCGCTTGACGCAATCAAACTGGTGACAGGCTGTAAAATCGAACCTTATATTGCGCCGGAATCGGTCATCAAAAACATCATCGGCAAAATATACAGCACAAACGAGGAAGTATCGAGCATTCTCGATGATTTTGACGAGGCCGGCGACGTAGAGGTTGTCGAGGAAGCAGAGGAGGATGTCGAGCATGTTAACACAGACGATGCTCCGCTTGTCAGGCTTGTAAATTCCATCCTTATCGATGCAGTCAAAAAAGGCGTATCGGATATTCATATCGAACCGTTCGAGAAACAGGTACGGGTTCGGTTCAGGATCGACGGCAGCCTTCAGGAAATGCCGCCTCTGCCGAACAAGCTCAAGGCTGCGGTAACCTCTCGTCTCAAAATCATGAGCGATCTCGACATTTCCGAGCGCCGGGTTCCACAGGACGGCCGCATCAAAATAAGAATGCGAACGAAATCGGTTGAGTTTCGTGTGTCGACGCTGCCAACGCTGTTCGGCGAAAAGATCGTGATGCGTATTCTCGATCAGGGTAATCTCACACTCGATCTCACAAAATTCGGATTCACCGAGAAAGCGCTGAAAGATTTCGTCGATGCAGTCGAATCTCCCTACGGTATGGTACTCGTAACCGGCCCGACCGGTTCGGGGAAAACCACTACACTGTATTCGGCATTGAGTAGAATTAATGAGGTCGGCGTCAACATCATGACCGCCGAGGATCCGGTCGAATATAACCTTTTCGGGGTCAATCAGGTGCTTGTGCGCAATGAGGTTGGGATGACATTCGCTGCGGCGCTGAAAGCGTTTCTCCGTCAGGACCCGAATATTGTTATGATCGGTGAGATCCGTGATCTCGAAACGGGCAGTATTGCAGTCAAAGCGGCGTTGACCGGGCACCTTGTGCTCTCGACGCTTCATACCAACGATGCTCCCAGCACGGTTACTCGTATGATCGATATGGGTATTGCGCCATTTCAGATTGCATCGGCGGTCAATCTAATTCAGGCTCAGCGGCTTCTGAGAAAGCTCTGCCCGGAGTGCAAAAAGCCGATAAAAGTGCCTGAGGAACTATGGGAGCAACTCGACCTGAAAGGTGACGAGGAGATTTTCGGACCTGTCGGCTGTCCCAAATGCAACGGAACCGGGAAAAAGGGGCGTATCGGCGCATATGAGGTTATGGTTATGACCCCGGCGCTGCGGAATGTGGTTCTCAACGAAGGTTCAACCGCCGAAATCCGAGAGCAGGCGCTCAAGGACGGTATGATGACGCTCCGTATGGATGCGGTGCTAAAAATGAAAAACGGCATTGTCGATTATGAAGAAGTCATCAGAGAAACGATGACATAATGTATGCCGAATAAAAAAATCATTCATTCGAGAGGGATGTAAGGTGCCTGTATTTCTGTATGAGGGGACACTCCGGGGCAATGAGGTCAAAGGCGAATACGAAGCCGACAAGATCGAAGATGTCAACCGCTATCTGCGCGGAAAAGGAATCATCGCCTCGAAAGTAAAACGGAAGCCGAAAGATATCAATATTAAATTCGGCACCGGCGTCGGTGCGGAGGACATCACAAATTTCGCCCGTCAGTTTTCGGCTATGATCTCCGCCGGCCTTCCGCTTATTCAATGCCTAACTATTTTGACCGATCAGACAGAAAACCCCGAATTCAAAAAAGTACTCGAAAATGTCAAAGCCAACGTGGAAAGCGGCAATTCCCTTGCCGAAAGCATGGCGAAACACCCCAAAATATTCCCCGAACTTTTCGTAAACATGATTGCCGCAGGCGAGGTGGGCGGTATTCTTGACACCATTCTTCTCCGGCTTGCGGCATTCCTCGAGAAAGCAGCGGCGCTGAGACGCAAGATCAAGGGCGCGATGATGTATCCGATCGTGATTAGCTGCGTTATGGTTGTGGCAGTTGCGATTCTTTTGATTTTTGTTATTCCGGTCTTTTCAAAAATGTTTGCCGATTTCGGCGCCGAGCTACCCAAACCGACCCAGATTGTGGTGAACATGTCGAATTTCATGAAAACACCGTCCAAGGTTTTACCGCTCCTCGGCGCGATTGGTGTCGTTATCATCGCGTTTCTTAAATATAAATCGACGCCGAAAGGGCGTATCAACGTCGATAAAATTATTCTCAAAATCCCGATTTTCGGCGATCTTGCGAGAAAGAGTGTCATCGCACAGTTTTCACGAACGCTCGGGACACTGCTTTCGAGCGGCGTTTCAATTATTGAGGCGCTTGATATCACTGCCAAAACCGCCGACAATATGGTGATACGGCTTGCGCTCCAAAGCATGATTGCATCCATCTCAGAAGGTAAAACCATCACCGAACCGATGAAAAAGACCGGCGTTTTCCCGCCGATGGTTATCCAGATGGTCGCAGTCGGCGAGGAATCGGGCGGACTCGACCAGATGCTCAGTAAAATCGCCGATTTCTACGACGAAGAAGTCAATGCTGCGGTCGAAGCACTCACAAGCGCAATGGAACCGCTCATCATTGTAGTTCTTGCAACCGTTGTGGGCGGTACCCTTGTCGCCATGTATTTGCCGATGTTCGACATGATCAGTGCGGTCGGCGGTTAACCGTTTGGCAACCACATTCGGCCGCTGTTCAAACCCCGTTTCAAATCTCATCCGCATCCGGCGTATGTTTATTTTCGTGTGGAAATCCCTCTGTAATTTACGTATAATATCGTATATATATTGTGCGGCAATATGAACATATCGCTGAATGAATACACATCCTACATTAAAAACCTTTTAATATCTCTATGAAACCGAAAGAAATATTTCTGCGTGCGCTGAAACGCGAACCGACTCCCCGGCCGGCAGCCGGCAGCGCAACGTCCATCGCGACGGTCGACCTTATGAAACAAACCGGCCGGTATTTCCCGGACGTGCACACCGACGCCGAGGGTATGGCCGAACTCGCCGCCGCCGGATATACTGTGATGGGATTCGACAATGTTATGCCGCTTTTCAGTGTCTGCCATGAGTCGGTCGCGCTCGGATGCCGTGAAAACTGGGGTGCAATCGACCGGATGCCGGACTGCCGCGGAGGATTGTACGGTATTGAGGATGATGTGGTCATCCCGAAAAACTTTCTTAATCATTCCGCCTGCCGTACGCCGATTAACGCGTTAAAAATTCTGACGAAACGATATGGGGACGATATCGCTGTCATGGGCAAAGTGTTCGGCCCCTGGACACTGGGATACCATATTTTCGGTATCGAGGAATTCCTTATCAGTACCATCACAAATCCCGATGCGGTGAAACGTCAGACAGAGGCGCTCAAAGAGGTCACCATCAGGTTCGCGCAGGCCCAAATCGATGCCGGTATCGACGCTATCTGCCTTGCAGACCATGCGACACGCGATCTTTGTTCGCCGGATGCGTACCGTGAATTCCTGTTCGACATTCACTGCGAACTGAGCGAGCGGATTCCCTGCCCTATCGTGCTTCATATCTGCGGCGACACGTCCGACCGTATTCATCACATCAGAGAGACCGGTGTCGACTGCTTTCATTATGACTCGAAAGTGCCTGCCGCGGCTGCGAGAGAGCTTGCGGGCGATAGGCTTGCGCTCATGGGCGGGACAAGCAATTTTGTGATCGTCCGCGAGGGAACACCTGAAACCATAGCGGCGGATGTTCGTGAAAAAGTAGAGAACCGTATCGATATCATCGGCCCGGAATGCGCTGTGCCGCTCGATGCGCCGTATGCGAATATGAAAATGATTGTCGAACAGGTCAAACGATGTGAACAATGACAAGAGAAAAATATGAACCTAAAGTTATTTAAACGGTTAAAAATACACCCGGAGGAATGAGTATGGTGAATAAACGACACAACCTCACCCGAGCGATGCTGTTTGCATGGGCCGGCGTTACCATCGCGCTTCTTTTTTTGATCTCCTGCGCAGGAACGCCGGAAACGGAAAGCGGTATAAAAACAAACAAGGACCTTATGGATGCGCTCGGACAAAACACGGCAAGTATGGTTATCGGCGAGCCGGATGGTCCGCAGCTCATCATCACCCCCGAACTAAGCGCCCGTATTCTCGGCGCCTCCACCGAGGGTGAGAGCGGCGAAAATCTGATGTGGGTCGATAAAACGATCTATGACGGCACATACTGGGCATCGAAACCGTATTTCTGGAACGCTGGCGGATTCCGTACGTGGGTCGGCCCGGAAGATCTGTTTTTTCTCGACTCCGCCGGTGAATGGTACGTACCGGTATCGCTTGATCCGGCGCCGTACAAACTGATTGAACAGAATGCCTCAAGCGCGACATTCGAGGCCGATGTCAACCTGAAAACCAACATCGATAAATACTATAAAACGACTATCCGGCGGCGAATTATTCTTATTACCAACAGCCCTGAAAAAGCCGGCGATCTTCCCGAGGATGTCACATATATGGGCATGGATATGATTCATTCGCTCACGAATCAGTCCGAGGAGGTCATCGGTATAGACCTTCCCTATATAACCCTCTGGAGCCTGCTTCAGGTAAATCCCTCGGGCACAACGCTCGTTCCGCTCAAGGATGGTTACGATCCCGCGACGGCATACCGTGAATATTTCGATCCGTTCGGCGACAGACTGACTGTGCAGAATAACATCGTATCGGTGAAAATCGACGGTAAGTACCGAAGTAAGCTGGGTATTCATCCGGCGGCGGCAAAATCCGGAATCGCATACCTCAGAGACAACGGCGACAACACCGGTGTATTGTTCGTCATGCTCATGTATATCGATCCCGACGGCATCTATGTAGACAAACCCTGGGGTGTGGAAAGCGATTACGGCGACGCAATCGAGCTTTATAACGACGACGGCGCGATGGGCGGTTTCGCAGAAATCGAATGCCACGGCCCGGCGAAACAGCTCAAACGCGGCGAATCGCAGTCTCACAAGGCA
>CAZCDQ010000037.1:0-24963 GCA_964497605.1 uncultured bacterium
TTCCCAGTGCGCTTTCGTACTCGGGAAATATTTTGACCTTTCCCACACCTTCCGGCTTAATCGCACCCTGAATCGGACATTCGTCCTTGGTCTTATACGGAAAACAAGTCGTACCGATTTGAGTAATTTCGAATTTCATGAGTTTTTATATATAGGTGAGACTAATCAGGGTAAGATTTCGAAGATTTTATGCCGGCCGTTGAAATTCTTCAAGTCGAAATAACCAATATTTCTGACTTTTATCGACGATTTATGTGCGATCATTTTTTGGACAGCTTCGCTGATAAAAATTCTGTTCGAACGCGGTAGATCGTTCTTGCTGATACCCATGACCGTCTGATGCATATCTTGGATTTTGACCGACTCTACCCTGAACGCCATATCGACTGCGAGACCGCGGCGGTCGTTATCTTCGAGCACCATCGTTTCGCCGTAATTCATTCCGATCCTAATGAAATAGCCTTTATAGCCCTCGCCCATGATCGATTTCATAAGCTCACTCGCAAATTTTACCGCAGGAAACACTTTACTGAAAATTATCATAAAACCATCCCCGGTATTTTTCATGTATTCGCAGGGATAGATTTCAAGAATACCTTTCATGGTCTGCATCAGGCTGGTTTTTACTTTGTTTGCTACGCGGTCACCCATTGCCTGAGCGATTTTTGAGGATCCGACGATATCGACAACAAGAATGGCCTCAGTGCGGGTATCCATAACACTATCGTCTGAATAATACCGTTCCTGTCTGCGCTGCGTGAACTTGAAAAACGTATGCCCGATCCGGAAAATCTGTCCCTGTTTCAGCTCAATCGAGCCATTGGCTATTTCACCGAGCAGAAAAGTTCCATTTCTACTGTTTTTGTCCTTAAGCACAGTCTTTTGGTCTTTTTTGACCTCAATTTCGGCATGAACGCCGGATACAAATTTATCATCGTCCAAGACGATATCGCATTCTTGCGACCGCCCGATGACATACGTCCCAGGAACAAGGTCGATCCGATGCCCTTCGTTTTTATTATTTAATATATACAGATACATGGATTCAGTATTCCGTCCGATATTTGCTGCGGATTACGGTAGCAGAAACTTTTTTATTGAACATCCGCGATTAACGTATTAAATTAGGTAGAATAGCGACGGAAAATGTAACGTATTATTTTTATTAATATATTTATTTTTTTACCAATATGTCAATAGTAATATGTTTTTATGATTGTACCGTGAAAAAAAAACTTGACAAAAATGTTTAAAAAATAATATTGTATGGAAGTATTGCCCATCAAGATGACCATGACTGTTTTCGGCAAAGGATAAAAATTATGGACGAAGATTGGAACATTATTTTAAGTGTTTTGGAATCACCGGACAGTTCGATTATCGGTCAACAAAAAGTTTTCACCACTTCACCGATAACTATCGGCCGGGCCGAAGACAGCGATTTTGTGCTGCTCGATCCCGCAGTATCCCGTGGTCACGCCACCCTCAGGATCACTAACGATTACTCGAGAGTCTTTATCACCGATAGTAGCACACACGGAACAACCGTATCGGGTAAGCCTGTCCCGAAAGGTCTTGGTTCCGGATTCACCATCCGGGACGGCGACAATATCAGGCTTGGCGATACGCTTCTCAGATTCGAGCTTAATCTGAAACAAAGCGTTCAGGCGACGTTTGTCGGGAAAGTCGACAGAAGTTTTCTCGACGCTCCGCCCGAAGAACATGCGGCGCCGCAAGCATCATCTCAACCCGAAAGCGAGGAACCGATATCCGTTCCTGTTGTTGAAACGAAAAACAGCGGACTTAATCCATTATATATCGGTGTAATAATTGTCTGCATTATGATTCTGATCTATCTCATGTTCTTCCAATAACTTTTTTTTCCAGGCATATCGGGAGTGAATATTTAATGAATAATGTGAAAGTCTCCGGTTTGACAGATGTCGGACGTGTCAGAGACCATAACGAAGATGCTTTTTTTATCGAAGACCCGCTTTTTATTGTTGCTGATGGTATGGGCGGCGCCGCTGCCGGCGAGGTTGCAAGCTCGCTGGCGATTAAAATCATTTCGGAAGATCTTAAAAACGCAACGATTGCAAACGAAACTGACGCGGTCGAGCTACTGACTAACTCCATTCAAAAAGCCGATAAAGAGATAAAGTCGCAGATGGCAGAGGACGATACCCTTCAGGGTATGGGAACGACACTCGTAATGGGACTCCTAATGGATACGAAAATGCTAATCGGTAATGTCGGCGATTCGCGGGCCTATGTCATATCGAATCCGATTCCGGGCAACTCGGAAAAGACCGACGAGAGCACTTTCAGCAATGCGGCGGCCGAAACCGGCGTTATGCCGAAATTCACCATGGATGAAAAACCGGAAGAACCGGGCGAAAGTATCCGAAGACTGACCCGCGATCATTCAGTTGTCATGGACATGGTCATTTCCGGTGTCATCGATGAAAAAGACATCCGCACGCATCCTATGCGAAACCGCATCACCCGGTGCCTTGGCAGTATCGGCAGTTCCGAGCCGGATTTCATATGGCACGATGTTGCTGACGGAGACACAATTCTATTATGTTCGGACGGATTATGGGAAATGGTGCACGAGGATCTCATTATGGCTATTGTCAACTCCTCCTCTGACCTCGACGATGCCTGTAAACGGCTGATTACTGCAGCCAATAATTCCGGAGGCGCAGATAATATCACCGCGATCGTTGTCAGATTCGAGGCCTCCTGACAATCAGCAAATAATATCTGAATAAAAAACCTTGTGATCCTCACCGTTCACAAGGTTTTTTTATTTCATTTTTCGATACGCGTCAATTCAGCAGTCTGCCGCGAACAACTCTAAATCCTGTATGCGATACCCTGTCGTCGGGATTCCGAGGACCTCTAACCGAATTGCGAATAAATCTGCTGCCGGAATTCCAGCCGCCTCCACGGACGACCCTTCCATAATTAGAAGATGCTGCGCCGGTCGGATTGGTGACCAAACTGTTGGTATATGGACCGAACCAGTCGTAACACCATTCGTATACATTACCCGCCATATCGTTCAGTCCGTAATTATTAGGCGGATAACTGCCGACGTCTTTCAGATACCGCACCCAGCCATTGCCATTCTCCCAGTCGTTATTAAAATTCGCCCTGTTTTCCGGAGAATTGTCACCCCAGGGATACATCTTCCCGGTTTGACCACCACGCGCGGCATATTCCCATTCCGCCTCTGTCGGGAGCCGTCCCCCAACCCATTCAGCAAATGCAGCCGCATCGTTCCATGATACGAAAACGACAGGACGATTCGAGAATTTGAGCTGCACTTTCCAGTTTAAAGGCTCCAGATTATTCGTCGCATCGAGAAAGACCGCATACTGCTGGACCGTAACTTCGTCCCGGGACATCTCGAAATCGGATAATGTCACCCGGTGAACAGGCCGATTCAACATTTCCTCGGGCATGTCGCCGCGGGAATCCCCCATTTCAAAGGTTCCGCGCGGAATTTTCATCCATGTCATCGTCGCAGTCGGTTGGGCAGATGTTTGTGGAGCAGGCGCTGTACGCTCGGGCACGCTGACCGATGCCGGTTGTTCAGGTTCGGGTGCGGTTCTCGGAACTGATGCTATTTGTTTTTGCGCCGTTGAGGACTGCTGTTGCAGCGACTCAGAGGGAGTTTCACTTACCGGTGGACGTTCGGATGGCGTTTCCGTTGCCGCCGGTTGCGTGGTTTGACGTTCGGGACTGACCTGACGCGGTGTTGTCAGCGCAGGTTGTGATGGTATTTGCGTCTGTTGAGTTTTTGCGGGTCGGCTCGCCTGCTGACGTGGCTCGGTCACCGGTGGTGACGGTTCCGGCGCGCTCTCACGCTGCGGACGTGTTGGCGCCGGAGCAGGTTCGGATTCAGGTTTAGTTTCGGCGGATTGCGGCAAGCCCGGCGCCGTGGATTGCGGCCTTTCCTGCTGCGACTGCGAAGGTTGGATTTTTTGACGTTCGACAGTCTGCCGTTCTGGCTCAGGTTCGTCATCGTTATTGAGTAATTGCAATCCTAATAATCCAGTAATAATGAGAATGCTCACGATACCGATAGCGCCAGCGACAACACCGATACCGCTTGATGATTCCTCGTCACTATCATCCGTTGATCTCATTTTTCCTAAAACCGCCGGTGAGACAAGGGTGTCTCCCAACGATTCTCCGCTGTCCTCAGATTGAGTTTCTGCAGACTGTGCCCCGGACCGTGTAACGACTGTCTCCGATGCTTTCGCAGACTCGGGAGTCTGTTTCACCGACGCTGCCGCGGCCGGCTCCTTTTTGTCCGCTCCGGCTTTGGGAGCGCCTGTCGCCGCTCCCTGAATGAAATGGTGGAGCGCCTTTCCAAGTTCGGCAGCGGTCTGATAGCGGTTGTTCGGATTTTTCTCGAGCGATTTCATAATCAGATCAGAAAAATCCTCCGGCACATTTTCGTTTAAATCATGTGGCGGTTTCGGAACCTCGTTTACCTGATGATACATGAGTGCAGTCGGATCGAGCCCTTTAAACGGTGTCTTTCCAACCGCCATTTCATACATCAGAATCCCCAGACTGTATATATCTGAACGGCCATCCACCTCGCCGGTCTTAATCTGTTCGGGACTCATATAATGAGGGGTTCCGATAAGCATGCCGGTCTGAGAAAGTTTTGTTTCGGATAACGCTTTTGCGATACCAAAATCCACAACGATTGGCATTTTCTTTTTGTTGATCAGGATGTTTTCGGGTTTAATATCGCGGTGGATGACATTGTTTTCATGAGCATGCTGAAGCGCAAAACAAACATGGATAACAAGCCGTGCGATTATTTTCGGATCGAATGATTCCCCTTTTTCCAGTATTTTCGCGAGTGGCACACCCTGGATGTACGACATTGAAAAATAGGTAAAATCGCCTTTTTCATTGACATCGTGAATCTGGATGATATTGGGATGGGACAGTTTTGCCGAAACCCGTGCCTCGCGGATGAACCTCGTGCGAAATTTTTCATCGTGATGAAACTCCTCAGGAAGGAGTTTCAGTGCAACCTCTCGTTCAAGCCGTTTATCCTTTGCGAGAAACACAATTGCCATGCCCCCGCGTCCAAGCTCACGGATAATTTCATACCTATCGGATACGGACTGTTTAAACCGTTCGATAAAACTCGCCGGTTTAGACACCTCTTTATTTTGCGTGGGGTTTTGGCTTTTTTTTCCGGCATTGCCAGACATTTTCGAGCCGCAATTGGAACAGAATTCAGCGCTTTCCCTGTTTTCTGTTCCGCATTTATCACAAAACATCTCGACCTCAAAAATTACACGTCAATACATGACTATTCTCGACATTTAAAAGTACCGTAGTATTATATGAAATTTACGATGATTGGTCAAAGATAATAATAATATTTTTTGGTCAATCGGCAGGGGGAAATATTTATATTTTTCGCTATAGCTACCAGAATATTTTTCCCTTTTTCCCGGAAACTGTGATGATTCACGACTTGAAATTCGGCGAACAAATGAATATACAGATTTTTTATCGCTGTTATTATCAAATTGATTATATTACTATTGGTGATATATACAAGGTTCATGCTTTTATACCGACAGAGCGAAACTTCGATCCAGCCGGATGATATTACATATATCATCTTGTATTTATGTTGCTTACATCATCAATGAAAGATTATAGCTTGAACGGCAATATTCGCTCGGCCCGTGCGGCCATTATTTCGCTTATTTATAATTTGTATATAAATAAGCGTATATTTCATAGAATCGTCATCTAAAAAACATTCATAATTGTAAAATATGGCAAGAATATTGCATATTTATTATGGAAGTAGTTACTGAAACAAATTATCGCACCGGATGTTAAATGGATATGAGAAAGTTTATTTTAAGAACAAGTTTGATTGCGATCACGGCAGTGGCAATTTTCGCCGCGGCACAGGATATCGAAGAAACAGGGACAGTATTAAGCGTTTCCGAACAAACGATAACGGTTGCGTTTGAAAATCGGACGCTCAACACCGGAGATGAAATTGCGGTTGTCCGGCGAATCAACATCGTCGATCCCATTTCGGGCAACATCAAAGGCGGACGAAATGAAACGATTGCAACCGGCGTTGTCATCAGTGCGGGAATCGACCGCTCGACGGTATCAATATTATGGAGATCGTCGCGGTATAATACCATTGAACTTACCGATCAGGTTCAAATCAACGGAGTAAGCGCCGATCTCGAGCGTGCGAAATCCATTGTCGGTAAAATGCAGAATCTTCGCGGCAAGTCGAAAGAAGTTGAAATCGATTTCGGCGAAGAAGAAGGCATCAGCCAGGGTGATAAGTTTATCATTCAGCGAACGGAATATACATTCGATCCGGATACCAACGAAATCATCGATACCGAGGTCGTAGAAGTCGGACGCGGACTTATCAAAACGGTTGGAGAAACGACAAGTCTTGGTGAAATACTTGTCAATCCGGGTTACGAAATCGATTTCGATACCGATGAAATTGTAATCGATACCGCTGAACTCGAAGCGCAAGTAATCAGGCCGCGCGACGAGGTTGTCGGGAGAATTCAGGAACTTGTGAGCGATGAACGTCTCGATATTGATGTCGGCGACATGGAAGAAATCAACGAAGGAGACCTGTTTCTAATTCAGCGGACTGAAAGTGTGATCGATCCAGAAACAAACGAAACAACCGAATCGGTCACACCAATAGGGCAAGGCACGGTAAGGCTTCTGGCGGCACATTCGAGCCGCGGTGACTATGAGATGATCGAGGGATATGAAATCAATCCAGAAACCGATAATGTCGTATTCGAAGCCATTACCGAAGAAATATCACGCGTTTCGCACGACGATATTGAAATGACACCCGGCATCCGCCATGAAATTGACGATCTAAAATCACAATTAAACCGGCTGCAGGCCACAGTAGACAGTCTCGGCCTTGAGCACGTCGTTCACCGAAATGAATTCGAATCGTTTAAAAACGAAATTGAGGTCATGTTTTCAAATCTGATGGCCAGCGATATGGACGGTATGAAAATCCGTATAAAAAACGATGAGCCATTCACGCCGGCTATATCCGCAAACCTTACAACAGCATACAAAGAGGCACTTGACAATTGTCTCACCCACCGATTCGACCAGGCGATCGAGGGATTTGAGGCCATTATTAGAAACTATCCCAATTCCAAATTAACCGAGAACTGCCAATACTGGATCGCTCAATCGTATTACGGTATGGGTGATTATAACGCCGCGATCAATGGATTTCGTGGCGTTCTTGCCGATACGCGGTTTACACATAAGAAAGACGATGCGTCGATCATGCTTGGCATCAGCTATTATCTTGCCGGAAATCAGGCTGAGGCGCTTGTCGAATTTCAGAAATTTTTTATGAACTATCCAGAGAGTGAATACCGGGATAAAGTTCGGTACTGGATCAACCGGCTATCATAAATATCCAAGAGGAACAGTCCAATGAAACGATATTTATCCGTCCTAAGTATTATCCTTGTTTTGGCGGGTTGCAGCTCCGAAATTTCACAATATAAACGCGGCGTATATTATGAAAATAACGGTGAATACTCTAAAGCGCTCAAAGCATACAGAGCATCGATCGCCCACGACTCCACATACGCTCTATCATATATGGGCATGGGAAGCGTATTTATCAAAAGCAAACGGTGGGAAGATGCGCTTGAATATTTATTAAAAGCTAACGAATTCGGGATTAGCGACCAGGATTTCTATATGATGCTCGGGCAAACCTATGAATCTCTCGACGATCTTGAAAAGGCAACCGATGCCTACGGCAAAGCAATCCAGAAAAACCCCAACGACGCCCTCCAGCATCTCACCCTTGGTAAAACGTTCGAGGAGTCGGGGGATTACGAATCCGCGCTTGTCGAATACAACAGCGCCATCGCTCTCGAAATCGAATTCCCCGAGGCGTATTATCACAGCGCCCGGATGCTCATGAAGCTAAAGCGTTTCGATGAAGCGGAGGAAACGCTCATACAAGCGCTTTCACTCAAACCGCGATATACCGAGGCTCAAAACCAGTTGACACTGCTGTATATGAAAACTGACAAGAATTATGAAGCGGCCGAATCCGCGCGGAAGACAATAGATATCGATGCTGGTTATGTACCCGGTCTTGTAAACATGGGGCTGATTTTTGAGATGAACGGCGATTTGAAGAGAGCGAAAAAATATTACAGAAAAGCGATCAGGATCGACGATACCGATGCGATGGCACATTATCAAATGGCATCACTTTTACAATCAGAAAAAAAGACAGCCGAGGCAATGAAAGAATTACAGCTTGCATTAAAATACAATCCCGAATTCTCTCTTGGATACAATGAGGTTGGGCTCATAGAACTTCAAAACGGCGACTATAAGAAAGCGCTCGAACACCTTGAAAAAGCAGTCGAGAGCGATCCGGAATTTTCTACCGCATATTATAACATGGCAGGCGTACTCGAAAACATGGGTAAATACAAAGAGGCAGCGCAGGCATACGAACAATATCTAACGTATGCGAAAGCGCCGGAGGACTCTGCCGCAATTTCGGCAAAAATAATGATATTCATGTCCACCGAACGATAACAAAAACTTCCATCAAAACACTACGGTTACGGTAACATCTTCATTGTGAATGTAAGCATACGAACTAAATGAAGCATGACTGATCAGCCCATAATTTCTTTTATTTTGGCATTCAGTGTTTTCGCATCGAACGGCTTGACAATATATCCGTTGACCCCCTGCTTTATAGCGTTTACGATATCCTCTTTCATATTTCTCGTCGTAACCATGAGGATCGGTAAATCCTTCAGATTGGCATCCGCCCTGACCGCTTCGGTGAGTTCAAGCCCGTTCATGTTCGGCATATTCCAATCTGTCATCAGCAAATCGAAATTTCCGGCCATTAGTTTCGCAAGCGCGTCTTTTCCGTCCTCTGCCTCTTGGCAGTCGGGAAAACCGGCCTTGACTACAGTGTTTAAAAGAATTCGTCTCATCGTCGGGGAGTCGTCAACAATAAGGATTTTTAAGTCTGCCAATTTTCATCTCCTTCACATTACACATATATTTATTTTGAAGTTCTTGTTACTTCACTTCCGATAAGCTGAAAACGCGACGGCCCAAGATTATCATCTACAGTTATAAACTGATTTCCAATATATACCTGGACTTTCGGAAAAACGCCCTTATTCGCAACGGCATAGACTTTATCGAGTTCTTTCTGTTCTTTCTTGAGCTTTTTTCGTTCATCGTTCAGCCGTTCCAGTATTTCAGGCAGCTTTTTTTTAGCGCTTTCCAGTTTATCTAACAGCGCCTGTTTTTCCTGTGGCAATACCCCTTCGGGCGCATCGATTTTTTGTCTATAAAGAAAAAGAACGCTTTTTTCAATTTTTTCAAGAGATTCTTCCGATTTCCTGATTTCCTCATCATTTATTGAAATTTTCTCAATAAGTCTCGGATCGATACCGAGCTTGATAACCGTGGGCGGACATGCAACCGATCCCAGATAATCGGTCTCGAGCGCCATTTTCACCTCACAGACGCCACCGACAATCGTTCCTTTCTTCCCTTTCGCCACAACCGAACGGCCGGCCTGAAGTATCGCGTGAAGCGATTCGCCAATGATAATGATGTCCCGTTTCGCCTCGATGCGCTGGTTTTCCACGAATTTGACATTTACGTCGCGCCGTGCGGAAATATATCCATGGCCGCTGCCGGCGCATCCGCCGTGAATGATAACATCGCTTCCACTAACAATCTTGGCGTCCTCAACATTACCGGCAACCTCAACCGTCCCCTCGGCAATGACCTCAAATCCCGATTTAACGGTTCCGCCGATTTTTACCGTGCCTTTAAATTTCACATTGCCGGTTGAATAATCGACATCGCCGGGAATATTATGCACTTCGGATATCTGCATAATACCATTTTTTATAAGCACTTCACCTTCATCCGACGCGACAACCAGATCAGGATCGTTTTCGTCGGTCTTCGTTCCGGGTCCGAGTACGATTTTTAAATCACGTCCAAGAATCCCCTCGATTTCCTCGCCATAGACGTTCGTTCCAGGTTCGCCGATAGTCGGCGGAATCCTGCGATACAGTTTCTGACCTTCGGTCGCCGAAAGAATTTCCCCGTGATCGCGATAATCGACCGATCCGTTCTCCATTTCCTTAAGCTGCCGTGTCCGTTCTGGCTTGACATACATTTCGAGACGTGCTTTTTCACCCGCTTTCGGAGGTATTCCCTCAGCGACGATAATAGAATGCATCGGTTTATCAGAATCGTATATCTTTAAAACCGTTTCATGTTTGATACCTGTCGTCACACCCAATTCATTCAACTTATTGAGCACATCTTCCGATGACAATCGTTTACCGGCGCCTTGAGCGGGGATATACGCCGCGGTCACTCTCATTTTGTTTGGAGCTATTTTGAATGTGATTTTGGCATCCGAATCAGCCATAGGATCTTTCCTCGGTGTATCCGGTTAAATGCTCCTATTTGTTTATTTACATCCACGTGAAAAAAGAACGGCCTAACAAAAAAGTATGATAAAATCTTTTCAATCGGAATTGCCGTCATTTATTTTTTTAGATTTCAATTGATTCATAATTGCTGAGATATCGGGTTGACCGTCATCATCCATAAGAATCTCTTGATCCTCCGCATCATCGGTATCTTCTTCCGATTCTTTTTCCTCGACACCCTTTTTTATGAAATCGTCAGCAATTTTCTGCGATTCAGCCGAGCGGTTAAAATCGAATTCGGCGTTGGGATCGAATGCAGCTTTTTTAACATCGGCAATGGGAATACCATCCTCATGGAAACCATTCAGCAATTCTGTGATTTTGATGTGCACGTTTTCGATGGTTTCATTGATACCGTTGATCTGTTGTGTTGTAATATCCTGAAATTGCAGTGCATTCATAATGGAAAACAGGTCGTCCTGGCTTCCGTCAATCTCCTCACGAATAAGGGCGGTTTTCTCTTTAACCGTGTCGGCTGCTTCAGCGGGGAGGTTTTCATCGATTGAGTCAATATTTTCGGACATCTTATTAAGGCGTTCGATCACATTATCCACAATATCCATAACTTCAGTTGCGGCCATTTCGGTCGCCGAGGTCACTTTCCCAAGATTTTCAGACGCTTTCGGAATAAGCGATGAAGACTGATTCAGATTATCTTGAATCGTATTGAATAACGGGATAACTTCCTCAATAAAAACAACGAGCCGTGCTATTTGGGGCATATATCTTTGCGTGGTATCAAAGTAGCCCTTAATAGCGTTGAAACTATTAATTAACCGTGATATTTCGGCTTTTTCCATATTTATTTCTCCACAAATAATGATTATTATATTTTTTTAATATACCAAATTTTTCTCTTTAAATGAAAGATAATTAAAAAATCGCAGAAAAAATACTATCTTCCTTTTCTCATAATAAACAATATGATAGATTTTATTTCAAATGTCAATAAATTTTAAACGATTTCTAATCCGTGTCCGAATCTGGTCCATTCTTTATCCTTTTAATACTCCCTATTTTTTTCAAATTCATCGATCATGGCCATAACATTGCCATAGATCGATCCGACCGCAATGGAATGGCTCGAGCCGAATATGTATCTGCCGCCGGGTTTATAGGTTTCCATCGCATGACGTACTTCGCTACGAATATCTCCGGCACCTCCAGACACAATCGATTCGAGGGATATGCCGCCCCAGCAGACGAAACGGTCACCGTACCGGCTTTTGATCAGCCCCAGATCCATGCCGGCGCTACCCTGTACCGACTGATAAGCGTCGTATCCGGCCTCAGCAAACATGTCCATGAGCAGGTTGTTGTTCCCGCACGCATGTTTCATAACCGGGATGCCATATATCTCGTGGACATTCCTTACCCGCGCTTTTATAGCCGGAAGCGCAAATTCACGGAACATATCCGGCGATATAAACGGTCCGGCGCTACTCGCGAAATCCTGCCCCCACGCAACCGCGTCCTGTCCGCGTCTGATAAAATGTCTGTCGAGTACATTGTTTTTTGCAACCTCATACCGGATTGCCGCTTTCACCGTTTCGGGGTTATCGATATACTGCATGAGGCCGTGAGCAAAGCCTCCCCCACCCTCGTCGAAACTGCCGTCCAGAAGGTAGATGCCGACCTCGTCGCCGGAGGGTCCCATAAGAAATCTGTCGGCGCCAAACGCATCGATAAATGCGTCCACAACCTCGAAACAGCTTTCGTCCGGGGGATCGATATCGGGCTTTCTATCGAAATCAGCGGGTGTGTATGAACGCTTCCCGACCGTTGGATCGTGGATTTTCGTGATATCGGCTGTGATCTCGGAATATTTATACACACGTCCGTCGGGATATTCCCAAGTGGTATCGTCGATATTTTTCGGGCGCTCCGGGACATACCCTTTCGGGGGCGCGACACTGCTCGCCATTGCACCGATATTGACGATATCGAAACAATCCATTTTCCGAAAAAATTCGATGCCGTCCTCTATCCAGCTTTGGACAACTTCATCGCGGCGTCCCTCCCAGAACGCAATCTGCGATTTTGCTTTTGCGCGGTAGTAGGTTTCATGTCCGAGTATCTTTTCGACTGTATCAAAATCGACCGCCCACTCACCCCAGGGGACTTTGTCCGGTATCCTGCCATTAAGCACTGTCACTACCCGTTCTTTCGAGTTCACTATTATTCTCTCTTTTCAATCGGCAGAATCTTTAATGGCTTTCAGCATGGCGAGAACGTTCTCGATCGGCACATCGGCCTGTATATTGTGGATCGTATTGAAAATATATCCGCCGCCGCTGTTCAGTATCTGTATCCTATTATTGACCTCGTCATATACTTCCGCAGGTGTTCCATAGGGAAGCGTGCGTTGCGTATCGATTCCGCCGCCATGAAACACGACCTGGTCGCCGAATTCATCTTTCAATTCCTGCGGATCCATGCCCTCGGCCGAGGTCTGAACCGGATTAAGTATATCGAATCCGGATTCGATAATATCATAAATTAGCGGTCTTATACCGCCGCAGGTATGTATCATGGTTTTCCAGTTCGTATTCTCATGAATCCAGCCGCACATTTCTTTGTAGAACGGCATGAACAGATCGCGGTAGATTTCCCTGGAGGTTATCGGGCCGCGCTGTGTTCCGAAATCGGTCCCGGTGAGATAGAGTATATCGATCCGGTCTCCCACCGCCTCGTTCATCATGGCCAAATTTTTCATCGCGATGTCGGTCTGTCCCCTGAACACTTCGCGGATATATTCACTCCGTGTCAGTAGCGAGACATACCATTCCTCGATATCGCGGATGCCTTTCGGGTCTTTCAGCCACGGTCCCGGGACGGAGGACACATTACCGAGCGACGTCCCCGGCATGCTCAGAAAAACGGCGTAATCGGTGTTTTCGCGAAGCCATACAGACTGCGCCCGGAAATCCTCGAGCTGAACCTCGCCGATCAGGGAGAAATCCACAATGTTGTCAGCCGGATCGAGCGTGTCCTCGTCGATGGGGTACTGGCGAACAATGGTATCGAAATAAAAACCGCCTTCGGGCATGCGTGCCGAGGCCGGAACGGTTGTATCGCCTCCAGGATATATGAGAATATCGCCTTTATCGTCCGGCACGGTGTTGAACAGTCCCGGGACAAGTACCTCCTCGCCGTCGAATGTCGTCCACTCTTTCCAATCATCGTTGGGAAAACCGAACCGGTTGATTTTACCAAAAATACCTGCACCATCGCTCATTAAAACCTGCCGAAGATCGTCCCCAATCTCGCCGAGCATCTGATAGGGTTCAAGCACTTTCACACGGTCGCCGTCCGAATCGAGTCTGAATTCCTTTCTGAGCCGCGCGACCGTGCTGACTGCGATACCAGACACCGGCGTGCAACCGAAATCGACCGGCACACGGTCAGGCTGTTCATGATTGAGCGCCGCAATGACCCGTTCTCTCGATGTCATACGCTTTTGTCCCCGGAATCGTCATAATTAAAAGTATCGTTCAGTGAAAGAGAAACCTTGCGGAAACGTCGCGCAAGGCTTTTCTCTGCACTCGTTACAATCATTTGTAAAAATATTTATTTACGAACATCGTGATCTCTGTAACGGGCGAAATACAGCATCTTGATCATTTTATTCGTGTCGTTGATATTGCTGTGAGGGGTTTTACCGTCCGACGGAATCATGTATCCCATCCCCGGCTCCTGAATACGGATTTGTTTCCCGATGAACGCAATACTTGTTCCCTCGATGGCGGTCCAGGCCTCCTCGACGCCTGCCCCATGGCTGTGCGGATGGCCGATGGTCATGGGATCGAACGAGACGGTGATAATGCTTTCCAGCGTGCCGAGGCCGTCCGCGGTATTGAACAGTCCTTTGACCCGGTGAACCCAGTGTCCGCCGGGCGCCGGCATGGGCATCGCACCTTCGTCTTTCACCATCATATAATCGTTCGGACGGAATCCCTCGGGGATCGGCTCGTTGATAAGATACATGGTCAACGGTTCGTTGCCGGTGTTTTTCATGGTGAATTCAAGCTCCGCGGGTATGAATACCGCAACGTCCTTATACAGGTCGGCCGTTTCACTGCCGGCAGTAACCTTACCCTTCCCCGAAATCACATAGAAAATTTCCTGCTCGCCATTGAGTGTGGTCGGGGTAGTCGAGGCCCCGGTCTCGAGCGTGGCGTAGGTGAATCGGTTAATATACTCGAGTACCGCACCTTTGGCCGGCGGATTCATCGCATCGCCTTTTGTGAGAATGTCGCGCTCGATGATTGAACCGTGCGAATGTTTCGGCATCGATTCTTTCCAGTTGCCGATATACATGTCAATGTCGGCGTCCACACCGGGCCGATAGGGCGCGCCGTCCAGATTTTGTGCACCTGCTATCGCAGTAACAGCAAACAACACAACCATAATCACTGCCGATACTTTTCGTAACATATACTGCCTCCTCCTACTATAGGATAATATTACATTTATATTTATACTTTCTTAATTTTTCGGTCCGCTGCCAATTTCTCCGGCGCCCACGGCAAAATAGAGCAGTTTTACCGGCTTGTCAGTCCGGTTAATATTCGAATGCGGCGTGTTGCCATCCGGCGGAATGTTGTATGCCGTGCCGGGCGGCTGCATGCGAATCTGTTTCCCGATAAATGCGATACTCGTTCCCTCGATCGCTGTCCAGACCTCCTCTGAACCGTAATCGGGATCGTGACTATGCGGATGTCCGATAGTCATGGGTGCGTAGGTCACTGTGAGCACCGCCTGAAGCGTCGCGAGATTATCCCCGGTCAAAAACAGTTCCTTGACAATGTGGCTCCAGTGGCCGTTCGAACTGCGGTACGGCAGCGTGTTCTCGTTGGCGATTTTCATATCCTTGTTCGTCTTGGATCCCTCCGGAACCGGCTCGCAGATAATATACATGGTCAATTCCTCATCGCCGGTATTGGATATTGTGAACTCCACATCCGGCGGCATAAGCACAGCGATCCCCGTAGAGAGACCGGCTGTTTTCCCGCCGGCGGTCACCGCTCCTGTACCTGAAAGAACATAGTAAATTTCCTGTTCGCCTGTAAGTGTTGCCGGCGTCGTAGTTTCTCCTGCTCCGAGCGCGGCGTGCGTGAACCGTTCCATGAATACAAGTACGGCGCCTTTCTTTGAAGGATCGAGCGGATTACCTTGCGTGAGAATGTCACGCTCGACCAAACTGCCGCGAATCGTTCGCGGTTCTGAGTCCTGCCATCGTCCGATATTCATATCTATGTCGGGATCGACCGCGGGATCGTACGGACGGCCGTCAAGGCTCTGCGCCTGCGAAACCGCAATGATATAAATGCAGACCGTAATCGTTACCGGTATGATTTTCTTCAGCATATCCATCCTTTCAAATACCGGTGCCGTCGATGTCTTTTCTGACCGAAAAATAGAACAATTTGATCTGTTCCTCGCCGCGGTTGATATTGCAGTGAGGCGTTTTACCGTCCGGCGGAATGTTATACGCCGTGCCGGGCGGCTGCATCCGAATCTGCTTGCCGAGGAATGCGATGCTTGTCCCTTTGACCGCAGTCCAGACCTCCTCGCACCCCGGATCGTGGCTGTGCGGATGGCCGATGGTCATGGGATCCTGCGCCACAGTCAGCACCGAATACAACGTCGCGAGACCATCCGGCTTCTCGAACAGCCGTTTCACAATGTGCGCCCAGTGTCCGGTCGTTCCGCTGATGGGCATCATGTTCTCGTTTTTGACAGTCATCTCGTTGTTGGGTGTAAATCCCGCGGGCGCCTGTTCCTCGATCCTGTACATGGTAAGCGGCTCAGAACCGGTATTGGTTATGGTGTAGGTCATTTTATCGGGCATGAGCACCGCAATGCCGGAAAAGACATCCTCCGTATCGCGTCCGGCTTTGATTGTTCCTTTGCCGGACAGAAAGTAGAATACATGTTGACAGCCGTCGAGAGCAATCTGCGATGTGGATTTCCCGGGTTCAAGCGAGGCATATACATAGCTTTGAATATATTTCAGAACCGCGCCTTTTTCCGTCGGTTTCATGTTGTCGCCCTGTGTCAGAATATCGCGCTCGACCAGCGCGCCGTATGTTGTCCGTGGGGCGTTATCCTGCCAGCACCCCATAAACATATCGATATCTGCATCCACACCGGGCGTGAACGAGCGGCCGTCCAATGTCTGCGCCGCGGCAACGGACGATACGGCTACAAGCAACAGAATACACCACGATACCAGTTTCCTGTACATAAATAACATCTCCTTTGGTTACATATATTATTGTTATTGTGTCAGATTTATCTGTCGGGTAATATAATAATTTATTTCCAGAATCACATTTTTTTTCGGGCATCGAATATTTTTATCTTTGACTACTCCCTCAGTTCGTGATCGCCATACCGCGCAAAATAGAACATTTTGATTGTCTTATCTGATACATTGAAATTCGCATGCGGCGTTTTACCGTCCGGCGGGATATTATACGCCGTACCAGGCTCCTGATACCGTATCTGCTTGCCGAGGAGCACATATATCCCGTCGTCAATGGCGGTCCATACCTCCTCGCATCCCTCCACATGGCTGTGCGGATGGAAGAACGTCATCGGGCTAAACGAGCATGTCAGCACCGATTGCAACGTTCCGAGACCGTCCGCTGTTCCGATGAGATTCCGTACAACACCAACCCAGTGGGCATTTGAGGTTCCGATGGATGTCGTATTCTCGTCCACAACCAGCATCTCGGTATTAAGACGGAATCCCTCGGGGTACGGTTCCGATATCAGATACATGGTCAGCGGCTCGTCTCCGGTGTTTTTCATGGTGAATTCGAGATGCGCCGGCATGAGGATTGTAATGCCTTTGAACAACTCTGAGGTTTTTCCGCCGGCTGAGATTGAGCCTGTCCCGGAAATGATATAGAATATCTCCTGCTCGCTATCCAGCGTCGTCGGTGTGGTCATAGCATGCGGTTCGAGTGTCGCATAGACAAACCGGTTGACATACTTGAGAACCGCTCCGCGCGATGATGGATTCGAGGGATTGCCTTTTGTGAGAATGTCTCGCTCGATAAGGGAACCGTGCGTGTGACGGGGCATGGATTCTTTCCAGCTTCCCATATACATGTCGATGTTGGCGTCCACACCCGGCGTATAGGGAGTGCCGTCCAAATTCTGGGCGGCCGCATGTGGATAGAGAAAACCGATCAAAACCGCAGCAGCGATACATGTTTTGAAATCCATAGCTGTTTCTCCTTTGTTTTAAATGTGTTGTATGTTTAATGCCAAAAAAACTGCTATTGCGCTCCCTTATTCTCATACCATTTATTATTACGGGTTGCCGAGCCAACGGCAACAATATTGAGACGCCCGTCACCTTTGATATCAGCAACCGCGGGGTCGATGTTCTCGACCGTCTCAGTCGTGATGACATACTTCTGCCACGAGGGATTTTCGTACCAGACAAGATTCGCCGGATTGGTGGAAAGCCCGATGATGTCGGGTTTACTATCCGCATTGAGATCGGCCACCGCGATCTTGTACCCGCCGGGGAATGAGTCGATGAGATGTTCGGTGAATGAGGTTTCCTGAGCGTATAGGGCAATGTGCGCTGTCAGCATCAGAAAAACGACGGCAGCTGCTAATTTTATCGACGAAAATTTCATTCTATTGCCTCTGCAAAAAATTGTCGCTTACCGCGCCGGGATTTCGATCACCGGGTCGGGATGTGCGCCCTCAATGGTTTTCAGGCTGCGGATTACTTTACGGTCCGCAATAGAGATGACATAGAACTCGTTTACCTCCTCCGCGCCGGTAAATGCGAATTTGCCGTCGGGGGAGATCGAAAGCGAGAACGGGTCGCCGGGAAGCTCAATGCTCCCAAGCACTCGCCGTGCAAACGGATCGATGAATTCAACTTTCGCGGGCCGTGAGGCGGTGACAACCTGTCTGCCGTCCGGTGTGATGTCGATGCGGACACAGCCGCCGCCCATTGTGCCGATTTCTTTCTGTGCGGCGACATCGATGATGCTCACGCCGTCCGCGCAGGCTATATAGAGTTTCGTGCCGTCATGAGAGAATACGCCGTCCTGCGGCTCCTCGCCGACCGGAATCGAGACCGATTCACCGGAATACAGATTGACCGCACAGACATTGTTCGAGGTGATATTGGTGACATAGGCCCATATCGCACCGTCGTCGAGGATGACATTATGCGCGGTCGTGCCGCCGGCCGGATAATCGCGAAGTACTTTTCTACGAACAGGATCGATCAGGAGCAACCGGTCCGGTTTTTCACAGGTCACCGCGATGAGGCCGGTTGACGGGTCGAGATCGATGCCGTGAGGACGGCGGAATTTCCCGGTGGAAATCTCACCGATCTTTTTCAACGTGCCTACATCGACAATCGAAATCGTATTACCGCCGTCCGCGGTATCAGTCCAACGCATTACACCGTTGTCGGTGACATAGATGGTTGTACCGTCCGGAGAGAGTACCATTTCGTGAGGATTTGGGCCGACGTTAATCGTGGCTTTGTGGGTGCCGTCATTCGCATACAATCCGATAGAGCCCAGCGCCTTGTGCGAGACAAACATATCAGATGTAAATTCCTGGGCCGCAGGGATACCGTGATTTGCCGCAAGCATAACAATCCAGCATACTGCGGCAATTATCGATCTTTTTTTCATATTTTTTATCCTCCTGAAAGCTATTCTGGTATGAATGCCTATTTTTTTTCGAGTCCGCCTACAATCACTGTCGGCGGATTGTTATATTTGAGCGCTTCTGTTATGACATACTCCCTGAATTTAGTTTCTGTCTTTTTGATCCGGCCCTGATTTTACACGCCCGCAAAAAATATTCAAAGCGTAGTCGCGCGTGTCAGCGTTTTTCAACCATGATTTTTCGTGTGAAACACTATCTGCCAGCGGCATTACATATACCGGGAGCTGTTACAGTCAATGCTGTAAGGATGATGGCGAATGTCCCGCGGGACATAATCGTTTCCTTGTAATAATCCATCATTACATCAATGGAATAAACCATGCGGAAAAATTTCAGAATCGGCATCGTTATCCATTAAACATTCCACCATACCCTCTCCTGCTGGAAGGTTCACTCTCACAACACTGCGTTCTATGTCATACTCGAACGGCACGTTTTCACCGTTAATCATCACTTCGGACGGTTCCTGTGAAACACCGATCGACACCTGTCCCTCGCCGCACCGTGAATATTTCATACCTGCGGGAGATAGCTCGAATGTCATCGGGTCGCCGGATTCGAATATCAGCCTTCCATCCTGCAGCAATGTCGTGCACAGCGCGGCAAATACCGTGCCGCCCTCGGCAGTCGCCGCCGCCGCATCGGTTGTGACACTATTCAATGTATACATCATGCCGGGATTGGTTGAAAAAACGAACGGCGTACCGTTCGCCCTGCCGGAGATAAATCCGTCACTTGGTGTGTATTCGATGTCGGGTGCGCCGCCGCCGGTTGTTGTAAGAAGGTTCGCCATAACAAGCGGTCGCCTGTTCGTCCGTGCGGTGACTGTAAGCATACCCTCCTTTTGGAGCGGTTTTTCGTTGCACAGCGTATTCAGATAATGAGGTGTCTCGACTGATTCGACTGCCAGATGCTCCGGATAGAGATGGTTGATGTGCAGCACATTGCCGTCCTTGGATATTGTCGAAACTTCATCTCCCGCGGTGATATCATCGAGCCGGAGAGTATTATAGAGGAGGGTCACATCTCTGTCGATATCCGCAGGTACCGCCGTATCAAGCATGAGCAGTGTACGCGGTTTCAGATACAGCACATTCCGTTTGAGAGATTTAACCTTGCCCCAGTACAGCCGACCGATATCGCCGGAGGTAAATGCCGCGTTTGTACCGTCGAGGAACTGCACAATATCCGCATAGTCTTCGAAACCGGCTGCGAAATTTCGGTGATCGCCGACCCGCTGGCTCTGGTGGTTGCCGTCGATAAGAATGGTCGAATGCGCGACCGGCTGGGTGTACCACGGCTGATAAAAGGGATCGTCATAATAGGTGCTGCCATGACGCTCTTCGATGAACAGGCTGCCGCGGTCGGACAGCCAGAACGATCCTTGGTCGAGATGCTGATGATTGAAAAACGAGCCGGTTCGCATGACAAAAATGAAATCGTCCGGTTCCCATCCACTTTTAAACACAGTCGTCCCAACACCGCGGAACGCTTTGACCGGATTCTCATCGAACGGATCATCCATGGCCACATTTTCTGTCTCGAACATTACATCATAGAATGTCTCGCCTCGTTTAAGGTAGTTATAAAACCAGCCGAGAAGCGGGTCGTTGTTGCGGTCCAGAAGCCACGCCCATTGCGATATTTGCCCGAGATCACCCCCGGAGTCGCCGTAATAGAAATACGTTTTATTCTTAATCGGCCCTGCCCAGATGTATTCTTTGTAGGTGCCGTTCAGCGGTTCCGACATGTCGATATTGAATACATTCAGAATCGAGGGCATACTCTGGCAGAGCGTTCTGAACGTATAGCTGTTGTAGCCATATCCTTCACTCCAAGCACCGTCCGTATCGACCGTCCGCTCGATATGTTCGTAGAGTTTGAACGCAGCGCCGGTAAAGTACGGCTCCAGATATTCGACATCGGGACCGTCTCCAAATATCGCCGACTGAATCATCATCGAGGCACCCGCAATGTGTGCAATCCAGTTCGAGGTATTGCAGGTTATGTTATTGTTGACCACATAGGTAGTATGCGCTCCCATAACTACATTGTCGAACATGGCCTTTCGGACCAGCTCCCGCTCGTACTCATCCATGAGGTCGTATACCAGATCGTATCCCAACGCGATGCGATGCGCCCACGATCCCGAGCGGTGCTCCGAGTATCTGCCTCGTTTTGTTTGCCATGGATGGGTCCAATTGTCGAATTTTGCGAGCTTGATTATCACATCTTTTACATATTCACCGGCAGTAAGGTCACCGTGGAACGAATATGCGAGCGCATTCCAGTAGACGGCGTCACCGGTCGGATAGATATGCTCACCCCATGCCGACCAGGTGGGCAGCCATGTTTCGTCGGGAAATTGATCGAGATCGAAAATGAGTTCGTCGACGGGCACACGCTCGCGCTGCCGTGCAGCGTTTGTGGCAATGCTTTCATAAACGCTTTTGAAGCGTCCGCTCTGAAGGCGTTCTTCGAGACGTTGTTTCGATTCGCTGTCGAACCAGAGACGTGGATGTGTTCCGCCGATATTTTCCGGAGCAATGTGAATGGTAAACTCGGTTATGGATAGAAGTTCATCGCCGTCATAGGCGTCAAGCGTCGCGAGATACAGTCCCTCGGGATAATCGAGCGAAAGTTTTTCGAGCGTCCACATATCGCCGCGTTTTCTCAGATTTGCCGTCTCAAGCGTTTTCTCCTTTTCGGTGAATGATGCAAGGGTAAGAGTCACTTTCCCCGCGTCCACCGGCCAACGCCCCCGCAAAGTGAATGTGTCGCCGCGGTAATAATGCTTTTGCGGGATATACGGTTTCCATTCGGGGAGTTTGTAAACCGCCGGCTCGGCAAATGTAAATGCTGCCGCACGGGCCGCTTTCATTGTGATATCGTCGAGCCCGATATAAAACGGCATCGCGGGATCGGCATCGGGCAGTTTCGCGAGTACAGCCAACGCATTGACCGTGATCCGGCCGTTCCCCGCAAGCCCGGGGTTCTGGCGGATAAAATCGGCGAATGTCACCGTGATCCACTCCCAGCGGTTTATGACTGGGTTGGGCACAGTGAAATCGACCTTACCGTCATCGCCAGCGGCGAGACGGACTTTTAAAAACTCGAACGGCTGGTTCGATTTCAGATAATACCGCAGTGTGATCGAGGAACCCGGCACAAGATATGCGTCGAACAGTTTCTGCGCGCCGCCGTAATTATCGACATTGGTATAGGGCGTGACTTTCTGTACGACTGAAATATTCGTATCGCCGGGCACGATCTCGTTGACTCTGAAATTCGGATCGTATGCAGTATCCTGCCAAAGCGGATACGACGCCCAGGCGCCGAGACTTCTATCCTCGAAGTTCTCGTTATAAAAAAACGGTTCAAGCACGGTTTCGGCCTGAACGTTCAACGAGATAATAACGAGGACGGCGCATACCGCTGTGATCAATACCGGATAACGCTTCATAACTGACACTCCTTTGTGATGTCTATAAGATAAAATATATGTCATATTGACCTATGCCGGTACAATGTGCTGCCGAAAATTGTACCGCACAAAAATAAAGTACGGTTTTCATACGAAAAGTCAATTACTATTAGAAATATTTCATTGCTATCCGGTATTTTCCACGGTGTCAGCTGAATCGGTATTTTTTATTGAACCGCGCGATACATGTCATTCGTCAAAAATAATAATAGTAAAAGGCTGTGATTTTTAATATAATAAATGAATACTGCAGGAACGTTGAAATAATTATTTGAGTAATCGACAGTGAGTGAACGAATAATATTTAAAATAACCGACTATATCGAGCACGACCTTGCGTGGGAGGAAAACGAATGCCGTAAACTCGGTATCGATTTCCATTCCTATCAAATGAAAGAATCCGGGCCCGATGAAATTGTCCGCAATGTCGGTGATGCCGATATCATTCTTGTGAACATGGCGAAATTCTCCGCCGAGGTCATCGGCCGTCTCGATCGCGTTCAGGTCATTATCAGGCACGGTATCGGGTATGACAATCTGGATGTGAACACTGCAACTGAGCACGGCATTGTATGCGCAAACCAACCGACCGCGTCGAGTGAGGACGTTGCCGAGCAGGCGATTATGCTTATGCTCGCCGCGTACCGAAAGATACGGATACAATTCAAGACATTTGATAAGGTGATCGAGCACGGTAAACTTATCATGGACGACATATATCCGGTCTACCGCATGGCGGGAAAAACGCTGGGCATTATCGGCTGCGGCAATATCGGGAGACATGTTCTCAGGAAAATGCAGTCGTTCGGTATGAATATCCTGGTCTGCGACCCGTATCTGCCGCCGGAAACGCTGAAAGAGCTGAATATTGTCCATACATCGCTCGAGGAACTGCTTGGACGGTCCGATATTGTTACCGTTCATGTACCGGTGACCGATCAAACCCGCCGCATGTTCAACAGGGAAACTATCCGGCTGATGAAAAAGTCTGCGATTCTGGTCAATACATCGCGGGCAGGCATCATCAACGTCCCCGATCTCGCGGACGCGCTGCGGAACGGTGCGATCGCCGGGGCGGGTATCGATGTCCATCCATACGAGCCGCCGCTTTCAAAATACGAACTGCTCGGGATGGACAATGTGCTTTTAACGCCGCATCTCGCGTGGTACAGCGAAGAGGGCGGATGGGACATACGATATATGATCATGGACGATATCAAATCGATTCTGAAAGGGAATCTCCCGAAAAACGTGCTCAATCCGGAGGTTCTCGAAAAACCGAATGTTCGTTTTAAAAAATAAAGGAGCTGTAATGAGAACACGTTTCCGCATACAATGGGCAATTTTCCTCTGCTTATTCTGCATAACATGTCTGAATACGGGATGCGTTTCGCGCACAATGAGCAGGGTCTACGGTAAAAAAGTCGCCGGTTGTACAGGAAAGATAAAACTTGAGGATCGGGGAACCACCCGGTTTGCTTTCGAGATATTTCACCGAAACGACGGTTCGTTTGTATCCTATTTCAAGACGGGACATTTCGGACGGTTCCGCACGGTCGAGGATCTTTCGTTCGATAACGGCGAATTGAGCATCGAGGTCGGATCGCCGCGGCATACCTACGAAGGCGCCCTTTTACTCGACAGCCTGACATTCGAGGGCGATATCGGACAGCTCAAGGGAATATTTTCATCGGGACGGCGGAACTGAAAGTAATACAGGCATCAGCCTATTATCGAACGTTTACGTATATGAAATTCTCAAAACCGTATGTTCTATATATCCTGGCTTATGTGCATGCAATTCCAATATACCGGCACACAAAATACGGCGAATGTGTTTAGGTAAAAAAAGTTGCGCAAAATATAATATCTCTTATAATTATAGTTACTGTATTAGGGGGAAGTATACGTTTACATTTTCGGAAAGTATAAATTATGTACAAAGTATGTACAAAGAAGATATCAAAGATAAAAGAAAAGAAAAAAGGGTCGGCCTGGTTTACAATCTGGCTGTATTCGACAGAATATCAGGCGAGGTATATGGATATCTGGCTGACATCACCCCATCCGGTTTTATGCTTTTATGCGAAAAACAGCTTGAATTAAAGAACTCGACAGTCAAAAGTTTAATTTAAGCAACCAATTGTGAATGTCCAGTATTAT